>JADGCS010000115.1 GCA_015228875.1 Deltaproteobacteria bacterium | reverse complement strand
TCGCTAAAAAAACCCTCCGGGTTTCACCAACCCCCCCCAATCTCATGGACTCATCAAAATAACCTAAAATCACAGCCCCCATCTTCTATTTTTGGAAATATCAAAAAAATTTGCCTACGAAGCCCTGGGAAGGGGGGCTGTCGAGTCTAAAACAGAATGAGCCGCCAATGGCGGACTGGAACCACCGGCCCATAGCTGAAAACCCTACGTGTTAAGGATGTGGTCATGATTCTCCCAAAAAAAACACCCCATTTTACGGATTGCCTGCTACAAGACAAAACATTTGTCAGTTTTTAATTGAATTTAAATGAATGTGGCGAGTTATGCTCCCGAACTACGAAGCCCTGTTGTGAGCACCTGAAATCTTGACTATGTCATTATTTACGGGATATTCGGTCACACTGGTACATTTTTATATGGGCCCGTGCTTTCAGTAGGGTCAAGAATGGATCACACGAGATAACAAATGAGTAACGTGAGTAACGTTCAAAAACAAGGCGAGTGACTTGTGGAATCGACCATGAGTTCTTTACCTGATATACTTTAAAGAATGACCGGTAACAGGAATCATTCTTTTATTTATGGCAGGTTGAGAAAATAAAAATGATATTTACAATAAAAAAAGATGTTAAAACCGGACAAAAATACATGGGTGTCACAGAGAAAGGGGCCGCCCTGCTCACGGATCCCTGGACCAACAAGGGGACGGCCTTTACCAATGAAGAGCGCGACAGGCTTGGTCTGCACGGCCTGCTGCCCCCCCATGTCAGCACCATGGAAGAGCAGTTGCAACGCAGTTATGAGAGCTTTTTACAGTGCCAGACCCCGCTGGAAAAAAATATTAATCTGACCAGTCTGCAGGACAGAAACCGGACCCTGTTTTACCGTCTGCTGGTCGAGCACATCGATGAGATGATGCCCATTGTTTACACCCCCACCATTGGAGACGTCTGCCAAAAATTTTCCTTTATCTATCGAAAACCAAGGGGGCTTTACGTCAGTTACGATCACATCAATCAGCTCGAAAAAGTCCTTTCAAATTATCCCTGCAAAGATCCCACCATTATGGTGGTCACAGACGGAGAGAGAATCCTGGGACTTGGAGACCAGGGCGTGGGGGGGATTGGTATTTCAATGGGCAAACTTTGTCTGTACAGTCTGTGTGCGGGGGTCCCTCCCTACGATACCATGCCGGTTGTTCTCGATGTGGGCACAGACAACCAGACACGACTCGAGACCCCGCTCTATCTGGGACTCCGAAGAAAAAGGATTCGTGGTGAAGATTACCAGCTTTTCATCGACAAATTCATCGAGGCCGTGCAAAAAATTTATCCCAACATCCTTGTCCAGTGGGAGGATTTTTTAAAGGGAAATGCCATTAAGCAGCTGCATCGCTTTAAAGACAAACTGTGTACATTTAACGACGACATTCAGGGAACAGCATCGGTCGTTCTGGCAGGGATTCTCTCCGGATTAAAAATCACCAAACAATCTCTCCAAGACCAGCGACTCGTTATTGCAGGGGCAGGGGCGTCTGCACAGGGGATTGCCGAGCTATTCACCAGCGCGCTTGTCAATTGTGGGTTGAGCCAGACAGATGCCATCAAGCGTATCTGGATGACCGACAGCCGTGGGTTGGTCACAAAGGAACGTTCAAACCTCGAGGATTTCAAGGCAACATACGCACGGGATGTCTCCGAGCTCGAATCCTACAAATGCGCCGATCGATCACAAATAAGTCTCAGAGAGACAATTTTAAACGTCAGGCCCACCATCCTGTTGGGATCATCAGGGACACCGGGTCTGTTTACAAAGGTCGTGGTCGAGGCCATGGCCAAAGTCAATGAGAGGCCGATGGTCTTTCCACTCTCCAATCCCACGGCAAATTCCGAATGCACGGCAGAAGATGCCATTAACTGGTCAGAGGGCCGGGCCATTGTGGCCACAGGCAGTCCTTTTAAGCCTGTTAATTATAAAGGCAGGGAGCATCATATTGGCCAGTGTAACAACGCCTATATTTTCCCGGGTGTTGGTCTGGGGATTATCTCCTGCAAGGCAAGACGCGTGACAAACATCATGTTCTACGAGGCCGCAAAGGCCCTTTCCGATACCGTGACCGAGGCCGAACTTAAATCAGGGACGGTCTTTCCATCCCTGTCCAGGATCAGGGACTGTTCTCACAAGGTTGCCTGTGCCGTTGTGCGCCAGACCGCTGAGGGCCGTCAAATCAAAGACATCGAGCAAACGGTGCGCGATACCATGTGGAACCCCGACTATCTCCCGGTTCGATACGAACCCTGATGTTTCAATGGGTTTGGCTGGTGCCCCTTAAAGCGTTGTTGGGCGGGTTCTAAAGCCCTTTGTATAACTCCTGTTGTCGCAGACAAGACAATGTGGTACAATGGGGTTGTCTGTTTGCTCCTTCTGATCGTTGTTTGGATAAACAAGGACCAGCTATGCGCATTGATGCTGCAAGTACCGCCCTCACCGATCTAAAAAATGCCCCAAGGGTTTCTTCCGGTCAGGCAGCACAGACAACCGAGGCGCCAAAGACCATTGGAGAAACACCGCCGACGATTGTCTCTTTATCCGAGATCGGCAATCTTGCGGCCCTTTTTTCAAAAGGGGGGATCGTCTCAAAACTTAAACGGAGACTCAATAAATTAAAAAACAAAAAATGTCGCGTCACCCCGGCAAAGGGGACTATTGCCTGTGTCGATGCGGATGATCTGGTTTATCTGGGTGTCGAGTTTCTGGAGGAGTTTCAAAATCAGGAGGACGTGCTTGCCGGTGTGATGGCGCACGAGTGGGGTCATGCCTGTGCGCTCAAACCGCCCACGGGAGAGATGAACAAGCTCAACTGGAACCAGATTTTTGAACTCAGACGCGCACACGAAGTCCTTGCCGATGAAGTGAGCGGGCGCATGCTGGCGCTGATGGATCTCAAACCGGACGGGCTGGTTAATTTTTTACTTCAAAAAACCAAAGGGACGCACAATCTTAAATACCATGACCCCGAAACTCGCGCGGAAATTATAAAAAAAGGTTTTGAGGAAGAAAAAAGAAAGATCAACCTCGCCAAAGACCTCTTTCCGTCCTCTCGCGGGTACCGCAATCATTTTCACTCTAAAATCATTGATGACGACGTGTGATGAGCCCTGAGCCTTGAGCAGGTTGATGGAGAGGGTACTTTGTTCATATCTGGGAATTTCAAAGTCGACAGAGCGCGGGTGCATTTCTCGCATGACGGAGGAACTCAACCGCGTCAAAGTCAAGTTGGTAACTTGTTCGTTTTTTATGGCCTAGGGCTAAGCGCTGTGGACTGGGGGTTGGGGGCTGTAATCTGATCGGGCTGATGACTGACGACTGAACTCGCGGATCTTAAGATATACAGGTTGAGAATAAAAAGCAGCGCCATGACCAGTTCTGGCGAGATGACCCCAAAGAAAGATGTAACGGCAAGGGTCAGGGCGTAGAGCGCAGACAGCCCCATGTTTAAATAAATTGTGTGCAGAAATTTTTTTGATTTTTTTATCAACCAGGCAATGAGCCTGAAGTCGCTGTTCATGAAGATGATGTCAGCCTTTTGATTTTGCACATTTGTGCCTGTGTCGATGATCATGCTTAAATCGACCTTGTCAAGGGTGATCTTGTCTCCGGTGGAGCCGATAAAGCCTGTTGTCTTTCCCGAGTTGACCTCTTTGCTGACCTTGCTTATTTTTTCCTCTGGGGTGCATCGCGCATAGACCTTGTTTAGCTTGAGGCTGCTGGTCAGGTGTTTGATGTCTTCGACAGAGTCTCCGGTGATGATGGCGGATTCAATTTTAAGTGACCTGATCTTTTTAAGGGTCTCTCTGACATGGGGTCTTAAAACATCGGAGAGGCTGATCAGCCCCTTGACCTGCCTGTTGTAGCCGCAGAGCAGCACGGTCTCTCCCATGCATTCAAGGTCGTCCATTTTTGCCTTCATTTCGCGGCTGATATGCATTTGCATGCGTTTTAAAAAGCGCAGATTGCCCACTGCTGCAAAGTATTCTCTTCTGGACCTGGGCTGGACGTAGCCGCAGATGCCAAGCCCCGGATGCGGGGTGAAATCCCTGACGGGGCGCTTTGATATTTCCTGATACCACGGGTGGGTTTCCATGGATTGAGAGAGGGGATGATGGGACTGCGTTTCGAGCGAAAAAATGGTACTTAACATTTCTCCCTGATTGGTCCCCATCTCGATAAAGCATTGTGAGTATTCGAAATCACCCTTGGTTAGGGTCCCTGTCTTGTCAAAAAATAATATGTCGAGTTTGTTAACAATTTCGATGAAGCTGCTTTTGTTGATGATGATCCCCTTGTTAAAAAGATCCTTCATGAAAATGTGCGAGGCAATGCTGGTGGATGGTATGAGTGAGATCGTTGAGAATGAAATAAGGATTGAAAATAAAATCGGGGCCGACATGTTAAGCGGCAATTGAAAGACGTAGAACAGGTAATAACAGGCAATGAGAAAGGCAAGGACCCCAAGAATATTGACGGCATGGGCAAATTTTTCGACACGGGCAAACAGGGTGAGATTTTGGCCGAAGTTGTTTTCAAGTGAGTTGATGATATGTGTCAGGGTGTTGTCTGAAATGTCCCTGTCGATCTGCACAATAATTTCGCAGTCGCGGTTTATGGTGGCACCGGTCACGGGATCGCCCCGGCCTTTGAGCAGGGGTTTAAACTCTCCTGTGAGGCCGGATTCGTTGACACTGGTTGTCCCCTTGATAATGACGCCGTCGAGCGGAATAATTTCACCGGCCTGAACCTTGACGATGTCGCCTGGAACCAGTGTGTTGGTATCGACCCATATAAAATGTTTGCCTGCCTGTTTAAGTGCCTTTTGGGGGCGTGCGTTTTTGATATCTTGGAGTGCCTGGGTTGCGTCCATTTTTTTTTGTTCGAGGAAAAGGAGAACAGTGGTGATGTACAACACAAATGCACTGGTACCAAAGTACGCTGTGTGATGGCTGGTTTGCCATTGATAAATGGCAAATACATAGGACGCAAGAGACACAAACCCAATAAGAAGTCTGGATCGGTAGCGGCGCCAGTTGCCTACGATATTAAGATAGAGAGGGAGTCCCAGAAAGAGCTGCATGACAGTGCTGAGGATAAAAATGAAGAGATCGCTGTGCGCGTCTAAAAAAGTCTTTGATCCTGACTTTAAAAGCAGGCTTAAGGTTAAAATAATGATCAAGAGAATTGTGCCGGCAATGACTCTGGCGTAGTAGAGTTGATGCAGGGGCCCCGCTATTTTGGAGTCGGGCAGGGGCAAAAAGACCTGTTTCGCCATTAAGAGCGGCGTTTGTGCGGTCTTGCTGTTCGCAGTCTCATCTGTTTGCGGCAAGGGTTGTGTGTGATTTGTATCCATGTGTGCTTGGGGGGGCAACCTAATGAAAAGTCGCTGATATTTCAACCATAGACTTTGACAGCCCTCACACAAAATGTTCGGAGTAGGGCCAAGATCAACAAGAGCATCACAAAAGTCAAAGGCATAAAGCAAATAGCTGTGTCATAACCCGCATAAAGCTGAAAACACTACGCGGGCGGACACCATGCAAAAATTGATGCCGAAACGCGTCCCCCAAGGGGATTTCCTTCGGGCATAGAAAAAACCTTCCAAGGTTCTAAAACCTTACCCCCGTCTGCAGATACCCAAACAGCGTCGGGTCGTTACCAACATTTGTTTTGACAAAACCCATTGGTAAAAAGGTGCCGAGCCCCATGTCAAAGCTCAGGATATCAAGGGGCTTAAAAGAGGCTGTGAGGTCGATCTCTTCGCCACCAAATTTTGATGTTGACGTGCCGACCGCGCCAATGGCTGTTGTGCCGTTGAGGGCGTAAAGACCCAGTGTGTTTGAATACCTCATAATGGTGTGGGCGTCGAGGGTCATGAGCCATTTCTCAGAGGGCTTTGCCGAAAGACGCAGCACGCCACTCATGATATTGCGTCTGCCAAAGAGGTCGACGTATCCGAGCCATTTGTGTGCTGTGGGAAACATCTGGATGAAATTTTTTGACGCGGCCAGCGCTTCGACACCGATCCTGAAATTTGCGGCCTCTTTGAATGTAACACCAAGCTCTGCGTCAGTCTGCCAGTCCCGTTGATTGTTGTTTGCGCCCGAGATGGTTGATTTACCATACTCGGCGGTGGTTTCAAAACGGTAGTCAAAGATCCCTGTTGCCCCTTTGAGGCGCGTCCCAGCTATGGCATAGTTGTGTGCGCGGGGTGGTTGACCCACGCTGTCAAAACGGTAGAACGCGTAAAAATCGAGTTCCTTAAGCCACTCTGCCGCGTTGATAGAGGCATAAACCCCTCCAAAATGGTGGTCGCCAAAGGTGCAGGGTGCGGCACAGGCCCCCCTGCCGGCGCTGGACTCTGTATCGCTGAGCAGGGTGTAGACCGCGTCAATCCAAAAATTTTCTCCGCTAAAGCGCGACTTAAACGCGTCAAAGGAACGGCCCGTGTTGTTCCAGTCCACAGCGCCAATGAGCACCTGATCGCCGTAAGCAAGGACCTGTCTGCCCAATGTCATTTCGTACCAGTCTGTTGGCTTGTATTTGAGGTAGCCCTGATGCACACCCAAGGTGGGGTCATCAAGATTGCCGCTCGAACTTGCAGCGGAGGCCGCATTGACTGATGTCTGGCTGGTCCCAAGTATTTCGCCCCAGCCGCCCGTAAATTGAGGTTCGAAGACAACCTCGACCTGCTCGTGCGGCAGAAACGAGAACGTGGGTCTGAGGCGTGTGAGAAAGTAGTCGCGTGTGTCGTTGGTGGTTGTTGTAAAATCTGTGTTGTTAAAAAATTCGTACCTTATTCGGGCATTGAGCCCGATGGTGATTTTGTCGTCTGCCAGTTTAAAGCCAGCCACTGCGCTTTGCGCAACGAGGGCAAGACACACCACACACAACAGGGTTGTGATTTTTTGCATAGTTAGTTTCCTCTCATGGTGCAGGATGACTCAATCTTTCCCGAATTAATCCGCTTTGTTTAAAACTCACGGGTGATCATGAACACCCTGCCACGCGGGGGCGTGGCAGGATGACACATTAAGATTGAGTTAAAGTTACGTCGCAAGGCACGCCGCGATATCTTTTTTTGCGTCCGTGATGGTTTTAACATTAAAATTCTCCACCAGAATTTTTAAAATGTTTGGTGTGATAAACGCCGGCAGACTTGGCCCAAGTCTAATGTTCTTAATCCCCAGATGCAGCAGTGTCAAGAGAACAGCCACCGCTTTTTGCTCGTACCACGAGATGATCATCGACAAGGGCAGGCTGTTCACATCGGTGTTAAAGGCCTGCGCGAGGGCCAGTGCGATTTTTATGGCGGAGTAGGCGTCATTGCACTGCCCGATGTCAAGCAGCCTGGGGATGCCCCCTATCGTGCCGAAGTCAAGTTTGTTAAAACGGTACTTGCCACAGGCGAGTGTGAGTATCACGGTGTCATCGGGCACACTCTGCGCAAATTCGGTGTAATAGTTGCGCCCACTCTTGGCGCCATCGCAGCCTCCAATCAAAAAGAAGTGCTTGATGGCACCGGCTTTGACAGCCTCTACCACCTTGCCTGCGACGCCCATCACCGTGTTGTGACCAAATCCCACCATGATGGTTTTTGGATCGCCATCCCCGGTAAATCCGGGCTGCGCAAGGGCTGTCTCAATGACTGTCGAATAATCGCGGCCCTCGATGTGTTTCACACCGGGCCAGCCAACTGCATTGAGTGTAAAGATGCGGTCGCGGTAGGAGGCGCGTGGTTCCTGAATGCAGTTGGTGGTCATCACAATCGCACCCGGAAATTTTTCGAATTCCCTTTGTTGATCCTGCCACGCCCCGCCGTAGTTGCCGACAAGATGTTTGTATTTTTTAAGTCCTGGATACGCGTGACACGGGAGCATTTCACCGTGGGTGTACACGTTGATACCTCGTCCCTCTGTCTGTTTAAGGAGGTCTTCGAGGTCCTTAAGATCGTGGCCCGAGACCACAATGGCCTTGCCCTTTATGGGATTGATCCTCACCGCAGTCGGCTCGGGGTGGCCGTAGGTTTCGGTGTGGGCCTGATCCAGAAGTTCCATGACGCGGTAGTTGATCTCTCCGACTCTTAAGGCCATTTTAAGCAGATCACCGGCGGTCTGTTCTCTGGATAGAAAAGTCAGACACTCGTGAAAGAACGCGTCAATGACTGCGTCATTTTTATTTAACGCGCGCGCGTGGTGCGCGTAGGCGGCAGTTCCTTTAAGGCCGTAGGCGATCAGCTCCTCAAGCCCCACAAGATCGGGGGTGTATCTTTCGATCCTCTTTTGGATCGAGAAGGCCCCTGCGGCCAAGGACATCTCTGATGCTGTTCCCTTAAAGCGGGGGATGTCAGAGGTCTTTGGGAGATCAGTGACAGGAAGTTCAACGACCGCCCTGTTGATCAAGTCCTGTCCTGTCAGGATGTACGACCTGATCCGCTCCGCGTCAAAATTAACATTGGTCACCGTGGCAAAGAGGGCCTCGCGGACAAAGCGGTCGTACGCGTCCGTTTTTTTGTTTTTCTGTTTAAGGGCATGCACAAGACATGAGAGTTCCTTTGTGACATGATAAAGTCCGTCCTGAAGATTTGCGGTGATTTCATCCTTGCCGCACACACTTTTGTTGACACAGGCCTTTCCCTGTGAAGTTTGTTCGCATTGATAACAAAACATTTTTTTTCCTCCGAGTTATTGGTTAATAGTGACTCTATATTGTCACAAAACAAACACAAGGGGCCTTGATGCAGATCAAGGGCTGATGAATTTGTTTGGTATCACTATCATGATGTCTCAAAAAAAGTCTCAAAAATGAGACTATCCAGAGACTGTCAAGACCTCAATCTGCTATAACCCCTTGATATGATAGATACCGAAACTTGGCACCGTTCTTGCTTATCTTGTAGTCAACAGTAATAAACAGAAAGGAAACTTTATGAATACCGTCAATTACAACACAACATCATTTCAATCAGTCAGCCCATTACAAGCAGGAAAAACGGGATCGCCCGAAGATGTCTTGGGACCTTACCGTGACCCTTGTGAAAGGGCTTATTACGCAAATGACCCCGTCCTGTTCGATATTGAACATAAATCCCCCATGGCGCTCCATCACACGCTCACCCCCGGCTTGGGGCCACTGGGTGCGACTGGTACGGGTGCCATATACGAAGGTTCTCAAAAAGTAGTGGTCTACGGACGTAAGGGCAAGGCCACGAGCTGGGAATTTTACGAGTACAAAAAAACAGGTGACTACATTGGAAACGGCTGGCCGCTCTACGGCTGGGTACGTAGCACAAGAGGGGCTGAGGATGTTAAGTCGTTGCCCATTGTAAAAGAGGCAGTAGAAAAATATAACAGCCAATTTAAACAAAGAATGTAGTAGAAGATGGCTTGCATGCAGGGGGTGCTTGCGTGTAAGGGGTGCTTGCAGGCAGCCCCCCTGCCTTTGAGGCCGTCCATTTAAACAGCATCTTTTCAAGAGGTAACACGTATGGCTGATGTCTCAAATAAAAACGATGGCTCCGCAGATGATCACGAAACCCTTTTGGTAACGGTTGCAAGCGACAGCGAGGCCGCCATCATTGTTTCGTTGCTCAACTCCGAAAAAATCCCGGCAAGACGCGTCGCCAAGGGGGCCGGCGGCTACCTCAAAATTACCATGGGAGCCAACCTTTTTGGCGAGGACATCTACGTCCCCAAGTCATGCTACGAAGACGCAAGGGCCCTGATGGGCAGCGCCAACCTTGCCGCAACAGCACCACCCCTCACAACCGAAGAACTCACAACCGAAGAACTCACAACCGAAGAACAACTCAAAAACAAAAAAGCAAAAGTGAACCGCCAGTCAACACGGGGCAGACGTGCCCTTGCCATACTACTGACACCACTGGTCCTCATGGCAATCCTGTTATTGTTGAAATGGATTTTTAGAACCTAAGTAGGTTTTTTCTACGCGTTTCAGCAACAAAATTTTAGAGGGTGCCAGCCCGCGTAGTGTCTGGCGCATAGCGCCAAACATGAAACCCTTCATGTTTGATCGCAATGCACTCCGCTTTATGCGGGTTATGTTTTAGCGTCTTTAAGGTGAATGGGTTATTTTGATTCCTTATACCGCAGCACAACAAGGGCACAGCTCCCGTCGGCGATGCAGTTGATGTTAAATTCTTTGCACAGATTGATCGCCCTTGTGCTTTCGGCCCCAGGTTGCATCCAGATATTTTTGATCCCCTTTTTGTGAGCGGCCTCAACCACTTTTTCTGTGACAGCAGGCGGGGTGATCACGGAGATGCTTTGTGTATCGGCGGGGAGTTCACTGATTTCTTTAAGGCACGTGAGACCCTCGATCGAGTCCTCTTTGGGGTTGATGGGGTACACCTTAAGGTTGTTCTGCATGTAAACCCTTAACACCTTGTTGCCGTATTTCGCGCGGTTTTGCGATGCCCCCACGACGGCGAATGATGATGATTTTAAAAACGTGTCTATTTGTTGCTTGATATCACTCATGTGTATGCCTCCTGTAGAGCGGGTATTAAATTTATGTATAAGGATTTCAAAGTCGACAGAGCGCGGGTGCATTCCTCGAAAAATGGAGGAATTCAACCGCGTCAAAGTCAAGTTAGTAACTTGTTTTTACCAAAAAGAAAACATCAAAAATTGACTCTCTCTCCACATCTGTACCTCCTTTTGGTAGAGGGGACGCAACTCTGTGACATTCAAATTAAGCGGTTCCTCGACAGGATCCCGAGGACTTTCTTCGTATAATTTTCACAAAAAAAAATTTAAAAAATCACGCAACTTAATTTTTTGTGCATCGAAGTTGCAGCATGAAAATCACTTCAACACTTAAACCGGTTCTCACAACACTTGATACAGCAACTGGCATGGGACAAAGGGTCGCCACAGACGGCTGCGTTAAGGCGCTTTACAAAGATTTTTTCAGCACGATGGACACACTGGCGGCCCCGTTTACAGCCAGTTTAAAGGCAAGGGCACCCACAGCATCCCCTTCAAATTTTTACGCGAGAAATAATGTAAATCTCGAACTTACACAATCGCACAGGCCTGCCCTTGAGCAGGTATCACGGGACATAGCGGCTGGCACGATGGCAAGGGCTGGTGTTTACAGCCCGCGCACACTCTTTAATGTGCCTGTAAATGCCATACCGTCTCTACCGCCCGTTAACGAACTGCAGGAACTCATGGCCTTGGTAAAAAAATCCGGGCATGATGCCCCCCTGATAGAACACGCCGAGACGGCGCTGTCTCTTGCCGTGCCGGAAAGCGGGCCTGTCGAAGAGCGGCGTTATCACCTGCTGGCCTGGGTATACCTTATCGCGGCCGCGCATCATGACTATGCCCCTGTATTTGTAGAGACAGCAGACAAGATCTATCAATGCGAGGCCGCAGATGCAGAGACCTTCATGCGTGAGGTACAGTTGGTTATCTACAGGGCCTTTGCCTCCCTGTGGCCCAAATTTATAGCCGACGGGGCAGCCCTGCACCCCGTGCGCAGGGCATGGGACAGGTACATTGAGGTCCTTGAGGGCGGACAGCAGATCAAAAACAGGCATCGGGTTGTCAGCGAGTCAGAGACCGCGTTAAACAGACAGCTTTCAAAACGGGACACCCCAGCTTCAGAGCCCCTGTATCAAAGCGACAAGTGGCAACGGCTTCTTGGTATTGATGATGTCCATATTGTCGGGGAGGGGCGCGCGCTCGCGATACCCCTTGCGCAGACTGCTGGAGACATCTCGCGTCGTCTGTTTCATTTTGCGAGAGATCCCCAAGCCCCCCGCGACACACGGATGAAATATTGGGGACACGCGTGGGCAAAGATCTGTCGCGCACTCTGTGCCTCGGACGCGGCCGCCGCGCTGGACAGCTGGTTTATGGCCGCGGTGACACAGGAGTGGATGGAGCAGTTGCTGGCGGCGACTTGCGGAGGGATGCCGGCACAAAGACCACAACTATGGAAACTCGGGGCCATGTTTTGTGTGGCACTCGATTCCCTTGCAAGTGCGACACTCAAAGAGAACAAACGCATTTTAAAGATGCGTTTATTGTCATGCGAGTATCTGCTTAAGTCTGTCACACTGATGCTCGAACTCTCGGACTGGCAGGACGCGCAAATCAGGCAGCACCCTTACCGTGAGGCCTTATTCACCATGGCGTTAGGCTATACCAATATCGCCCGCAGTCTTGATGAGGGGGCCGATCATGAGATTGTCGCGTGTTATGAAAAATCCGCAAAGGCGGCCGAGGATGCGTTGGTATGGCTTGAAAAATCAGGGTTGGATCCCCGCTCCAAAGAACTGGAGGGTCATCTTTACTGGAGAAGATTACACAGCGAGATCCTTGCACTCTCCAACGTGGCCACGTCAATGGAAAAAGGCCGGCATGATGTTGCCCGTCTTTACATGCGTTCTGCAGAGGCCTCACGTCAGGCCGCCCTGTGGCTGGCGGGTGCCGGCATTCCCCCTTACGAACACGCCATGCGGGGAAATTTACATTGGCACGCCCTCTACGGGGTGGAATTAAAATATCGTCTCGCTGCTGAGGCGCTTGCCAGGGGCACACCCGATGTCGCTGCGCTTTTATTAAAATCCGCAGAGATAAGTAACAAAGCGGCCGCATGGCTTAAGGCCTCACGAAAAACACCGACAGACACAGCCCTTAAAGGTAATCTCTACTGGCACATGTTGTACGCGGCCGACATGAAATACCGCGATACGGCCACAGCCCTGGAGAAGGGCGATGACACGTTGTCCGCATACAACAAACAAGCCGCACAATCAGCAGAGGCGGCGGCCCTCTGGCTTGAGCAGTCAGGGATTGCGCCAACAGACGAGGCCCTCAAGGGAAACATGATCTGGCACATGTTATACGGTGCGGAAATTTCTTACAGCGATGCGCTGGAGCATGTAAATCAACGCCGGCCGACTGATGCCGCCGTATGTTTAAGGGCGGCGACGGCCTACGAAAAGGCCGCAGAATGGCTCAAGGCCTCGGGGCTTGAGGCCACAAGCACAGCCCTGAAACACCATTTTTTGTGGAACCTGTTATTTGGCGCGGCTGTCAGCCTCAGGGGGGCAATCAATGCACGAGGGGTGGGCAGACCACGCGAGGCCGAAAACTATGAGGAAGCGGCCATTGCCTGCCAGAGGGCCGCACAGTGGCTGATAGAGCGGGGCTTAAAGGATGCCTCCAGCACAGACCCCGCATGGCGCAGACTGCGTCAGGAGGTCCATGCTGCAAGGCAACGTCTCCCTATTTATTACGAAGCTGTTTAGCTTTGCTGCAATCCCTTTGATCCAAATGGTGTCAGTAGGATCGCCACGTGGGCGCGCAGCGTTAGACATGACCCCGTCATGTCCACCGCAACGCACTGCTCGCGATGACGATGCCTGCTCTTTCAGCAAAGATTTATGGCATCACGTATACAAAATTTTCTAATCAGTTTTGTGATGTGCTTTTGCCGCAGATCATTTCGACCAAAACCATCGGTTGATAATCAGCCCTGATTGCAATATAAAAAAAATGGTTTCTGCTATAAGGGGTGTGTCGCCGGGGACTAAAGTGAACCCCTAGGAGCCTGTCGGGCAACCCCTGTTTCTCCGGAAGTTTGAAAATTTTGCCGCTTGCA
>JADGCS010000114.1 GCA_015228875.1 Deltaproteobacteria bacterium | reverse complement strand
GTGTCTCAATACGTGCGTGGCGGCAAGCTGCGGTGATGGATTTACGCAGGCCGGTGTAGAGGCGTGCGATGATGCAAACGAAGACAACACCGATGCGTGTCTCAATACGTGCGTGGCAGCAACCTGTGGCGATGGATTTACACAGGCCGGTGTAGAAGCTTGTGATGATGCCAACGCGGTTAACACAGATGCGTGTATCGCTTGTGTGGCGGCGCGGTGTGGTGATGGAAAGGTTCAGGCTGGTGTAGAGGCCTGTGATGACAACAATGTTGCTGACAACGACGGGTGTAGTGCGTCTTGTGCGGTAGAGATTTGCGGGGATGGGGCGGTGAATAATGGGAGTAATCGAACGCCGGAACATTGTAATGATTTTGGAATTGAGGCTATTGCAGGCAATGGTACTGCTGGTTCTATAGATCAGCATGCTACACAACTACCAGCCATGGATAGCCCATTATATCCACAGTTCATTTCTTTCGTAACTCAGGACAATATAGGTAACATATTTTTTGTATACGATAACCGTTTTCTTTATAAGCTAGAAAATGGCAAGTTGATTCGTATTACACCATATGGGACGGGGGTTGTTTTTAGTGCTGGCAGAAAGATAAGTGAAGTGAAGTTTGATACTGCTGTACAACAACTCACATTTGATTCAGGTAATAATTTGTATTTTGTATATTATTTTGCAGTGTATAAGGTAGACAATAATACTGGCGATATCAGTTTGGTCTTGAATGTGGGTAAACAAATATTATCACTGATACTGGATGTTAATGATAATGTCTATTTTACAACCAGTGAAGCAGATGGCTCAAGGACCCTCAATAAGTATGATAAGGCAAGTGGGGGGGTGGGAGTCATTATTAGCGGATCAGGGATTAGTCCTGATGAGGATCAAGAAGGAGTGGCTGTATCAGAGGCTCACTTTTCGCAATTTTCTTTAGGTGGGATAGATGGGGCGGGAAAAATATATGTGATTGATTATGCAGGTTCTATTTATCAACACAGAATCAGAAGGATAGATATCGCGGAGGATAGTGTAACAACAGTAGTAGGCGGGGGCGCAATTCCATATGCAACAGACGGTATTTTAGCAACAGATGCAAAGGTGGGACAGATCAACGGTAATATTAAAGTAGACCTAAATGGCAATGTGCTTTTTCGAACTAACAACAAAATACTGAGGGTTAATCATTCAGGGCTACTTGTCTCATTGGATATTAACGGTCAATATAGTTTTAATAATTTTACAGTGAGCAAAGAAGGTAATCTGTATTATGTTGATACAGCAGATTACCGGATCAAAAAGTTAACGGGCAGGTTATTATCTCAGATAGATGTATGTGAAACAGATATCATAAATTCAATAGAACAATGTGACGACGGCAACACAGACAACACGGATACATGTACAAACACCTGCAAAACTGCTGTATGTGGTGACGGTTTTACGCAGGCAGACATTGAGGCCTGTGATGACGGCAATGCAGTCAACACAGATGCGTGCACAAGCACATGTCGCCTTGCAGCCTGCGGTGATACCTACGTGCAGGCGGGTGAAGAATGCGACGATGGCAATCTTACAAATGCTGACGGGTGTCAGGGGAACTGCAAGACCCCTGTCTGCGGTGACCTTATATTGGATGCGGGTGAACAATGTGATGACGGCAATCTTGTAAATGCCGATGGCTGTCAGGGTAACTGCAAGACCCCTGTCTGCGGTGACTTTATATTGGATGTCGGTGAACAATGTGATGACGGCAATCGTGCAGATGCAGACGGGTGTCAGGGTAACTGTAATAATCCGATCTGCGGTGATGCGATCACAGACGCAGGTGAAGCATGCGATGATGGAAATCAAGTGGACACTGATGCCTGCAGGAATACATGTGTTCTTGCGGTCTGCGGTGATGGTGTCACGGGGCCCGGAGAGTCGTGTGACGATGGCAATCAGGTAAATACGGATCAGTGTACAAATGCCTGTACCAACAAGACATGTGGAGACGGGTTTGTCTTTTGGTGGAGTGAAACAGAAAAGGAAGGGTGCGACGATGGCGGTGTTATTGCCGGCGACGGATGCAGTGCCTCCTGCGTGACAGAGTTATGCGGTGATGGTGTGGTTAATAACGCTGTAAAAAATGCACAAGGGGACTTGGTGCCCACCGAGTTTTGCGATGATGGCAATCAAGATTCGGGCGATGGGTGTAGTGCGTCCTGTGTGGTGGAACGCTGCGGTGATGGGGTGACAAATAACGCAAATAATGGTGTGTCCACCGAGGAGTGCGATGACGGCAACAACAGCAATACCGACACTTGTCTGAACACCTGTGTTGCGGCGGGGTGCGGTGATGGTTTTACTGGTCCGGGTGAACAATGCGACGACGGCAATTTAATCAATGCCGATGGATGTCAGGCAAATTGCAAACTCCCTGTTTGCGGTGATGCAATAGAGGATGCCGGTGAAGAGTGTGATGATGGCAATATAGTTGCCGGTGACGGGTGTAGTGCGTCTTGTGTGGAAGAGTATTGCGGTGACGCGATTCCCAATAACAATAACGAAGAATGCGATGTCGGCGAGGCAAATGTTGTCTTTGATTGCGGGTACACTGTTGCGCCAGAGACCTGTGAGAGGTGCGGTTATGATTGTACCTACATGCAGGGGCTAGAGAGCGCTGCTTATTGTGGTGATGGTAATCAAGATCCCGCCGAGGAATGTGACGATGGCAACACAGACCCTGATGACGGTTGCAGTAGCACATGCAAAATAGAAGGCTGCGGCGATGGTGTGACCCAGAACTTCGAAGAATGTGACGATGGCAATATCACAAGTGGTGATGGCTGTCAGGCAGACTGCATGCTCCCTGTTTGCGGTGACGGGCAAGTGGATCATGTTCCTGCAACAGAAACAGAACCGGCTTACGACGAGCAGTGCGACGGCAGTACAGAATCTGTTCCTTGCGACGAAAACTGCACCTTCCCTGGTTGCGGTAATGGTATTTTCAACGAAGGCGAAGAGTGTGAAGACGGCAATATAGAAAGCAACGACGGGTGTAGTGCGTCTTGTATGTACGAATCCTGCGGCGATGGGGTTACTCAGGCAGACGAAGAGTGTGACAATGGCGAGGCCAGCAACAGCGATACAGCAGCCGATGCGTGCCGCTTATCATGCGTTAATGCAGCCTGCGGGGATGGGGTTGTGGATAGTGGTGAAGAGTGTGATGATGGGAATGAGGTGGAAGACGACGGGTGTGATACTGATTGTTCAGTCCTACGTGGTGTGTTGGGGGTCACCGATGTTGTGGCGAGACGGGTTAATGAAAACGTCGAGGTGTATTTTACAACGACTGTTGATGGTCGGTGCAAAATAACGAGCCCCGATGATAGTTTTGCCGATACGAGTTACGCCACGCCGGATGCAAACCTTAAATACAAGATTGATATCATCGATCAAAGCGCATCGGGTATTTCGACACCTTTTAACTACAAGATATTATGCATAGACTCCAACAACGCATACCTTGAGACCAGTGATTTAACCTATGATCCAGCATTACATGATAAGGTTCATGTGACTTTGGCACTTGATGGTGCATTGGCTGACGGAGCAATGGGCGTGTCTACCAGTGAGATAAGTGGGGATGGAAGGCATGTGGTCTTTGCGAGCCAGGCATCAAGCCTTACCGATGATGCAGCCAATACTCAGTGGGATATTTTTGTCCATGATCTAGAGACCGGCGAGATCGAAAAAATCTCAGTGAATTCGTCGGGTGAGGGTGGCGATGGATTTTCATATTCTCCATCGATCAGCAATAATGGGCGATTTGTTGCATTTGAATCGATGTCATCAAATTTTGTGAGCGATTATCCCAATTCGATGAATATTTACATACGTGATCGTGAAAATGGGACCACGCAGGTGGTCAATGTGTCGACGCAGGGTGTAGGTGGGACGAACCCGGCTGATCGAGCCTCCATAAGTGGTGATGGTCGATTTGTTGTGTTTAGAAGTTCTGCAACTGAGCTGGTTTTGGGTACATCAGGTAGTAGTATTTTTATTCGTGATCTCGAACAGGGTACGACGGAGGCAATTACGTGGGCGGTGGATGGAAGGGCTGCTCGGGGTGATTCGAATTATCCCAAGATCAGTCACGACGGAAATTATGTTGTTTATGCATCTGTAGCAACTAACCTTGTTTTGGGTGATACTAATGGCAAGTCCGATGTGTTTCTCTTTAACAGGGCAACGGGAGAGACAAAACGGATCAGTAATGATACTGATGGCGCCGACACCCTTGGTGCCAGTAATGATACTGATGGCGCCGACACCCTTGGTGCCAGTAATTTCAATGTAAAAATTTCGGGTGATGGCCGTTATATAGCCTATGCTGCAAGGGTTCCCGTAGCAGTTCAGAATTACAACCCTGGCCTGATGGTTGGGGTTCAGAGTGAAATAGTATTGTATGACACGCTCACAAATCAGAGGAGGGTTATTTCGTTAAGAGAAGACGGTGAGAGAACAAATCATCATTCGTTTACCCCAGAAATCAGCGGGCATGGCCGCTACATCGTATTCGACAGCATGGCTACTGACTTGGTGTCAAATGGCCAGTACAATGACAGTGATAGCGATGGCTATGTTTATGTTTACGACCAAGTGACGCAGGAAACAGCCCAATTATACCCCGGCATGTGGCCCAGCATCAGTCAGGACGGGCGTTTTATTACCTTTGAGAGTTATTATACGCCGGCGCATTTTGTCCCATGGGCTGTCAGAACTGGTACAGAAGTGTATAGAGTGAAGAATCCGTTTTGGCAGGAAGCAGTGTGTGGGGATGGTCATGTCAACAACGAACAGGAAACGTGTGATGATGGAAATCTTGTTGCTGACGACGGGTGTAGTGCAACGTGCGCGCTCGAATCCGGTTGGGTCTGTGAAGGTACCTCATGTCATGAAACCCAATGTGGCGATGGCAACAGAGAGGGGACAGAGTCCTGTGACGACGGCGATATGGATGATAACGACGGGTGTAGTGCGACCTGTGCGCTCGAACGCGGATGGATTTGCAATGGCTCGCAGTGCAGTGCGGCTTTGTGCGGTGATGGTATCAAGGTCCAGTCTGAAATCTGTGACGAAGGTCAACTCAATGGCACGCCAAACAAATGCAATACGACCTGCAGTGGCATTACTGCGCCGGTTTGCAATAATGGTCAAGTTGAGCAGGGTGAACAGTGTGACGACGGCAACCCATATTCCGGTGATGGTTGCGATATAAACTGCAAGACAACAGGGTGCGGCAGCGGCATTGTCACCGCAGGCGAGGAATGCGACGACGGCAATACAGCAAGTCTCGATGGTTGTGATTCTAGCTGTCAACCGGAGACCATGGGTTGTTTTGTGAATACGGTGGCTGGTAATGGTGGTGCTGTTACTTTTGATCCTGTAAATAATACGGTCGACTTCAGCATGACCGTAGGCGGACAAGCGACGGCGGTGCCAATTTCCTATCCCTTGGATGTCGCGTATGCTGCAAATGGTGATTTGTATGTGTCTGCATCTATGGAGGGTGAATATTCTCCTTCTAGGGCTTATCAGCAAGTGGTTGTGTGGAAGGTCTCGGGTGCTACGGGCGAGGTGTCAAAACTTTATGAGGATCTCAGATCTGACTCCTATGTCAATGGGATTAACAGAATTGTTCTCAGCGCTGATGGCCGTTATTTGTACGGGGCTGCGAACGGCATAATCTACAAGATTGATGTGGAGTCGGGTGCAAAGACAGAGATAGATCTTGGCTCTTTAAATACTGTGCAAGACTTACATACTGTGCCAGGCATTGATCCTTCACTTACTAATTATATGTATCCTCCATCAGTTTGGCCTGTGAGACAGATAGCGGACTTAGTGGTAGACAGTGCGGGTAATATGTACGCCAGTGCGTGGTTGGACGACCCTAACACGTCGGATGGCAGCCTAGGCAAAAGTGTAATATTTAAAGTAGATCCTCAGGGCGGTAGTGCAAAACGTCTGCAGATAATCTCTGGCACGAGTTCTTATTCTGCGCTGATGGGCATGAGCTATGATTCTGACCACAATATCCTGTATGTGTTTGATGGCGGCTATTCTCGGATCCTCAGGATCGCGCTTAATGAATCACCCATTCCCGAAACATCAAATGAGGTATTTGCGACCGCCTATGACATTGCAGGTAATGGAACAAGCGGGTACTCTGGCGACGGTGGTCCTGCGCTGAGTGCTGCTATCTCTGTCGAAGATATGGAACTGGATCACAAGGGATATCTTTATTTTACCCAGTGGGTAAATAGTTCCAGCTACAATCCAGTGACAGGTGTTCTCGATAGTGATGCATCACACGTGGTGAGAAGAATCAACTTGGCCACAGGGGTCATTACAACAGTTGCAGGCACTGGTCTGCGCGGTTTTGCCGGTGATGGTGGCGAGGCGGCAATGGCGCAGTTTAACACCCCATCAGGGTTAAGTTTTGACAGCGAAGGCAGGCTTGCCATTGCGGATCACATGAATAGCAGGGTACGACAGTTGACGTGTGTAGAACCAACGGCCTGCGGGGACGGCCTAAAAAGCGGGTCAGAGGCCTGTGACGATGGTAATACGGTTACCGAAACTGCCTGTGCTTATGGGGTAAGGAATGGCTGTAATATTTGTACAGCAGACTGCAGCCAGCTCGTGCAAGAAGACACAACGGCATATTGTGGGGACACCGTTCAAAACGGGCCGGAGCAGTGTGATGATGGAGATACCGAAGACGGTGATGGCTGTGACACTAATTGCACAACCACAGCCTGCGGCAACGGGGTAATAACCAGCGGTGAACAATGTGATGATGGGAATGTCATAGACGGTGATGGTTGTGACTCTAATTGTACAACCACTCGCTGTGGTAACGGGATAAGGACAGGGACTGAGCAGTGCGATGATGGCGGAATCGCGGCCTTTGATGGCTGTAACATGTCTTGCATGTGGGAAACGAAAGATTACTGGTGTCCAGGGCCATTAGCTGCAGGAAGATCATGGAACACTGCTGCATACTACCAACAAACATGTAACGCCTCAAGCAACGGTCAATGCACGTCATGGTTGCCTCCTGACGATCCTGAGGTCGAATATAACACAGAGCCGTCAAACACGTCTTGTCGATTCAAGTGTAGCCCAGGCTATGCCTGGGACGGGAGCGATTGTATCAATTTGTGCGGTAACGGCACATTGGATACAGGCGAGGGCGAGATATGTGATGACGGTAACGCAGCTAGCGGCGATGGCTGTAGTAATAACTGTACGGTTATTACTGCCGGCTGGGTCTGTCCTCAACCAGGCACGGCTTGCACTGCAGCGCGGTGCGGTGATGGTATCACAGCGGGGACCGAGGCCTGTGATGACGGCAATATTACTGATGGCGATGGTTGCACTGGTCCAACAGAAACCACTGCGGGTTGTGTGATAGAAGCCTGTGGTGATGGTGTGGTTAATAATATACCAAAGACTGACCATTGTGATGACAGGGGTATGGCGACAGTCGTTTCAAGCATATCGTCCAGTACTAACAGTGTTGCAACGGACTCGCAGGGTAATCTGTATTATCTTGACGTGTCAGGGCGCAGGGTTAAGAGGGTTACTCCATTGGGTGTTGTGAGTATCGTTGTTTCTTCGGGACTAAGCACTTCTGCGAGTGCTATTGCCATTGACAGAAACGATGTTCTGCATATTGCTGATAAAGGATACAGACAAATCTCCAAGTTCGTGAATGGTGCTCCAGAAAAGATTGCTGGGACCGGGAATGATGCTTACGATATCATAGATGGTACCTCTACAAACGTGGCAACGGCCACAGCTATAATTCCCGAGCGAATCGCATTTAGTCCCTCAAACGAGCTATATTTTGTAAATGGGCTGTACGGTAGCGATGCCAAAAACATTTACAAGATTACCTCTGATAAATACATCAAGAGGGTGGCTGGAAATAAGAATAAGGCTGTAGGTTTTGGTGGAGAAGGTGTGTTGGCCACTGACGCGCTCTTTGGATATACAATTGAATCCATCACCTTTGACCCTTCAGGTAACCTGTTTATTGCGGATAGGCAAAATAGCAGGATTCGCTATATTAATATGGCCGAAAATTCCCCAGAAATATATACCCTGATAGGTAGTGGGAGTACGGGGTATTCAGAAACGACACAAAATACAATACAAATTGCCGATGTCACGCTGGGTAAACCTGTGGGTTTGGCGATTGATAACAACTCTAAGCTGTATCTAACAACGCAAAGCACAGTAACTCAACACAGGGTGCTGATGATTGATCTCTCAAAGTCTGATGCCGAGAAGAGGTTGCTGACCGTGGCAGGGACAGGAGGATATGGCTCTCTGGTAAATGATCAAAATGCGCTTCTGGCACAACTTTACACACCAACGTACTTGACGACGGATCCGTCCGGCAAGGTGTTTGTTGTTGATAAGTCTAATTATAAAATCAGAAGCATAGCCCCGATACCCAACGCGCAGGCCTGTATTGACGCCCTTATGGCCACAGCAGAAACCTGCGATGACCATAATCAGACCGGCAGCGATGGTTGCAGTGCAACATGTAAACCTGAACCCGGCTGGACGTGTTCACCGGGCGCGCCATGCAGTGCGGCGCAATGCGGTGATGGTATCACAGCAGGTGCCGAAACCTGCGACGATGGTGTTAACCCGCCAGTAAGCGGTGATGGTTGCAGTGAAGCCTGCGCTATCGAATCCGGTTTTACTTGCACAGAACCGCCCGCACCGCCCGAGGCACCTTCGCTATGTGTTGTCGATGCGCCACAGCCGGGTGATTCGACGCAGCCACAGCCGGGTGATACGACACAACCGCCAGACTGCGCCACGCTTGATCAAGCGACCTGCGAGACCACTCAGGGTTGCTCATTCGATGGTACGTCATGTGCAGCCGTTGTAGTCAACCCCCAAGACCCAGCAGACCTCTGCGGCGATGGTGTGAAGGGTGCGACAGAACTGTGCGACGATGGCAACCTTGTCAATAACGATGCCTGTTCAAATGAGTGCACACCCGCAAGTTGTGGTGACGAGATTGTTCAGGGCATCTGCGACTCTGGTGATATCGAGTTTGCATCACCAGTGCTGGCTGCATTGGATGGTGCTGTTACAATTAACGGGGTGGATTATCAGTACCATGGTCTGACGTTTAAGCACGGTCATGCCGTAGCAGAGTCTTCGTGGTTTGATTCTGCCAATATCACTATGGACAAGGCGGCTTTATACTTGGAGGCCGATCCGGATGCAACGGCAACGTACCCAGTACTGGCGCACTTGTGTGCCGTGGATCTTGGTGCGGTTGATCTTGAGGCACCAACCGAGGAGGAGATCGCCGGTATCGAAACAACTCTGGCGGGTCTGCAGTTTGCGGATCCCCTTGATGCCCGTTGCGTCACTTATACCTTCGAGTCCTACTCTGCGGAGGGTTACTCCATTGAGATTGCCAGTCAGATCGCTGCGCTTGGTGCGGCTGCGGCCTATGGTGATCACATTCATCTGTTTGCGTTCGTAAGTAGTGAGCCTCCTGTCGGTGGTGACGCTCTTCTCAGGTTGCAGTTTATCAATCCGGACGCTCCGAGCGCCTCCGGTTGTGCCAGCAATACTGATCTCATGGAGGAGTGTGATGGTGGTTCTTTGTGTAATCCGAGTTGCGAATCGCTCTTAACGCCGCTTGTGGCAGGCTGTAACTCGACGGAGCCTGATCTTGATGGTTCTGTTCCGGGCTGTGTGGCCACATACGAGACATTCTCGTTAGATATGACCGGCAGACAGACCTATTGCCTCACAGAGCCCGGTGTAACAGACGAACCTGCTATGTGTTCGATGAAATGCAGTGCGCCAGGTTCAGCAGATTGCCCGTCTGTTAATGGGATCGACATGGCGTGCGTAGAGTATACAAGCGGGATTAACGCCTGTGTGCCCGCAGTGATGGCAGGGGGTCCTCCACCACAGCAATGATATTTTCCCCTTTACCCGCCAGCAGCGGCAAATAAAGCCGCTGCTGGTGATTGCTTTTGATTCCCATTTTTCTGACTTGCAAACTTTTCGTTAAGGCAGGGTGTCACCATAAAGACGATGACCCTTTCATGCCTGTTTGCGCATAAACTCTGCGCCATTGCAGACAGAAAAAAAATGGCCAACCGTGATCTCTACGATGCCTGGCAAAACATGGATTGGCTCGACACCTGTTGACAAAAGGCAGACGCTGTCATACACTCACAATCGTGGTAGAAATAATTTTCGAATTTGACCCCGAAAAAAACATTCAACTTAAAACAGAACGTAACATCAGTTTTGAGGAGATTATTTCTTTGATAGACGAGGGGCATATTTTAGATGTTGTTGAACACACAAACAAGCACAAATATCCAAACCAAAAGATCTATGTTATTGATGTCGAAGGATACATTTACCTTGTGCCTTTTGTACGCGAGAAAAACGCAATTTTTTTAAAAACCATTTACCCGTCCCGAAAAGCTACAAGGGATTATCTACACAAGTGAGGTTGTTATGAAGGACCAAGATGAAAAGGATATTTTAAAAGACTTTGAAAACGGCAAGTTTAAAAAAACAAAAAACTCACGCAAAGAGACGAAATTGGCTCAAAGGGCTGCTGTAAATTATTTAAACAAGTCAGCACGCATTAATATTAGACTCTCTATTCCCGATCTTAAGCTACTCAAGCGAAAGGCTGTTGAAGAGGCTATGCCCTATCAAACCCTTATCGCGAGTGTGCTCCACAAATATGTTTTGGGCCGCTTAAAGGTATCATGACAAAAAATCTTGAGCATGTTCTCTCGCACAACCCAGTTTACAAAGATCACATAAAGGGTGTACAGTTCCTCGATAATGAGCCGTTGCTCAATGCCCTTAAAGAAGCAACGTCAAAGAAGCCCCTGTCAAAAACAGCTCACGACAGGCTCCTGTCTCGCCACATTCATTTAAATTCAATTAAAAACTGACCAAATGTTTTGCCTTGCAACCTCATGGACTCATCAAAATAACCTAAAATCAGGGGGGGTAAAACGCTGCGCAAGAGCAGCCACCCTGTGTTTGATCCTAGAAGCGGCAGTTGAAGAATACAAGGCGACAGGAGATACGGGATTTAATTGGGTTCTACGCGACTTCCCGTGCTTCACCCGTTGGGTGAGCAACGTTGACTCTCCGAACCCAATTAAATCGAGCCGCTTGCCCATGGGGCTTGAGTGAGTGGGTAACAAATCTTGCGGATTCGATTAAAAATTAGCGCCCTATCCGCGTAAAGAGTTAATCAAACAAATCCCGCGGATACGGCTTAAAAAAATTGACATATACGAGCCTTACAAACTCTTGACGTTCCCTTGCCGTTTGTTCATGCATGCAATGTCACACGCGTAAACGTGTTTTAATTTTTTTGTTTTTAACAGCTCACAGGGGGGGCATGACGGATCGAGCGGGGATGCTCCATCACAAAATCATCTGCATCGGCAAAACAAGCTCTTGGCTGTTGATCACCCTGGCGTTTTTTCCCGGATGTAAATAGACCATCATGGCCGTGGGATATGTTTCAAGAAATGATCGAGCACTCCGCGAGGCACCCAGAGAAGGCAGGGCTTCCTGCATACAAATAAAGCCCAAGGTCTTGCCTTCGGCGCGAAAGACAAAGGGAACATAGGCCCCGCCGCGTTTGCGATATTGAATGACTTCCCAGGAAAGTCCGGTCGTATAAGCAAAAGGAATGCGGAGATGCGCAAAGGCCAATCGCTCAAGATCAAGATTAGAATACGTGGGAGATGTTGGCTCGCCGGCCAATCTCAACGAGATGAGATATGAGGCCTCTCCCTGGTCTTCAAAAAAAATGACCGGATGAGTTTCCGTCCCTTCACATCGCACGATGCGTAGAAAAAAAATCGATTCAAGTCCCGTGATAATTTTACGAAGCGTTGGTGGTGATATGCGTGTTCTTTTGGCGAGTTCTGACAAGTTGAGTGGGACGTTTTGAAGCAGAGCCAATTGCCGAACCAAATTGTTGAGTGCATCTAAAGAAAGTGATGTGTCGCACACCAAGCGTAAATCACGATCCAAAATCAGGTCAAGCTGCGACTGGAAAATATTATTTCTGTCCCTGTTGTTTCTGACAAAGCAGATTCCGGGCAGCCCCCCATTTTTAAGGTATTGAACAGCGCGTGTGTGTTTGTTGAGGCTTGTTGACGCAGGACGAAGTCTGAGACCATCAAAACTTTTGCGCTGAAGCAATTGCAGAACCAGGGTGTTCAGGGGCTTGTTTTCGAGCTCTGAAACAGAAAAAGGAAGCAACTCATAAGTCAGCATTCTACCAGTGAGGGATTCCCTGATGGCCTTCCGTGAAGAAAAACGCACAGAACCGGACAACAAAAAAAGTCCCGGGCGTTTGTCTGTTCTCACATGCTCTTTCAGTGCCGGAAACAATTGCGGAGCCAGCTGACATTCGTCAACCGCCAAGGGAAGCTGCTTGCTTGCATGTGCGACCAAAAAATTTTCTGGGGATTCTGTAGCGTGTTGTAATTCACTTGAGCGATCAAGGGTGATGTAGTTGGATGCCAGCTGGCTCAAAACAGTTGTTTTGCCCACCTGGCGGTGACCAAAAAGACAAACGATCCCTTTGTGTTTTAGGCCGTTTTTGAGCAAGTGTTGAACGTATCGGGATCGCAGGTGAGGCATAAGCAAAACCTATGTTACACCTCTTCTTGTAAATATGCAAAAGGTCTTTTCCATTTTTACAAGAAGGTCATTACGCCAAGCACAATCGCGAATGCTTTGCAACCTCATGGACTCATAAAATAACCTGAAATCAGGGGGGTAAAACGCTGCGCAAGAGCAGCTACCCTGTGTTTGATGGAGGCGCAGCTGGTTTGTCCAGCTTGCCCTGCAGCAAATGATCCACGACGCCGGGCTTAAAATGCGCGTTGTGATCGAGCCGCTTGCCCATGGGGCTTGAGTGAGTGGGTAACACATCTTGCGGATGCGATTAAAAATAAGAGCCCTGTCCGCGTAAAGAGTTTATCAAACAAATCCCGCGGATACGGCTTAAAATAATCGAGTTTGTCAATGTTGAGGGGGTGACCAAGTATGCCGAAAAGTGGACTATTGAGCTGGATGATCTTGGTTTATATGACCGCGCTTGCTGCGTTTGTGGCTGGCATAATGGAAGAATTCAATCGTGCCCCCCAAGGGGATTTCCTTCGGGGCATAAAAGTCAAGTTTATAACTTGCGGGCTCCATGAATAATAGCCAAGATTGCGACTATTTTTTCTGAGACATGGTAGATGATGCGGTGTCTCTTTACGAAGAGTTCCCTTATGTTTGGTGAATGGTATTCGGGAACAACATGACCCCGTTCTGCATATTGTTTTAATGAAAGAGTGGCGTCACGAATTTCTCGCACAAATGAGGCCGCATAAAAATGTGAGTCTCTTGCTATGTAGTGTGCGATTTCGTCAAGGTCTTCAAGTGCGGATGTAGTCCATGTTACTCTCCAAGCCATTGTGACATCCTTTTATTGATGGTCTCATCGTCCAATATTTTACCATCTTCCACGTCCTTTAATCCCCTGCGTATTTTTTTTATGACATATATATGGTACTGTATGTCTTCAAGAGTGGCGTCTTCAGGTAATTCATCCAAAAGTTTTTTTACCTCATCGATTGCTGTTTGCATTGTTCCTCCCATGACTGTTTCTTTCACAATTTTATTGAAACACTATACATTGTCAACCCCTGAGTTTCAAGGCCGCTAGCAGAAAATCTCAAGTCGCGCCACTTAAGACACGAGTTACCCAGGGCTTCGTAGTTCGGGACCATAACTCGCTACATTCATTTAAATTCAATTAAAAACTGGCCAAATGTTTTGCCTTGTGGTAGGCAATCCGTAAATTGGGGTGTTTTTTTTGGAAGAATCATGTC
>JADGCS010000113.1 GCA_015228875.1 Deltaproteobacteria bacterium | reverse complement strand
TTTTCTGATCCCCTGACCGAGCACCAGATGCAGGTCATCAATCTCATCGGAATTCCTGAGTCAGTTTACAAAACCTGACGATCAGCCGATAGGATTTCTGCAATTTTTAAGTGCGGAATGTAGGTTTTAAGGTCTGATACTCTACTGCCAGGTTTTCACATGAGCAGTCAGGATTTTGAAACACACGATCAAAATCAAGTTGTGAGAAAAAATAGGCGATTTTAGTCTTGTCTGACTCGATCTTGACCTGCTCGACAACAGCAGGAAAAAAATTATACATTGTGGCAAACTGTTTAGAATCAATGGAAGCAGATGCACCAGTTCCAATAATTATCATTTTGGTCATGAGTTACCACCCCCATGCCCCGCCTTTAAAAAAGAGTTTTGACACTCTTTTATTATTTCAAAGTCTTTTTCTATATGCGCCAAAAAAACATCAACCGAAAAGAATATGCGCTCATCAATCTGCGGCACCTGTTTCAGCCTTGATTTTGCAATATCATGCCACGATTTCTCAAGAATAACAAAGTCTGCATAGGCAATGGGCACAGCGGCATGATAGAGATCATGGATATCATTCACCCCAATATTTTTTGAAGATTCAAAGCAGTATCGCATAAGCCCATTATATGTGTATTTTGTGGGTTGTTGTGGATTAAATGTTTTTTCTAAAAAAGCTTCTTGGTTGAAAAGAGGATGCTGATTTTTGAAATATTTTCTGGCGTTAATTATTTTCTGAGCCAAAACACCCACTGAAGAATGAATGCTATCATAAATATTCTTTTGGTCCTTTAATAATTCTTCAAGTTTACCAAGTGTTGGTTCCTCGTCAGAGACATAAGGATAATAGCTCCGCATGAACGCTTCATCAAAAAATACAGGTTGACCATCTTCTGTTTTGCCATCAACTGCCTTTTCTTCTTTTTCAATAACCCTAACTGCGTTAACATCAATTGGGAACCACTTTGTGCCAACCTCTTTGAGTGTTTTCATGACATCATCATAACTGTTGCCAGCAGTTCTTGCTAATTCAACATTCAATGCAAGTGAAAACAGCAAAGTCCCGTTCTGTTTGTAAAGAACATCTATAAACCGTTTTCTTTTTGAATCATCCTGCGAAATTTCTCTAATGGCCCACGTATCTAAATAGATGCTTGGGTGTTGAAATTTTGCTATTACTGTATGGTCTCCGGGGTTATGAATTAGACTGCTTATCACAATATGGCCTCTGATTAATTCCTTTTGATTGTTATCGATTATGCAATTCTTCCTTTCAGAAATGAATCAACGATCCTATCAGTAAAACCTGCCTTGTCTGGATTAAACATATCAAACATTTCTGCTAGATTCCTGATTGCCATGTAAACATTTTTTTTTAAAGAATCAGGGCATAGCATTTCTTTTACAGATATCAGAAAGTCTGTCTTTACCTCTGGGACATTACATTTTCTTTTTTCAAATAACATTCTCGCAGGGTTGGCAACTGCTAATACTTTGTTTTTGATATTTGCATGCTTTATCATTAATTCTATTTTTTCATCTTCAGGCATACCAAGAATTGAATACAGCTTGCCAATTCTTAAAAAGGTTTCTGTAATGCGATTAGTTCTTGTGTCTATGAAAACACTTTCTGGCTTTCTCATATTTTCAAACAGTTCACCAATGAAATAAAATTCACCTGTTCGCATCAGGCACCAATATTCTCTATGACCTAGATTCTCAATTTTGGACTCAATCCCATTAGTAATCGGTTTTGGTTTTCCTTCGTTTGTATGGAGTACGACGGCTATTGGCCAGCCAAACGTATGTATCGCAGATCTATCCATAGCACTTGTTAAGGTTTCTAGTGACACCTCTTTAAATTCAGATATTGTTGGTTTTGCCACAACCTCCATGTAACTAAAGTCAAGTTTCATGAATACACCAAGCCCTTTCTGATCTGCGCTGCTAATGCCTCAAGATCGATATGAGATCTCTTAATTTTCGGATTTGAGATTATCTTAGTTGTTTCTGGAATTTGTGTGCGTTCGGCAATCATGTCCTTGCGTTCCTGCAAACGATGCTGAAATTTTTGACGAAAGTCTCCAAGATTCTTTGGGTCCCATCTCATCACATCGTATGCGGCCAGATCAAAATGTACCCTCTGGCCTTTTTGGGCACACAATATCAACACATACTCTTTACGTATTGCCATTGCATAACCAATTTCAAAATAACAGTTAGGTCGCTTGTATGTTAAATCACCAATGACAAGATCAGCTGTTGAGAGAAAATTGCATATCTGGTCCAATTTTATTTTCCCATCGTCTCTTTCATCAATTCTTACAGCTTCAAAACCCAAAGAATTAACAACAGGTTTATAAACCTTGTCCCACACATCATCTATATCAGGTTTTTGAAATGGCATTACAAAAAATGCTATTTTATCATTGTCTTTCATTCTTCACCCTCACCACCCCCGCGATAACAACTCCTTCACACTCTCGCTATTTAAAACTGTGGCGCAGCTCTCCCAGTCATCATCTTCAACTTTGCTATATTTTACATCGAATGGATTTCTGGTGGCCATGGTTCGGTCGATGAGCTGTTGTGCAGATTGTTCATCTTTGAGAGCGACTTGCACCCACACATCTTCTAGTGTGTCGGGTATTTGGCCAAATAGTCCATGAATTGATTCAAGACGGTCGGCAAGTACTTGGTGTACACGATCCTCCACAGAGTCACGATATCTGAGATTGGCAATCCAGATTTCGTTACACACCTGCCCAATACGTTGAATACGCCCTTTGCGTTGCTCCAGCCGTGTTGGGTTCCAAGGTAAGTCTATGTTTATGAGAGTGCCGAGGCTTTGAAGATTAAGACCCTCTGAGGCGGCATCTGTACCAAGTAATAGTTTGATCTCTCCCAATCGAACTCGATTTTTAAGATCATCCCTCTTGCATCGCTGAAACTTACCGTCACGCCAAAAACCTGAGCGATTGCTCCCAGCATAAAGACCAATTTCTATGTTCGTAAATTCTGCACGTTTTGCCAATTCATCTCCTACCCAGCGAACGGTGTCATAATACTGTGAAAAAAGAATACAGCCTCGATCTATCCAACGATGTGTGGCGCCCGGATAGGTACCAAGGAGATAATTGATAAGCGCTTCGAGCTTTGGGTCGTTGTTGCCACCTTGCTTAAGATTTTCAAGACAAAGACGTAGTGATTTTATTTCAGCGTCCGTAAAGTTTTTAAATTCACTTGCCCCCTGCGGTGGTCTCCCAACTTGTGTTGGTGTTTCTTCTTCAATTTCATCATCATCCTCGTCATCCAGAATATCGAGTTCTTCGCCAAGGAGTTTGCGAACAGTGCGGCGACCAGCCTCCATAGAGCTACCAAGGCGTCTTAAGAGTAGTGTTTTGAAAAATCCTGCGCCTTGCACCCTTTTTTGCAGCAATTGCGAAAATTCTTCTGCTTGCAAATAAGCGTCATGTAAATATCCACCAAGATTGAGGGCACCTTCATCTTCTTCACCAAATAGTCTAACGGCTACCTTTGACAAATAATAACTTCCCGTGACTGGATTAATTGTTGTTTCTAAATAACCACGGGTGCGACGCACGATACATCGTAACAAAGGATTAAAGCACTCACCGTAGCCAGGGAGTAACCCGTTCTGCAGTTGTACTCGACGAATCGCTGGCGAAAGTTTGTTGAGACTCTCTGGTTTGAATTGCCAATCCGTGTCTTTGGCATCAAGACTGCGACGAATACGATCAAAGGCTGTATCCTCAAATTTTGACGGCAGTGGATCGCGAACATATTGCCAACCTTCGCGAACATCATCTGTTGGAACCGTGGCATCTCCTGTAGCTATTTCGAGACAATGACTGGCTCTAAACCACGGACTCGTCTGTGTCCAGCCGCCAAGTACGCTTTCGTTACCGTGTGAAAGAATGTGCAGTAGATCCCATGCTTCAACCGGATGAAGCTGAACTGGCGTGGCAGTTGCCAGCAGCATACTTGTCGTTTTTTGGGCTATCTCTCGTAAAAATTCCATCAACTTGTTTGGTTCTGCCCGTTCATTGATTTCTTCGGCACCAGCATCCACCTTTGGCACTTTACGTCGACGGGCGCGATGCGCCTCATCCACAATGACACATGTGTAGTGTCTACCAAGTAGTTGTTCTAATGAATCTGACAATCCTCGCACCACCAAACCCTGCGAAACCAAACCAACTCTGCGTGGGCATTTGCCGAGCGATTTTGCTCCTTCGGATTGATATTCCAGATCATTTTCATCCACCCATGCCCGACCATTCCATCTGGCTGATGGTAGTTGGAGAAATTTCATTAATTCATCTTGCCACTGTTGAAGTAATGGCTTGGGCGCCAAGACTAAAATCGGCCCGCCGTCAGGGTCATCAAGGGCCATGAGCATCGCGGCCATAGCAAGTTGAATTGTTTTACCCAAACCTACTTGGTCGGCAAGAACCAGACGTGCTCCTCCAAGTCGGTGTCTTTCTAATGCCAATCGGGCAAAATATTTTTGGTGCGGCATGAGTCCTTGTTCTTGGCGATAGATGGGTGTTTCGACTGCCGCAGCAGCCGCAACCTCTGTGGGGTCAACGAGTGCCTTTAATTCGATAGGCTCAATGACCCTGCGTGATATAATGCGCTGGACATCTTGTGCAATAAAGGGACAACACGATAAATCTATGGCTCTTGCATCATTCCAGAGCGCATCAAATTCTTCTTGAACCCAAGCAATGGATTCGGGGTCATTGTCCTCCCACAACAATTCATAGTTTACCTGCCATGCCGAGGCACTCTCATTGACGCTACCAAGAAAAGCTGTTGCCGATCCGTCTGCACGTCGCACGACTCCGGCTTTACCATGAATCAGGCCAAACGCAGAGTCGGGTAAAACACGCACTTCGATTTTATTGTTTGTAAGAGCCTCGTAGAGGGCACGATAACGTGGCAGTGCGCTGGGTGGTGCATTCTCTGGTTTTCCTGCACACCAACTTTGGCGAAGTTTTTCTTGTGCGGCAACTGCTGTAGCCATATCTTGTGGATCAAGGTCTGAGTTGCAAATGATTCGTACTGGCCCCGTCACTTTTGCAATGGCTTCACCCGCTACCTCAAACAGACTCGATCTAAAATATCCTGCGATGCGGTCGTAAGAAACAGCACCATCAAGGCGTTGATTGAGCACCGTATGATCGAGTCGGGTTCTTCGGCTAGAATAGCGTTTTAGTGTCATGCGTGATCATTTCTAAGTCGACCGGCAAGGATACGGGCGGCTTCGGAGTCGGTAATCCATTCATTCATACCCTCTGAGTTTCCCAGCGCAGCGAGCCATTCAAGCAGGGCAATAAAACTCTCACGCTGGCCCCAGTAACCCTGACCAAAGGTGTCGCGCAAATATTGGCGACCAGGTTCTGGACTATTATCGGCGTTGGTGGTCTCACGAATGGCAAAAAGTAGATGACGAAGCGGTGATGCAGCAAAAGGATGCGGACCTCCAGCAGTAACTCGTCCCCTGCGGATTTTTAGCGTATCAGAATGAGTTTCTCCCACTGGTGCAAGGCCAACGGCAGCAAAACCGCTGGGGGTATACATGCGAGCACCGTTAGCCTTATCACTTTTTAAAAATGGTTTGATATCTGTCACACCAAAACCACGGGCCAGTTCTTCGTACATCCCCTTACGACGCTCGCCACGGCTCTCAATATCAAGGGCTCGCAGATAATAACGTTCCACAAGTGTAAGATCACGCCAGGTATTATCCAGTCCTTGCGGGACAAGTAAGTTGCAGGCAATGCCAAGGGCGCGCTCTATGACTGTTTGAAAATCACTTTTTTCATTACCCGCTCGCACGGCAAAAACCTCATGTTCCACGTCTTTGCCATCGAGCGTGCCATATTGGGTAAGAACTTTAAGCGCGGCAGCGTAGGCAGCGAGCTGATAATCAGCATCATTAAAATTGGGTTCGCCATCTTCATCAAGGGCCTGCATAGACACAATCTGACGTTTAACCTCGTCTTCTACCAGAGGATAAACCTCATCGAGGTAGCCGGGTTTGTTGGCGGTGCGCTTGCGCAGGACGAGACAAACAGTGCCCTGCACGTAGTTGCCTTTCTTGATACCAACGGCCTCGGTCTCGGTACTGATTGTCCATGCAGCAGTGGCTTTGAGACCAGCAGCCCAAAGAATCATACCAAGATCGGCCCATACCGCGGGATTTTGGTGAGTAAACATCACCATCTGCAAACCATTGTCTGGCATGTGGTGGGAGAGGTTGCGGTAGATTTCTACCATGGAACGACGAAAATCCTCGCCATCACCACGTACAGCGAGTTCAGCACGGGCATCTGGCGTCCAGTCTGGAAAGGCTTTGGCGAGTTGCTTGTCATACCATGCAAGGAAGAAATCGCCAAGTTCGTGGTAGTTGACCGCGTCAGCGTAGGGCGGATCGGTGATCCATAGGTCACAGGTTTCGTGGAGATCGCGGGCGTCGACGGGTGACACTTTAGATTTATGAGCTGTCGCCGCTTTCGCGTCCGTCAAAACCGGCCATGCAGTAGCAAATTTTGGAAGCGGTCTATTCGAGTAATTAACCAAAGTGTTTAGAGCTTGATTCAAAAAGACATCTTTTCCTTTTTCATTAGCGGGGCTGGTATCCCAAAGACAAAGACGTGAATTCCAATTCGCCATCCGTCCCAACCCCAATAAGCACCCCACCTTTGCCGTCTTCGAGAACACCAGTCGGCCGCTGATCTCAGCCAGCAGCCCATGCATCAACAACTGCCTCGGTGTAAACAAATGATGCCAGTGGGTCCAGCCCCGCTCGCGGAAAAGGCGATCGGTTTCCGCGCCGCGTTCTGGGATCGCTTTGGATGGAATGAATCCCTCGCGTTGCCAGTCGGCAAATCGTTCATGCAGGAGTTCAAGTACTTTGGCTTCTCGCGCCAAGTCAGCGGCATCGGGGGCGGCGTAACGGCGTTTGCCGCTGGCGTTGATCCAGCGTATACAGTAAAGCCTTTCCTGAAACACATCATCTTGACGAGGCACAAGGTCGTCATTGGTCCACCGCCTCAATCCTTCGGGACCACGTAATGCCTCAACAGACCATGAACGGTTTTGATCAAAGGGATCGATAACTCGGCTATCGATAACTGTCGCGTCTTTTTTATTCTTATAGAATTTCAGCTCGTCATCTGAAACTGTAACAATCTCTGGTTGCAGGCGGTCTGAGTTAGAGTCACGATGCCAGCGGGCAACAACTTTAGACTTTTCGCCAATCAGCCAACTCGGGGCAAGCGGAATGTAGTAGTCACAACCCTCTGGCTTCACCTCTACACAGTAGAGGTAAGCATCAGCGCGTTCACCCCGCTCATTGTGTTCGACTCCCCAATCGGTAACTTGTCTATTAGCAGCAGCCAGTGCTTCGGCTTGGACCCGCATGACTTCTTCTTGTACATCTTTTCCACCACCGAGCAAATTCAAACTGGCCCAAGTAAGCAGTCCAGCAACGGGATTAAGATCAGAACCAAAGGCTTCGCAGCCGATACGAGCAGCCTCAAAGGGAATAGAACCACCACCACAAAAGCAGTCACCAACGCGCGGTACATGACCAAAGATTTTGTGGCCGAGTTGTTCGATAAGTTCGTTAATACTTGTTGCTGTAGTATCAAGGTAGGCGTTGATATCTACCCAAGATTCTGCCGTAGGGCCCGTGATGTTTTCCGGACGTTCACAGTCCTTGAGACGCTCGGCGTAAGTGAGGGCATCAAAGGTAGTGCGATCTCTGATTCTTCCTTTGTTGCGCTGCCAAGTGCCGTCGTCATCCATGGTGAGAATTTTGAGAAATATCTCGCGATCTTTTTTGGGGTTGTCTGAAGCAGGCATCAACATACCAAGAATGGATGCACGAACCAAGATGAGCGGCTTGCGCCCCCACCATTTGCCCAGACGGGTGAGCGTCTGGCCGTTGTTTGCCTTACGTTCCTTGTAAGACTCAGCAGAAAGCCGAGCAATCGGAAATTGAGTTTCAATAAAAGTGATTATGTTATTAATCTTGGATGTCATAATGATAAAGAAAGTTGTGAATGACCAAGTAATTCACGTCGTGCCCTTGGTGAAATTCCTTCACCTTTTACAAATGGGTTGTCAGCGATAGCGGCCCTGAGAGCCTTGCGCCAACCAATACCTTTTTGCATGGCCTGTCCGGTGGTTGCAACAGTCATGGTAAAGAGCCACCAACGTTCTTCTGGCGCTAATGCTTCCCAGTTGCGCAGGGCATTTGGGATGTCATCAGGTGAGGCCTCTTCAACGGCCCAGCATAAAATGCAAAGTTCTTTACCGAGCGAAGGATGTACAGGCACAGGCTTTGCTGGATTTTTTTGAAACTTGGCCGAGGGTAGTCCATTGGCTCGCAGACGGCGATTAGCCTCTTCCCAAAACGCAGGGGCAAGTCCCAACCAGCGGTTGCGTTCTATTACAACACGCAGTGAAGGATCATTGGGTGATGGTGCATCTATCGAGCGGGCACCCAGATGGTTGAGTTCATCACCTCGGTGCTCGGTAATACAGATGTTATCACCACCCTTGCTGCCCTTGGGTATATCGATGAGAAAGCCATGTCTGGCCTCTTCTGGCAAAAAACCAAGTCCAACGACATTGCGTGTTGATGTTGTGGTAGTGCGTCGCATAGATTATTGAGCCACTTTAGCCTGATTAAATTGTTGTCTGGTTGCCTTAAGCCAATCGAGCAGGCCTTGGCCTGTGGCAAAGCCAAGGGTGCCAATGGTCATTCGCAGATCCCCACCGCCAACTATTTCTTGTAATTTATCTGCAACAGATTTTAGCGCAGTGCCATTATAACCAACCTGCAAGGCACCAGAGTACTCAATATTTTGCTGACCGTCGCTACTATCAGCTGTAAGTTTGATATCAAAGGCCATCACACCAACTGTTTTTTCAAGTCGTTGGATGATGTCCCATACTGCCGTAGAATCATCGAGTTTGGTTTGTTGATTCCAGCGGGCTGGCTTTGTGGGGTCCAGTTTGCGTTCTTCTTGGCCTGGTTGAGGTATTGGGATACGAATAATTTCGGAACTTAAATCGTAGGCGGAGGCGACGGCCATGGCACATACAATGCGACAATTAGCAGGCACTCGAAATGACCCATCGTAAGTGGCAAAGCCTCCGCCTGTGGGCGAAGAGCCATCGGTGGTGTAACGAATGGCAATCCCGTTTGTTTTTGGAAGGGCGAGCAACTCTACCTCGTAATGATCGCCTCTGTTGTGTAGCTGGTATTTGAGACGCACCTTTGCAGTCCATTCTTTTATAGCACTGACGCGCGCAAGATCAGCATGATCTAGTGCCAAAAAACGATATCGCATTCCTGTTGCTTCAAAGCGGGCTGGCGTTGGCACTGGGCTGGATGCTGGTGTTGGCTCAGAATCACCCGTTTCATAAACAACAGATGGGGCATGCAAGGGTTCTATTTTTAAAAATGTGTGCCCGTCGCCATCTTCTTGAACCGAAAGTTCGCGAATAGAAACCTCTGGAACAGGCGGTGCAAAAGGACCGCATCGTACGTGATTACCCTCTTCGCGCCAAAACCCACGTCGCAAGCATTCGGACTTAAGATCATCAAGGGCAGATGTTTTGTGAAGTGGCCAATTGGTATTAACTGCCGCAGCACGTTTAAAATCGGCCCATAGAACAACTTTAGTCTCAGCCGATCCAAAAAGTCGTGCCTCGGCACGGGTGCGAAAGCTGTCATCATCAATCTTGGTTGTAAATTTTTGTGCACCTTCGAGTGTTTTACGGATAGTAGCCTCACCGCTCTGATTGCCGGCAAATGCAAGATCAATCCCTGTCGCACGAAGAGCTGTGTTAATAGATGGATAAACAATTTGGTCAAAGGCCTCTTTAAGTGCTGATGTAAATTGCAAACCCACACGGTCATGAAGGGTATCAAGTGCACGCCACTGAGGGTCATCAGATGGCACATTTTCTTCTTTGAGACCCTCTTCAATGCTTTGCAAGGCACGAGTCTGTCTTGCCGAGTCGAGTACTTTCTGAAATGTATCGCGTGCACCCGTGAGAAAAAGAACACGGTTTTTGTATTGTTGTTGACCCCACCATGCCTGCCAGTCAGCAGAAATAGGTAGCTGATTTGCTTGCCCACCTGGACGTACAATCACCAGTGTTGTTTTATCCTGTTCAACCTGTACTTCATCAGGTGGAGGTAAAACTTTTACAACCTGATAGCAGTCTCGTAGCGAAGCAGAAAAATATTCTTCTAAATGCTCACGAAGCATGCGATCTACGGTCTCTGGATGGAGTGAATCAGCTGTTGAGCGCAGCTTTGCTGCCAAGTTTTGCTGATTTTTAAAAAAGAGACGCCCATCGGCAGAATTATGAAGATACCAAGCGCGAGTTGCCAGCTTATCAAGCACATTGGCCTTAAACGTAGAAAGGTCACGACCGGGGCGTTGAAGGCAATCAACAAGTTGATATTCTCGAAGTCCGTGAATAGCACCTGGTGTCGTTGAAAGAGATGCAATAAGAATCAGTCGGGCGGCATCTGAGGCGTCAGAGTTTTTATTTGCAATATCTATCTGCTCAACCTCAGCGTCTCCAAGATGAGCAACATCATGAGCAATGGCCTCACTGAGCGACGGATTAATAGTACGAACCTCAGAGGCAATTTCGTCAAGATTCAAATCAAGATCATAAGGGTGTATCAAATCTATGTCTGCGGCTTTTTTCTTAGTCCAAAGATTAGATACCACCATCTGCATGAGACGAATGACACCACGGGTTTGCTGAAACCCGTCGTTTTCTTTGAACTTGCCCACAAGTTCTCTAAGGTCGGGATGAAATGGATAAGAATCAATAACACGGGTATAAAGGGCTTCTGGTGCGGTGCTGGTCAGATTCATTTTTTTTGCTTCGCGTAGTGCTTCACGATAATCAGCCGCTACTTTTTGAATATCATCCTCTTTTGCAACACTTTCAAAAAGTCGCTTGCGCAAAATGTGATAGAGTTCATCACCATTTGGATTAACCGGAGTGATGGGGACCGCAATTCGTCTGGATTCGGATGTGATTCCATGGATAGCCCTGTTGAAAGCAGACTCAAGATTGGCTTGACCAATTCTAAAATTGGTCCCCGCCAGATCAGACAAGATGAGGCACACATTGTCCATCTCAGCAACAGCAATAAAAAGATTTGCTAGTGCTGTGGTCGTCACAACACCCAAATCAGCATTCCCAACAGGTACAGCAACAGCGTATTCTAGGTATGGTGGTAGTTCATCTAAAAACAGCACAAGAGGTTCACCACCAAGTAACTGTTTCCATGCTTCGGGTCCTGGTGCACTGAGCAGTGGCGATACATAACGAGCAAATTGCCCCGCTTTACCAAGTTGTTCTGCAATCGATCCCCAGATTCCACCGGGTGCATCGGTATTGCGGCCATTAAAACCGACGACACGGCAGGCTTTAAGCTCTGGAGCAGGGTCTTTTCCACTCAGAATTTTTTTTCTCAATACTGGATCGCGTGCCAACAGCCCCAATGCAATCATGCTATGCGTTTTTCCTCCACCCATCGACTGTGATAAAAGAAAAACCGACGACCCCGCTCCAATACCCCCCAAATGACGAAATGCCCTATCCATCAGCGTTAACATTCCGTTCGTGAAATAGTTTTCTTCAAAAAACTCCTTGCCATTGACTTGCCCCTTAATAAAAGTGTCAAGGTTGAGAACAGTGGCCCTTCTGTCAGCTGCAAAGACTGACGGGCGCGGTTTGCAAAGTGATTGAATACTCATAATTGTCCTGTTTTAATGCCGATTATTGCAAAGTTGACGGTATGCATTGTAATAAAACAAACAATGTTTTTAGTTTTAAAACTGTACCAAAGACCTTGTTAATTGCACACTTAAGCAACTATCACCATAATAAAAAAAGAAAAGATTTTTTTGCCACCATTACAACAGGTTTCAATAATCACGAAAGGGCTTGTTTTCATAAATTTATGCCTATCATTACCACGCCGACGGGACAAACAAGGTCCTGTTCATGATTTTATTATGCTCAGTCTCCAAAACTATTTTAAAGGATTATGCCCATTTGAAGATGTTGACATTGAGAAGGGTCATGTTTAGCCATAAAAATATGGGGTCGATCAACAATTCAACAGGACAATATATGAAACAAGTCATACGATTTATTAAGAACCATTTTTATTTCACAAGTGGTATAGCCTCAATTCTTGGGCTGTTTATTGCAATTGCCCAATGCTCAAAAGAAAACAGTGATGTTTATGTGGGTAATTCGACAGACACAATCATTCAACAAAACAAATCAGATGTAACCATGGGTGATGTAAATAATAATACAAATTCACAGATAAACATCAACAGTCCGCACAGCACGCAATCAATCAACAACATTCGAAGACTAAAAAAAACATATAAAATTGAAAACCAAACTGATTCGAATGGCAACTTTATTACTGATATCACTATCGAACAAACTGACGGGATATGGAACCAAGGTGAATATTTAGCTTTTTATGTTGAATTATCTCAACCTTATAAAAGTTATGATATTGTTGGTATGTATAGGAAGGATGATAGTTTAGAGTATACAAATGATAAAAAGACCTCATTTTCTTTGCGCACAACAACGCCACCCCCCATAGGACCAATTGTTTTAACAATAAAATCAGAAAAAAAATTGAAGGTTTTGAAATTAGACTATTCTCCAAAAGAGGATTAATTCAGGTACCTCTGATATTCTCAAATTTTTATCATAATGGTTTATCACCAAAAGGAGCCACCCCATGCCCAAAAAGAAAAAAAAGAACAAACCACTCAACCGCAACAAACAACTCATCCGCGCCTTTTCGATCCTTAAAACCCTGCTTTACAAAAAAACCACCACGAGTATCGCAAAACTTTCAAAACAATTTAAGGTCCATCCAAAGACCATCAGACGGGATTTAAAGGCGATTGAAGGGGCTGGGTTTAGGTTAAAGAGGACTTATAAAGACGGCAAAAGCAAGGGCTCTGCGTTGACGCGAGCTTTGATATCTTTGAGGCAGAGGCCTTGATGGTGAATACTTCTAAAAATTTATTTGTTTCAAATTATTTTTTAAGCCTTCTCTGCCTCTTTGCCGTTAATCCCAAATAATTCTTCTCCGTCACCACCTTTTGCCCAGCCCGCTGTTCCAGATCTTCACGCGCGCGACCTGCCACACCACCACCTTCACGGGCGGCTTGTTTGCTTTGATCAAACCCTTGAGCATCGCGATTGCGGGTGATCTTGGTTGTGGCCGCTTCACCCAGCATTGAGAATAACAACTCTAAGTCTTCCATGTGATCTCGCAGGTTTTCGCGCTCTAGGCCCTTAAGAGCCTTGTATTCCGATGGGGTGAGTCCAAAGGTAGCCTTTGAAATTTCGGCCGTCAGAATGGCATATTCACAATCTTCTTTAACGCCGCGATTTTTCCATTCGTCAGTCAGCTCTTCCCTAATGGCTATGCTCCGCATCCGTTTTTCGACCCAGTCAGGCGGGTAGCCCTTGGCCAAATAAATAGCCCGTGCCCGCTTGCTGGCCAGTTCGGGGTCTTCTATTTCCTGAATCCTCTCATAGCCCACCTTGGCCAACCAGCGTTTAAAGGGTTCGGCCTTGGGGGAGGGAATAGACTGAATGATTCTAAAAATGCCCTCTGTATTTGCACAGTTAAGCCTTTGAAGCCCCCCTTGTGTCTGTATAGAAAGGGGGGTGGCAATTTGCCCCCACCCTTTGCCAAGCTCGGGATCGCGGCGACGCATATCTTTTATATACCCATCAGGCTGAACAGAATCGGTTAAAGCAGCCACCACATCCGTAATAACAAACCACCATTCGTTTTTATGGATCGTTTTACGAATTTGTTTACCCTTAAATACCGCCATTTTTGTTTCATTATTTTTTGACACTTTATTTTTCATGTTTCACCCCATCTCTCTTCCTATAAAAATCTATTTTAATATCCACCTGATCGTGAATAGCTCCTTCATTGATTTTTAAAGGGGATCCCTTTATTGACATCTTTCAGGATGTTTGTGACGAATTAAATCTCTCCCTCGCAAGTGATGTGACAAAAAAAGAGCTTAAGCCGTATGTAAAAAACCTTGTTGATGCATT
>JADGCS010000112.1 GCA_015228875.1 Deltaproteobacteria bacterium | reverse complement strand
CAGTTGTGCCAGCTGTTCCCACAGTCCCAGCCGTGCCAGCCGTGCCTGCAGTACCTGCTGTGCCTGCTGTACCTGTTGTACCTGCCGCTGTTACCTCACTGCTTACAGCCGCCGTTTCCAACGTGGCCTCAGCCGCTGTAGAGGCAACTTCGGTACCTACTTCAGCGCCAACTTCAGCGCCAACCTCTGTGCCAACTTCAGCGCCTACTTCAACGCCTACTTCAGCCCCAACCTCGGCACCTGCCTCGGCACCCACTTCAGCTGCCGTCTCCTCCGCAAGGGCCTCTTCCAAGGCCGTTGTTGCCTTATCCATGATGATCGACTGGGCAACAGACCTGGAATTGCTACCCACCGCATCCGCCGTCCTCGCCTGTGTCTCTAAATCCATCTCCTGATTGCTTTTTTGGCGAGGCGGTGGGGGGGCCTGTGGCACTGGTTCCTGAGCATATTCCTCTGGCTCATGAGAGGCCTCACTGGTCGATTGTGGCGTGTCATTTCTGACAGACATAGACATATTAAACTCCTGGTTACTTATTCTCCGTGTTACCTATTTTTATCTGCAAACGACATGCCAAGAAAAGATCCATTTAATCCAAAACATATTAACATGTTACCTGAACAACAAAAAGAAGGCCAGGTGTATTTACCCCTCAGGGGCCATACAAATTGGGTAATAAATGCAAATAAATCCGTTGCCCTGCCCCCCCGCTCCGATTTAATAAATCGTTGTGAAGATCATACTGCATCTCCTCCTTATACTGCTCATCATACTGCTCATCCCCACAATGGCTCATGCCGGCGACTTTCACCCCGAGGCAACGCCCGCCTTGGAGCAAAACCTCATCTGGGTTGAGGCCTCTTCAAAATCAGACTCCGAGGATTATTTTCTGGAATTTCGGGTCTGGTTTACACAACCCGCTGAAAAAGTCTTTAAGCTACTCACCGACACCATGGGTTTCAAGAACAAAATGACCAACTACAAGGACACACGCACGCTCACCCAAAAACTTTATAAAGAGATACTGAATGCAAAGCCAAAAAATCCTGCAGAGGTAGTAACCCTCATTGGGCAAAACAGGATCTCTTCGCACCACAACCGACAAAAAAACAGCCACTGGAACGACTACACCTATCTACACTTTAATTTTCCGTGGCCACTAACCGACCGCTGGGCCGTGCAAAAAGTAGACATAGACGAAACCAATGCCCATAAGGGAGAGTACAAATACACGTACGAGACAAAACTGGGAAATTTTAAAAAACTCGATGGCCAGTGGGAAATTGTCCCGATCACCGGTCACTCGGACTGGACAGAGTTTAGAGGTTTTTACAAATCCAATCCCGGCATCCCTGTCCCAAAATTTGTGACCAAAAAGGTCATGAAGGCCTCCTTTAAAAAAGAGATGGATGCCAACCGCAGACTGCTGCAGAAGTAACAAAGCCACAATGGACTTTACCCCCTGCCAAATCAAGGCCCTGCTCGAACTTAAAACAAACAAAAATTGTTTTGTCACAGGTTTTGCGGGGACCGGCAAATCATTTTTGATCAGACAATTTATCAAGGGACTCGACAGAAAGACTTTTCCGGTGCTTGCCAGCACAGGTGTCTCGGCCGTTATCATCGGCGGCAGGACCTTTCACAGTTTTTTTGGATTGGGTGTCATGGAAGGCGGCCTTGAGGCCACCATAGACAGGGCCTCTGGTGACCGCAGGGTCAAGAGCCGCATCACAAAAACAGAGGCCTTTGTTTTAGATGAAGTCTCCATGATCTCAGGGACAGCGTTTACAGCAGCCGAGACCCTCTGTCGCAAGATCCGCAAAAACAGGCTCCCCTGGGGCGGCATCAGGGTCATCGCCGTCGGTGATTTCGCACAGCTCCCGCCTGTAAATCGCTCGGGTCAAGATAAAGACTGGGCCTTCTTAAGCGATGCGTGGACCCGGTCCGCATTCACACCACTCCTGCTCAACACAATTGTCCGCACCGTAGATCAGGAATATATTGAGGTCCTTAACACTGTCCGTCACGGGGATGTGACCAACAAAGTAACAGAGTATCTCAATAGTAAAACAGAAGAATGGCAGGATGGCTTTAGGGGGACTTGTCTTTTTCCGTTAAGAAAGACAACCGAGTCTTACAACAATAAACGACTCGCGGAAATAGACTCAAGGCTCATGACCTTTGAGACAAAATATACCGGCAGTCAAAGACATATTGACCTGCTCAAAAAAACCGCGCCCATCCCGCAGGAGATATTATTAAAAGAGTCGGCATTGGTCATGACACGCATCAATGACCCCGCTTACCGCTACATCAATGGTTCAACGGGCCATGTTATAGATATCAACAACAACACACTTCTGATTAAACTTAAAAACAACAGGGAGATCGAATTAACAAGGGCCACCTTTTCACTGCTCGATGCCGATGGCGAAGAGGTGGCAAGCGCCACCAATTTTCCTGTCAACCTTGCCTATGCCACCACGATTCACAAGTCGCAGGGGACAACACTCTCTGACCTGATGATCGACCTCAAGAGACTCTGGGAACCCGGACAGGCCTACGTTGCCCTAAGCAGGCTAGAGAGCGGTGAGGGACTCAAACTGAGCGGGTGGAGCCCCTCATCAATCAAGGCAGATCCACAAGTCCTGCTGTTTCATCAAAAACTACTGAGTGAGAGCCAATGACCACAGTGCAGATAATGACAAGATAGGGCAATTACTGCCTGCCCAGGTAGGAAAAAAATGCAGTGTTTAAGAGGACACCCCGCTGTTACCACTCTTATCGGCAGATCACAAAACCAACTTTAATTATTTTTTATTTTTTTATACCCGAATATTTTCAAAAACTTAAACCAACAACTCCGGCACTCGAAAAAAAAAATCACCACTCTTTTCACAACTGGCAGGTCGATTGCTTTAAGAACCTATGAAAGCGACAAAAACAACGAGGCTAAAACATGAAAGGAATATTACTGGCACTACTTATACTGGGATCGGTCTTAACAGGGGACAAGACAGTCACTCAGGGACAACGAGATGGTTACTCTCTTACGGAGAGGCAAAACCCGTTTTTGATGCAGGTCATCTTAAAGGAGACAAGGTCGGTTGTTGATGATTCAGCACTGGATAAATTAAAAAGGAGGGCCGCATAGTTTATTAAAATTTGATTTTTGATTTTCTCACCAAAGTCCGCTCATAGCCCAAAAAAAAGGGGGGACCGACAAGGAACCCCCTTTTTTTAAAATTTTAATCAGTCCTCACTAACCCAAACAAATCAGGCCCCCGTTCTGGGGGTCTTTTTTTTTCTGGATATCCCGCAATGAATCTCTATGTACGAGGCATGCAGCCACGCTCAATCAATTTTTAAATTCTCAGACCTCGATGTGCTCCTGTGTTGTGCAACGATGATCTGCCAGTATCAATTTGCCATTTTATCAGGCCTGTTGTAATGTTGCCCCGCCATGAATGTCCTGATCATCTACGCAACCGGTACTGTTACCGGTACAATTTTTGATAACACAGACATCAATAAGATTCCCATTGGCTGTTATTACCTTGCCTCTTATTTAAGAAAAAACAATATCAACACCGAACTCCTTTACTTCCTAAACATGAGTGACTGTGATTACATCCTTGAGTTCATCAAAAAATACAATCCCGACATCATTGGTTTTTCAAGTTTTCTGTTTAACCACAAATTTTTAATGGAATTAACTCTAAAAATAAAAGAGGCAAATCCCAATATTAAAATTGTTCTGGGGGGGATCCACGCCACAATATTGCATCGCGAGCTTATCGAAGAACACAAACAATTAGACGCCCTTTTGAGGGGAGAGGCAGAAAAAAGCTTTCTGGAGCTGGTACGATCAGGTTTTAAAGAAGAGGCTATGCAACAAATCAACGGCCTCACATGGAGACATGAAAACATGGTCTTTGTCAATCCTGATTCAATCCCAACAAAAAATCTGGACGAATTTCCAAGCCCGGTACACCACGGCTTCAATTACAACTTTATTTCAACATCACGGGGATGTCCCGGAAAATGCACCTTCTGCGGGGCCCCAAAAATAAGCGGTCGCCTTGTCAGACTCAGAAGTTCTGAACATATTTACAAAGAACTGCGGGAATTAAAATACACCTACGGCGTCAGCTACTTTGAATTTATGGACGACACATTTTGTGCCAACAAGACTCGGGTCATAGATCTGTGCCAAAGAATCATAGACAGCAAACTTGCAATTCAATGGCACGTCCGAAACAGGGTCAATTTTATTGACTGGGATATGTTTCAACTCATGAAAAAAGCAGGATGTGTCCAAATCAGTTACGGTGTCGAATCCGGTTCTCAGAGAATCTTAAACGCTTTAAACAAACAAACCAAAACTCAACAGATCAGCGAAGCATTCGCGTTAACCAAGGCCTGCGGCATCAAGACAAGAATGTATATTATTCACTGCGGTGCCATGGAGAACATACGTTCTCTCATCAGCAATATATGGACAATAACCAAATGCTATCCGGATTTAATCTTGTTGTATCAACTGCAAATCTTCCCCGGAACCCAACTGTATGATACAGCCGTCGAACAAGGCCTGATAGAAAAAGACATCTGGAAAAGACAAAGTCATGTTACTTACCCTTCGGGAAATCCACTTCTGTTTGACATCCTGCACAAATTCATCACAGTTTTCTACAAATTGACCAGTATGTCACAAAGATTGTTTAATAAAAGAAACTGACAACGCGCTCTGTCTTAAAACCCGCTCAACAACCGCGCGAAGGTCCTGACCATCACACCTGTTCCCCCTTTGGGGGTATAAGGCAGATCGGCGCTTGTCCACGAAGTGCCGGCGATATCGAGGTGCGCCCATTTTGTCTTGCCAACAAAGTTTTCCAAAAAGATGGCCGCGGTGATTGTGCCTGCATAGGACGCGCCATTATTTTTCATGTCGGCTATCGGTGTCTTGATATCATCACGGTAGTCTTCGACAATGGGCAACTGCCAGAGCATCTCGCCGGTCTCCCGACCACACTTGATGAGTTTGTCGATCAGATCCTGATCGTTGCCAAGAACCGCTGAGCAGCGTGAACCAAGGGCTACAAGACAGGCGCCTGTCAGCGTGGCAATATCGATGAGATAATCGGGTTTCTTTTTAAGGGCGTAAGTCATTGCATCGGCCAATGTAAGCCGCCCCTCGGCATCGGTGTTTAAAACCTCGATAGTCTTGCCGCTCATGGATTTGCAGATATCTCCCGGTCTCTGAGCAAAACCATCAACCATGTTTTCGGTGGCGGCAATGTAGGCGCTGACCTCTACCTTGGGCTGTAATTTTGAGATCACAGACATAAGCCCCATAACCGCCGCGGCCCCGGCCTTGTCGTCTTTCATGGTCTCCATGGACTTCGCCAGTTTTATCGAATAACCGCCCGTGTCAAACGTGACCCCTTTTCCGATAAAGGCTATCTTCTTTTTGGGTCTTGCCTTTGGACGATAATGCATTTCGATAAAATAAGGGGGGTTTGCGGTTGAACCCTGCGCCACGCTCAAAAAAGCGCCCATCTTGAGTTTTTTTATGGCCCCGATACCGTGAACGCGAACCTTGACGCCCTTAAGTTTTTTTGCCGCAAGAGCCAGATATCTGGGTGTTGCAAGATTGGCGGGGTCGTTGACAAGATCCCTTGCCAGTACCACCCCCTGATGAATTATTTGTGCAAGATTGACGGCCTTGTTGACCCCGGCGACCGCGGCCCGCTCCCTGCAGTACAGGACCATTTCGGCAAGCGAGGACTCTGCTTTTTTTATGTATCGAGTGTACTTGTAACCCGCCAAGAGAAAGCCCTCGGTCATGGCCAGGGCACAGTCGTCATCCGACACCTTGCCATATTTTGAACCAAGTACAACAGAAACCACTTTTTTTGCCTTGAGTCTTTGTGCCGTTGACAAAATAACAGCACCAGCCCTTCTGATCACCTCGGTGTCGCACTTGTCTTTATCTCCCAACCCCATGATGAGCAGATAATCTGCCTTAAGTTTTCCCCTGGTGTAAATCAGCTTGGCCTCTCCCTTGGCACCCTTGATCTTTTCGTTTTTTAAAATCGCGGAAATTTCTTTTTTGAGAGTGAGGTCTATCTTGTTTAAAAGCTTGTTTTTGTGTTTCTTGTCCTGCGCCATATCCACAACAAGAAGATCTGCGTTGACGTTGAGAATCTGATTATAAACAGCGGCGATTTTCATGGGGGGGCCTCCTGTGTTTGGAATGTTTTGTCACAGGCATGTTGTTTGGGGACGTGTGCAAAACAAAACTCTTTTTAACAGACACCATTTACTCCCTTCCACCTTTTCTTTCAAGTCTTTAACAATATAATTTCACAAGGTTACAGGTTCTTCTCATTACTATTGACACGCACATTAAATATCCCTAAACCAGAGGACGTCAAGTTACTAACTTGGCCTTGACGCGGTTGAGTTTCTAAAGTCATGCGAGGAAGGCACCCGCGCTCTGTCAACTTTGAAATTTCTAGACATGAATAAACAAAAAAGAGAACAACAAATTTTAGACAACGCCCTGCGTACCTTTGTAGGCAAAGGCTACAGCGATGTATCAGTTTCTGATCTGGTCAAGGATGCCCGCGTCTCACGGGGGACATTTTACCTTTATTTTAAAAGCAAGGAAGAAATTTTCAACCGTCTCCTCAACAACTTCACATGTGAGATACTCGAACATATTGCACTCTTCGATGGCTACCGTATCAGTGCTGGCAACATCAGTTTTTCGGGTGTCTGCCGCGGCCTTGCGCAGACCTTAACCAAATACAGGCTTCTCGCCCGCTTTATTGCCCTCAACAGCTCCGAATTATCAAAAATGCACCGCGCAAAAATCAATGAGTGTGTCAGGCAGTGCTATCAGATTCTTGAACACAACATTAATCACGGTATCGAAATCGGCATTTTCAAGCCTGTCAATGCCGTGGTGGTCTCGCACGCCCTCATCGGCGCCATCAAAGAATTTCTCTCCGCGTGGTCTTTTAACAGCGAGGTTCACGATCTTGATTCCAACATCTATCAACTCCTCTCCTTTGTCCGCGACAGCCTGTGTGTCGAAAATACCGACAGCACCCATCATGAAACATTAAACAAACACGGTTTCATGGACGAAAGGCTGATCATCAGAAGCCGTGAGGCTGTCAACGGGAGACAGTAAGTGATCATCGGCATCTCCGAGGCAGAGAGCATCATCCTCAGGGGCGGGGTGGTCGGCATCCCCACAGAGACTGTCTACGGCCTGGCAGTGTCAATCAGGTTTGCGGGGGCCATAAAAACTATCTACACACTCAAAAAACGCCCCGATAAAAAGCCATTGAGCCTTCTCGTTGGACCAGACCAAGACCTCCTGGAACTTGCAGACGAGATCCCCAACAGCTACTTGAGACTCAAGACATTCATGCCGGGCCCCCTCACCGTTGTATTAAAGGCAAACAAAAAAAACGTACCGGCAATCATAAGGGCCGGTCTTGATACAGTAGGCATCCGCATACCAGATCATCCCCTCCTGCTTAAACTCATAAAAAAAACAGGACCGCTTGCCGCTCCAAGCGCCAATTTGTCTGATCAGCCGCCCGCAAGATCAGCGCAGGAAGTGCTGCGGTGTTTCGGTCGCGACTTTCCTGTTCTTGACGGAGGGCCTTCCCGTCTGGGTGTGGCATCAACGGTGATACAACTTAAAAAAAGCCGATGGAAAATCCTTCGCGAGGGTGCCATCAGCAAACAAGAAATCGCAACTGCTCTTAAAACAAAATACAAGTTACTCACTTGACTTTGATGCCCCGAAGGAAATGCCCTTGGGGACGGGATGCACCCACCATGTTCCGTACGGCACATGGCCCGCGCCCTGTCGACTACACAAATGTTTAAAAAAAACCGACTTCATTTACCAAACCTGGTCTCCGTCTTTTTGACACACCTTAAACAAAAATCCCTCTACAGTTTTTTAAATCGCACACAAACTGATCCCCTTAAAAAACTCAGCTGGTCCAGCAGAAAGTCTCAGGCGATTCGTTTTAGAACCTTTACTCTCATTGGTGATCTGGACAATAAAAGCGTTCTGGATATCGGGTGCGGGCTCGGTGATTTTTTTCACTATCTTGTGACACAGGGCCTGGACATCAACTACACGGGCTACGACATCGTTCCGGATTTTATTAAAACCTGCGCACAGCATTATCCGCAGGCACACTTTGTCAACAAAAACATCCTGCTTACAAAAAACAATGAAAAATTTGATTACGTCTTTAGCAGTGGTATTTTTGCCTTAGGAAACCTGACCTTCTTTAAAGAGATGGTCAGGGCCTCTTTTAATCTCTGCACACAGGCCTATGCCTTTAACATCCACCAAACCAATCAGGACGGTTTTTTTAATATTGCACCCGCAACGGCTCACGCCTACTGTAAAAAACTCAGTCCATCCCGGATATCATTGCACAACAATTACCTGCCGCACGATTATTCGGTGTTTATGTATAAATAAAAAACACCAAAAAAAACTGATTCTTGTCATGAATACCCATAATAACCCCTTATTTTCAGTGTGGCTTCTCTGAGGTTTTTGTTTTTCGAACCGTAAAAAGCCTTGATTTTCATGATTTGTCGGCTATGAGGCAAAATCAGGTATTTGAGGCTTGTTAATCAAAACGTTGTTTAAGAATTTTAAAAAGGACTCAACGCGTGTGTCGGTATCATCCGGGTTTTTTAAAGTGATCAGCACAAAATAAAAAACACGGAACTCCAGATCTGAAGGCTGCGGACGGAGTCGAATCAAGTTCTTAACTTGCAAACCCAAGAGGAGAAAACGATGTCAACTGCATTAAAACAAAAACTCCATCAAAAAATCGAGGCCCATCGTCCAAGGACCACAAGACTGCTCAAGGAATTCGGTGATACAAAAATCTCCGATGTAACCATAGCACAGGCCATTGGCGGGATGAGAGGTGTTAAAGGTCTCGTCACAGACATATCCTACCTTGATCCCAACGAAGGGATTCGTTTCAGAGGGTACACCATACCAGAAACCCTCGCAAAGTTACCCAAGGCACCTGGTGGTGAAATGCCCTACGTCGAAGGTCATCTTCATCTCCTCTTAACGGGTGATATCCCCACCGAGTCCGAAACACTGGAACTCGTTAAAGACATGCAGGCCAGAAGCAAAGTCCCGACATACGTTTTCGACGTCATCCGTGCCGCACACAAAGACACCCACCCGATGACACTGTTTTCTCTGGCCGTGCTGACAATGCAGCAAGAGTCCAAATACTCAAGGGCCTATGCCAAGGGTATTGGCAAAATGGATCACTGGGATGCAACATACGAAGACTGTATCGACATGCTGGCAAAACTGCCCGAGATTGCCGCGCACATTTTCCGCATGAAGTACCGCAACGATAACATCATCCCGCCCAATCCAAAACTCGACATGGGCGCCAACTTTGCCCATATGATGGGGATCAACAAACCCTATGACGATGTCGCCCGCATGTACTTTATCCTGCACAGCGATCACGAGAGCGGCAACGTCAGCGCGCACACAGGTCATCTGGTATCAAGCGCCCTCTCCGACCCCTACTACTCAATCTCTTCCATGCTTAACGGTCTTGCAGGGCCTTTGCACGGTCTTGCCAATCAAGAAGTTCTGCGCTGGATACAGGGCGTCATGGACAAAATGGGCAACAAGGTTCCCACCGAAGAAGAAATGAAAAAATTCTGCTGGGACACACTCAAGTCCGGTCAGGTTGTTCCGGGCTTTGGACACGCTGTCTTAAGAAAAACAGACCCCCGCTACATGACACAAAGAGAATTCTGCCTCAAGCACCTGCCAAACGATCTTATCTTCAAGTATGTCGATATGATGTTCAAGCTGGTGCCACCCATTATGCAAGAACACGGCAAGGCAAAAAATCCGTGGCCAAACGTGGACGCACAGTCCGGCGTCATCCAGTGGTTCTATGGTCTCAAGGAGTACGATTTCTACACAGTGCTCTTTGGTATCGGCCGTGCGCTCGGCGTGTGCTCCAACATCGTTTGGGACCGTGCATTAGGGTATCCCATTGAGAGACCAAAATCAGTGACCACCTCCATGTTAGAAGACATGGCTGGGATTAAAAAATAACTGATTTTTTATAGCAAGGTTTTTTAAAAGCCCCCTCAGACGAGGGGGCTTTTTTATTGGCATTTATTTCGCAGGAACAAAAGGCGCAAACTCTGTTGACCGTGTAACCGTTTCACCTTTGCATTTGTTGTCTTTACACCGACGGGAGACAAGGCAGGTCTTTCGTGGTTTTTCTGATAGCACCCTTTCGACAAAATCTGTTTCACCGCTCACCAGTATCCCTTCTGCGATGCCTGTCAACGCGTTAAGCACCAGAGAACCAGAGTTACCCGCAAAGGCATCAAGATTGGCCACAAATGAAGTGTCATCACTGTTGGAACGCACACGGGCCCCGCCCGCAATCTTTGTGGGAAGTTGGCAGGGATGACCGATCACCACGAGAGGGGCGTTTTCTTCAATCTTCCCCTTTTCCCTGAACGGAATGGGTTCGCGATCCACAACCATGCGGTCAAGTTCGATCAAGGCAAAATCAGTGGTTTCCGTTGAGACTGATTGGATAATTTTTTTGCAGGCGTAAACATCAGCCGATCTGACAAGCCCCACGTCCTTGGCTTTTTTGTCGTAACCAAAACCAAAGACAAACGAGGCGTCTTCGCAGTCTTTGGGGGTCTGAATACAATGCCCTGCTGTGGCCACGACATTGCGGCGCACCAGAAAACCGGAACAAAAGGCACCCGCACCCATGGGCTGTTCCCTGAAAGGCTCTTCCCTACACAGGTTGAGGGCGTTACCATAATTGACCAACGCAATGCGGGCATTTGCGGGGTTGGTCCTGTCAATCCCGATGTATCTTGAGTTAAACAGCGCCCCTGTCGAACGTGCAATCACGACATGACGCGGGCTGTTTTTGCTGTCGTAGGGTTCGAGCCGGTTATCCTCGCCATAGATAACACTGGGATCCTGAACGGGACACGAACCAACACAAACCGGATGGGGATCTGCCATAATATCTCCTGTGAATATAATATAAATAACGACGCGTTATCAGGGACCAAAAGTAATACTTAGTCAAGTTAAACAAACATAAACTACGCGGCAAATGTAATAAATCAGGCGTTGTTGCGAGGCTTTAAAAATTTGACACTTGCTGATGGCTGGCTGTACAATAGCGTGCTGTTTGCAGACACAATCCAATCTGGACTGTATGGGCATTGATGAACCATGATGCGGCAGGTTTAAAAAAAAATTGAATCCTCCCATCAACCATCAACCATGTCCCATCAACCAATTTTTTTTCGTAAAACGAAAAAAAATTTCGGGGCCGTTAATGGTTTCGACGGGGATGACAACTGTGTGACTGGCAGGTCGAGTTGAAGGCACTCGTTAAACGACTTCACAAAAACAACTGCAAACGATAACGTTGCAAAAGCTCCTGCCTTCGCGGCAGCTGCTTAAAAACTGGCCCCTTTAGCGGGCCACGTTCATGGCGCGGGTCTCCCCAGTCGGTGTCATGGGCGTAACTAATTGGGGATCGTCCTTAAGTTTTGTCTACTGGCTTAAGGGCTAAAAATAAATAGGCCCGCCTTTGAGTACCGGTTACGGGGTAAACTAAAGGGTTAAATCCAAACTGTGACTAAACCTGTAGAAGGCATACGGAAGCTTTTTCGGACGTGGGTTCGACTCCCACCGGCTCCACATTTTGAGTGTTTTTTAACATTCAATAAAATCCAATAAAGTATTAAAGGCACTCGCAAGGTGCCTTTTTTATTGAATTTAGTGTCTATTAGCGTACAAATTTGAATATTGACAACCATAATAAATTGGGGGCATGTATGGGGGCATCTTGGAGTTTTAAAAAAGGAGATGCCCCCAGATGAATTTAACCAACACAAAAGTCAACAACGCCAAGGCCACAGGTAAAACATACCGACTTACTGATGGGCGTGGCTTGTATTTGGAGGTCTCGCCTACGGGTTGTAAATGGTGGCGCTACAAATATCGTATCGATGGCAAAGAAAAAAGATTTGCGCTGGGGGCTTTTCCTGATGTTAATCTTAAAGAGGCAAGAGAAAGACACTTAGAGGCACGCAAGCTTGTAGAACAAGACATTGATCCTGTAGAAAACAAAAGAGCATCAAAAGCAAGCAGAGCCGAGGATGTCAAAAACGCCTTTGAAGTGATTGCCAGAGAATGGCACGTCAAAAATATTACTCGTTGGACAGATCAGCACGGCATTGCAGTAATGCAACGATTTGAAAAAGATCTTTTTCCTTACATTGGTTCCAAACCCATTTCAAAAATCTCCAATCACGAACTCTTAAAAATACTTAACAAGATACAGGAACGCGGCGCAGAAGAAACAGCACACAGACTTTTGCAATACTGTTCCAAAGTCTGTCGTTACGCCATTGTCTCAGAGCGTTTAGATAGAGACTTTACCGTTGGATTAAAAGAAGCTTTAAAACCTGTCTCCAAAAGACACTTGGCAGCAATTACTGATCCAGAAGAATTAGCCGAGCTATTAAAATCAACAGAAGATTACGAGGGTCACAGCATTACAAAGCTAGCCCTCAAATTTGCACCGCTTGTTTTTGTCCGTCCCGGTGAAATGAGAAAAGCTGAATGGAGTGAGATTGATTTTGAAAACGCAGATTGGAATATCCCCGCTGAAAAAATGAAAATGAAAGAACCTCACCTTGTACCTCTATCAAAACAAGCCATAGAAATTTTAAAAGAGCTTCAACCCCTGAGTGGTCATTGCAAATATGTCTTTCCGAGCTCAGTCACCCGTACTCGCCCTATGAGCAACAACACTATTAATATGGCGCTAAGACGATTAGGATATACTAAAGACCAGATGACGGCCCACGGCTTTAGAGCTACAGCCCGCACAATTCTTGATGAAGTCTTAAATGAACGCATTGAGTATATAGAGCAACAACTCGCCCACGCAGTCAAAGATGCTAATGGTCGTGCTTATAATCGCACTAAACACCTGCAACAACGTCGAGTCATGATGCAGAAGTGGGCGGATTATTTGGATGGGTTAAAAGTGGGAGGGAAGGTTATCCCACTTAAAGGTCGAGTGGCATAATTTCCCTCTTCCCAATATGGGCGAATCTTGAGTTGTGCATGTAGAAAACAGAAAAGCTTATCATCCACAAACCAGTCTCCAAACTACAAGTTCAATCAAGAAAGCAGTATTGACATAATATATTGCAATTTGTATATACATCACAGACATACAAAGGAGGGTTGATATGGATGGCTCGAGAAGTTTGGCAGAATTATTTGCTCTTAAAGATCAAAAAGACACAGGAATTATATTGCGGGTATCAGATGCCGAAAAAAACTCTATAAAACAAATAGCAGAAAGCAAAGGATTCACACTCTCGGATTTTGTTAGGGACGCTGTTTATTATTATACGTGGGCAACAAGTGAAATCGAATTATCTGTTTTGAAAGTAAATTCTAATCCAGAATATATCGATCTAATCAACAAGGCTTCATATCCAGTTTACTTGGCAAATTTTATTATTACTGATGATACGTTCGACAAATCTAACACAGTAACAAATAAACATAGACACTCATTCCATTTCGCACCACTAGTTTTCAAGTATATAAGCGGCGCTTTGGACCGAGCAATTCTTTATCCACATCAAATTGTAAGAGTATATACTGGCACACTACCTGTTGCACCGCCTCAAGGTGTTTCAATCTGGACCACACTTAGGTGTAAGAATAAAATCTGGAATGATGCAATAGACAGAGTCACAATTTATCGGGTTGCTCGAGAGAAAAGCGAGGATGTAATTGCGGGTGTGCCTATTGGTACATATGGGGGGCTACGGGCTTTAATAAATAGATAACATCAAATAAGAAAATGAGTGAATATTGTATCGAGATTATGTCTTGACCAGTGACGTGCTGTTGTAACCTTTGTTTTGCGCAAACACATATTTGTCAAAACTTGATCCCGTGACTATTCAAAAATCTATGGAAAAAATTGAATATAGTGCAAATATTAATACCTATATCCTACATTCCGCACTTTGAAACGTGCAATTTCTTCCGAGGTAGTTATTGTTTATCAATAGGTTGCAGTTTTTAACGATCGTTCCATGGTGCCCTTGACATCGCATTTTTGATAATCAAGGTCAA
>JADGCS010000111.1 GCA_015228875.1 Deltaproteobacteria bacterium | reverse complement strand
AAGCTATTTGTTCACTGGCAGATGAATATTAAGCCGTCGATTGGATAATGGGAGCCGGATGAGCTGAGAGGTTCAAGTCCGGTTCTGAGAGAGCCCGTGGGGGAGGTTCCCGCGGGCCACTCACCTTGTGGTGCTCTTTCAGAATCAGCAGGACCTTGAGGATTTCAAGATTCTCCTGCAAGCACGGCTGACACAGTTTAATCTCGAGGTCGCCGAACAGAAGACGCACACGACGGATCTGACGCCGCACCCGAATGGCGGCAAAGAACGTCGTTGTATCACGTTTCTTGGATTTAACATCTACCGGGCCATCAACCGCAAACGGACAGGCTGGAAAGTGGTGTTTCAAACCGAGGGCAAGCGTTTCTCGCGAGCGAAGGCCGCGATGAAGGCAACCCTTTGGAAGATCATGCACTGGGATTTGGAGAGACAAGCCAAGAGAATCAATGCAATACTCAGCGGGCACTTCAATTACTACGGTCTGGCTGGTAACAACACGCGGTTACAGAGCTTCCACTGGGAGACAATGCATTTTTGGCGGCGCTGTCTCTCAAGGCGGAGCCAGAAGGGCAAGATGAACTGGGAAAAGATGAGGGATGTCAGCAAGCAATATCCCCTGCGGGCACCCCGAATTCGAATTCCCTACAATTCCTTGGTGTCGTACGTTAGACTGTGAAGAACTCATTTTCGAAGAGCCGGATGCGGGAAATCCGCACGTCCGGTTCTGCGGGGGGCCGCCTCGGTAACGGGGCGGTCTACCCAATCGTTTTAAGCTATTTCAGGATATTCTCAAGATCTATCAAATCAGCATGTTCCGTATATACAAAAGAAGAGCCATGATATTCCTTACGTCACAGCCGCAAAGAAGCACCATTGCGGAGTTTAAAAGGTAACCGTGATGTTTTTAAGTTGAAATTTTTGATTAACTCGGTAAAGTCAGGCTAGTGACTTCAAGGATTTGTTTCATGTGTTGTTCATTCAGGATAACATGGACCTGTTTGTGAAGTGTGGCCTCAGTGTAACCCTTGCCCCGAGCACCATGCTGCTGGCTACGACGGAGTTTGACTGTTAAATCACAAAGATTGCGACGCTTTTTCGTGAGCGCTTACATTAAAAAAACCATCAAGCCATGCTTGATAATTCCGTCGACGAGAGATCTTGCCAGAACTTGATTTATGGAGACTCATGTGTGGCACCATCTGGACATAGGGGTCAACCTCCAACACACTCCTCAGGGCCTGAGAATATTTACTCTTAATATTTAAATAGTCTGAAACCGGACTTCTGGTTTCAATCAGAATAACAAGACGTTTGGTATTTGTGGCATCATCAAGGTGGGCAAAAGCAACCGAACGACCTGGTATTGAATCTGGCATGCCTGTAATCATGGCATCAATAGCTGGTGCAAAAATATTTATCCCATTAATAACTAACGTATCATCATTTCTACCCACAACATATAACTCATCCCCAGATATAAAACCTATGTCCCTCGAATAAAACCATCCTTCCTTAAAAGCCCCTTGAGTATCTGATGGATTACGCCAATATCCTTGTGCTAAAAATTCAGATTTTATACATATTTCACCCACTCCATAGTCAAACGGCACTCCTTCAATTTTATCTATTTTAACGGTCACCCCGTCCAAGAGTTTTCCTGATGAGACAATGGGAATCCAGCCTAATTCATTTTTTGGTAAAATTTTAAGAAACTGTCCTGTACTGAGATTCAAGTACATGACCTTTAAAGATTGATTTTGCGATGATTGGCTGACAGCAAATGTTGCCTCAGCCATGGCATAACATGTTGTGTAAGATGAGAATGTAGCACCAGCAAAAGAAAAATGATCTATAAAATTGTTGGCAACCTTAATGTCAATCGGCTCAGAACAACTGATCCACCTCACATCTTTAAGAACATTCTTAGCTAATTCATCCTTGGTAAACCTTCCTTGAGTATGTGCAAAAGCAAAATTAGGCATCCAGACATACTGGCATCCATGCTGTATAATTTTTTGGATAAACAATTCAGGATGCCGTGACCATAAAAAAGGATCCATCATAATAATCTGTCCCGCCCTGCACAACGGCATAACCATTGCGGCAATAAGTCCCATGTCATGATATAATGGTAGCCATGAGGCAATTTTTGAACCAGAAGAAAAACCGATCATATTGCCATAGCAATCTACATGCTTGAGTACTGTTTTTTCTCCTAAAATAACGCCTTTTCTTATGCCGGTTGTCCCCGATGAATATTGTAAAATACACACATCCAGTTCACCTGTCTGTTGGGCAACTTCGACAGAATTATAGATTATATTTTTATCAATAGCACCAACACTAATTATCATCATATCCTTTAAATCTATTTCTAAATCATAATCCTGAATCAGCATCTTACATCCAGATTCTTGGAGAATGGTCCTGAGCTGCTTGATATAATATTCTTTGTTTTGTTTATGAGATGGGACTGTAAAAATACTCGGGATAGCTCCTAAAATAACAACAGCCCAGAACCATGCAATTAAATCGACTGATTGCGGCAAAATAAAAAAAACCACATCCCCGTTCTTGAGACCTTGAGACTTTAAAAACGTGGCATAACCAACTGCAAGGCTCAACAACTCGCGATAACTAACCCTTTGTTCATTTTGATTTGAAAAAAATATGATTGCTGTATCATTGGCATGACTCAGCAAATTTTGTCCCAGTCGTTCTCTGAGGCCATGACCCTGTGAAGGAAACCAACTTGATAGTATTCTTGTATCAATCACATCTTACTTTTTTTAAAAATCTCGTACAGCACACTCCTGATAACATCATAACTAATCATATCCTCGATCTGTTCATCCGTAAATTCAACACCAAATTCCCTCTCAATGTTGGCAATCAGATCCATCTGTTTGAGAGAATCCCAGCCTACAACCGTATTTGCCGAAGTATCCTTACCAATATTATTTTTACTTAACCCCAAAACACGGGCTACAATTTTTTTTAATTTATCTTCCATCCATGCCCATCATGCAGAACAAAAAACGAATCATTTATTTTATCTCAGACTTGCTCAGGGCTATTCTTTTTATCAGAGGCTCTATACATTTCCCTATTACACGCCCAACCAACTCTGCACCACTGTGAGAAAAATGAACTGAATCATAAAAATACTCTTTATCTAGGGGGACCTGTCCGTGTAAATCAACGTACAAAACGTTATATTGCCTCGATAGATTTGTCAAATGTCCATTTATCAACTGCATACCTTCTTGCATCTTATTTGCTATTTTTAATTTTTTGTTAAAGTGAGATATAAAATACAAGGATGAAACCAGCACTACTTCTATCTGGCTCATCAGACAAACTTTAATAATATGTTCGATATTGCGTTTATAAACGACAAGATTTTGGAAGCTGGCATCATAATTTGCCTGACCAATATTGGTAGTTAGACTGACATCAATATTATTGATGAATTTCTTGGTTATCTCAGACAAGACAAAGTTATAAATTGCCAGTGGCAATTTAGGCAATTTATCCATAAACTCCAACGCCCGGTATTTTGCCTCAAAGTTTTGCTTGGCATGGCTGTAGTCAGGCATGAAATTGGGTTTTAGAGAAATCGATAAATCATTGAACCCTGCATAGATAATCAAGACATCAGGGTTGGTTTCGTAAACCCTGAGCAAGAAATTGATCATGAGATCACAACTAGACCATGCCCCTTGCGCAAAATTATTTACCTCTATAGGCGAATGAGTCATTCTGTGTTGTAAATATCTTTCAACTTCAACCGGTAAACTATAATATTTATTCTGGTACCTTAAATAACCCGCCACGGGAGACTCACCAAGACAATTTATTCGAACTAAGCCCTGAGGCTTGGGGTTGATAATTTCTCGGTCGCCCTTTTCGCCATTTAGAAATCCTATAGAATTGGTTTTGAGTCCATAAGCAACATAGCCTCGTTCGGGGTGCATGTATTTACACTTCTCATCACCTGCTGGTATAATATGATTGGCTTTATACACCATCGGCATATAAGGGTGTGGTTGAAGTGGAAAATCTGACGCCGTTAACCCATTATTAAAAGAAATGAATTTTCTTTTCCTTATCAAAAAATAAGATGTTCTAAACACAATTTCTGCTAACAAAAGAAGACTTAAAGGACAAAAAAAACATAGACCAACAGTAAACAGAACATTGTACCTACTAATCAGTAGGACGGGGACAAACAACGATCCCAGCAAAACAAGCACAAATGTAATTATACACCTCTGTTGCAAGATATTTTTCATCCTATTATGAGATCGCTATTCTGGTATTACACCAAAAAGGTAATTCGATATTGGTGTTCATTTCACAAAACTTTTCAGATACTTTGTTGGTCTAAGCCAAAAAAGTACAGTGGGCCCCACAAACTGGACCACAACCGTCCATTCAACTATAACGTGGTTTAAGAAATGTGGTCAATATGAGAATCATGAGAATCAGAAATAACACACCAGCAAGCATAAGGCGAGGGTGTCTATTGCAGTGCTCAGGGAGTCCTCAATCAACAAACTTATTCGCTGTCAGCGAAAGTGCCACAAAGCGTTTCTTTGAAGTCGGCACCAAGCCCCTCCGCTGCACATGGCCTGTGAATTCTTTCTTCCAGTAACCAAAGGTTTTGTTCGAAATACCTCGGCCCTTGCAATAAGTATTGGCCGACATCCCGCTCTGCACCTGCTCAGTTACAATGTGTTTTTACCGCACAGCCTTGCTCTCTCCAAATTTGGTCATCTCGTAAATAAAAAACCACTCCCTTCTGGAGATTTTATTATCTTGAATTGACCCGTGTTGTAAGATGGGATTATGGAGCGATTCCGTTTATTGTCCGACAAACCAGTTGCATTTTTAACAAGGAGTTTCGGATGAGAATTTTATTGGTTGTTTACGACAACGATTCGTATGTTTCCCAGTTTCCACTGGGTCTGGCGTATGTAGCTACTGTGTGGCGCGAAAGAGGACATGATGTGCAGGTTTACAGTCAAGATATTTATCATTGGCCAGAGTCACATCTTTTAAATCTTCTCAACAATGAGCATTTCGACATTGTCGCCGTGAGTGTGATCGGCGGATACTACCAGTACAGTAAGTTACTCAAAATCTCCAAAGCCATCAACAATTCAAGGCAAAGGCCGTTTTATTTACTGGGGGGGCATGGTCCTGCACCTGAACCAGAATATTTCATGAGAAAGACCTCGGCAGATGTCATTGTGATGGGAGAGGGCGAGGTGACAGCTTTGGAAATCATTGAAGCTCTTGAGGGCGATCGTTCGCTGGCTTCCGTTCGGGGGATTGCCTATAATGACAATGGAAAGTGTGTCATCAATCCACCGCGTGAATTGATCAAGAATCTGGATGAAATAGGTTTTCCAGCCTGGGACTTATTTCCAATGGATCACTACTTACTCAGGAAGATGTCTGGTGCGAAGAATAACAATCGAACCTTGATACTGCTGGCAGGCAGGGGGTGTGATTTTAAATGTAATTTTTGTTATCGGATGGACAAAGGCTTGAGGTTGCGATCTGTTGAAAATATTGTCGAAGAGATGGTTCTGTTAAATAAAAAATATAATGTGCTCAATTTTTCTTTTCGTGATGAGCTGACCATGTGTTCAGAGGAGAGAATTACAGCCATTGCCGAAGGTATTTTGAGAACTGGTTTGGATTGTAAGTGGGAGTGTATGGGGAGATTAAATTATGCAAAGCCGGACGTCTTAAAACTCATGGCAAAGGCAGGTTGTGTGTATGTCAATTATGGCATTGAGTCCCTCGATCAACAGGCACTGAATGTGATGAATAAGGGGCTTACAGTAAAGATGATCCATGAAGGTATCCAAAACACATTGGCTGCCGGTATAAGCCCTGGTATTAATGTCATCTTCGGAAATATCGGTGAAACAAGGGAATCCCTGAAGCTTGGGGTAGATTTTTTACTTAAATACAGTGATGCTGTCGAATTAAGAACGATCAGACCCGTGACAGCATATCCGGGCTCACCGCTCTATTACTATGCCATTGAAAAGGGCTTGCTCAAAGATTGTGAGGACTTCTACGAAAATAAGCACGTAAACTCGGATCTCGTCGCAGTTAATTTTACAGATCTGTCCGATGATGAATTTCATGAAGCCTTGTTTGATGCCAATCGCATATTAATAGAAGATTATTTTGAAAAAATTTGTGCGCGAAACATAGCAACCGCACACAAACTGTACAGAGAAAGGGATAGAACCTTTCGTGGCTTTCGACAAGAGTGATCATTGCCTGTGATTTGTTGACCCCTGAATTTCGGATTTTTTAAATGACTTTCCTCTTGAAAGAGATTATTTCCGTTCCGGGACTGGGACTGGTACGTTCGTGAAAGTGGTCACGGAAACGCCTTTTTGTTCGAGAGAAACATGTCAACTTCCATCAGCAGACTCTATAAATTACTGGACCACAAAGACAGATGCCGACTCCCGTTGTTTTTGTTTCTGGTGTTGTTGTTTTCTGTCACCGAAATGGCAGGCGTGGGGTTGCTTTTTCCGTATTTTAAAATCCTGACGGACCCAAGCGGTTTGATAACCCACAAATATATTGGTGTTTTTTACAGGATGGCTGGGCAACCGGATGTCTATCAATTCAAAGTGTACATCAGTGTTGGTCTGGTGTTATTTTTTCTTTTCAAGTTTCTCTTTACTGTTTTCTTTACATACTTTCAATTCAAGCACACAAGATGGATCTACAACAAATTGGCTGAGAAAATGTTCGCAAAATTTCTCAAACAACCCTATGCAGATTTTGTGCAGGCGAACACCGCCTATTATACAAAGGCGGTGATCCATGAACTTCATGGGGCGCTTGCTGCCTTAAGAACTTTTCTTTCCATATTAGTTGAAATATTAACGACAGCCCTCATATTTGTACTCATGCTGCGTGTCGATTTTTGGGGGACAGTCGTGATGTGTGTTGTTTGCTCTGTTTTGTTTATATTAATGGCACGGATTGTATCCAAGACAGTGAAAAAGCAAAGCGAGTTGAAATCGTATTACCTCGGTTGTCTTTACAGGGCCATTAACGAGTGCTTTGGAACTATCAAGCAGATCAAAATCAACTGTACAGAAACGTTTGGTGTCAAAAGGTTCATTAACGTATCACTTCTGCATAATCAGACACACGTTATTCATGGCACTATTCAGGTTATTCCCAGAAATCTGATAGAATTCATCGCATTGCTTGTCCTTGTGATCATTGTTATCAAAACAACTTATGATGGCACGCTTGTATCTACAATCCCCAAGCTTGCGTTATTTGCGGTGGCTTTTAGCAGGCTTGTCCCTGCAGTCAACAGAATGGTGCTCGCGACAAACGAGATCAATTACAATAGTAAGTCAATCGAGATCGTCAGCGAGTATCTCAAAATCAGGGAGGCGGAGCATGGTGAAGGGCCGTGTTCCTTTAAGACAGAAATTTCTCTTAAGGATCTTTCGTTTTCATTTGATGACAGGCAACAGATTTTTAACAACATCAACCTGACCATCCAGAAGGGGCAAAAGGTTGGTTTTGTGGGTGAGTCGGGTGTTGGAAAAAGCACGCTTGTGGATATTATCTGTGGTTTGTTTAGACCGGTGAACGGCGGTCTTTTTATTGATGGGGTCTTGCTGACGGACGAAAACATCAGGTCCTGGAGAAAAAAAATAGGTTACATCCCGCAGGATATCTACCTTGTTGATGGCACGGTACTCGAAAATGTGGCCTTTGGTTTTGATGTCGATGTGGGGCGCGTGACGGCGGCCTTAAAACACGCCAATATTTATGATTTTCTTTTAACGTTAGATGGTCTTGAGACACGAGTGGGAGAGGGCGGTGTGTTGCTCTCCGGGGGACAAAAGCAGCGGATAGCCATAGCCAGGGCATTGTACAATAATTCGGAGGTCCTGGTGTTTGACGAGGCCACTTCGGCCCTTGATTCCGAGACGGAACAAAAAATTATTGATGAGATCTATGAGCTGGCAAAGGACAAGACGGTTATTATGGTGGCGCACCGCCTGACAACGATCAAGCGGTGTGATTTTATTTACCAGTTAAAAGACGGTGCGATCTCTCCCATTGCCATCGACATATGATCACCCTTTGGAAAAAAGAATATTTTGTTCAGTTCTGTTCGTTTTTTTTTGTTTCATTTTTTCCACTACTCTGGTACTTTTTGAGGAACGCCGAATGACTGTGTGTCTTGAATGATTCAGAGTGGGTCATCCATCAAAATTGCACGGATTGTCGAATAATAAAAAATCAGGAGATTTGTCATCAAAATCGTACTCATTAATCCCCCCGCCAATAACACAATTACAGAATTTGCAGCCAAGGGCTTTAAGGCACATGTTCAGACAGATGATGTTGGACGATATCCTCCTTTGGGCTTGCTGTATGTGGCCTCGTACTTGCAGCAAAACACAACGGGACATGATATCCGCCTGATCGACTGCATCGGGGAAAGACAGGATTACGGAGATCTGACGGCAATATTGAAGGATATTAAGCCTGACGTAGTGGGCATTACCAGTTTTACCATTTCTTTGATTGACGTTCTAAAAACCGCGAGATTGGTGCGGCAGATCAATCCAGAAACACACCTCTGTTTGGGCGGTCATCATCCGATAGCCTTTCCTTACCAAGCTGCCCAACTTAAAGAATTTGATTCCATCGTTGTGGGAGAGGGGGAAATCGCCTTCACCGAGTTGGTGAATGCGATAGAAAAAAGAAACAGTATAGATCACATACGTGGAGTTTACACTTCAACATCTCTTGAAAGACACCATGACAGTTCTTTCAGTGACAATCGATTCTTGCCGGGCGTTAATGTCCCTCCTGCATATATTGAAAATATCGAGGAATTGCCAATACCCAATCGTGCATTTATTCGGCGCGGTCAGTACTACAACCCCATAGGGTTGACGAGCAAGTTCACAACAATGATCACGAGCCGAGGGTGTCCTTTTCACTGCACATTTTGTGATATGCCCTATAAGAAATTCAGAAAGAGAAGCGTTGAAAAAGTTATAGAAGAAGTCAAAGATTGCCTTTCACGAGGGTATGAGGAAATCCATTTCTATGACGACCTGTTCAACATAACAGACCAATGGCTTGTCGAATTCTGTGATGCAGTGGAAAAGTATCAGTTGAAATTTAAATGGGACTTTCGTTCACGAGTCAATACGGTAAAAAAAGAATCACTGATTCGTGCCAAAAAGGCTGGCTGTTGGTGTGTTGGATTTGGCGTGGAAACAGGCACAGATGAAGGTCTCAGAATGGTAAGAAAGGGGATAACGATCTCTCAAATCAGACAAGCTTTTCGATTTTGTCGAGAAGCAGGCCTACGCTCCATTGCTGATTTCATGTTGGGATTTCCTTTTGAAAAGACGGAGAATGATGTCAGAAGGAATTTCAATTTTCTGATAGATTTGGATCCGGACTATGCTGTTTTTCAAATTCTTATGTTTCTTCCAAATACAGAAATCTACAAAGATGCCATCAGCAAGGGACTCACAAATCATCAGAAATGGATTGACTTTTCGTTAAATCCACATCCTGATTTTTGTATCGACTACTGGACAGAACACATATCCCGAGAAAAACTTGTTCACCTGCAAGTTGAAGGATATAGAAAATTTTATCTTCGTCCCAAGCAGATTTGGAGAATTGCATGTTCCACAACATCTTTGCATCAATTCAAACGACGGTTTCAGGGCTTTTTGGCATTATGGAAATGACTAGTCTAGCGATCGAACGGGTTGAAAATCTTTTTGGTTAAGATGGAAAGGGAAGTCAATGTCAGTGCTTGGTGAAAATGGGCTGCAAACAACAAAACTCTGCCCCGTGTGTTCCGGCAGACCAGTTTATTTATTCAACAGAAAATACACGCTCACAGGGCGGAGCAATCGTGAGACAGAAAAAATACTGGGCGCGCTTGGTATAAAAGAGATCAACAGCGAGTTTGCCGTTTGTTTAAACTGTTTTCACATTCACAGATACCCTCTTTTTGATGAGACCAGCCTGTTTAAAGAAGGTATCAAAGAAATCTCCGAGGCTGTCTACCAAAAATACCCCGAGGAAAGAAAAAAAATAGACGAGATCACCCTTAAGCCCCTGCTTCATTCCACATCGCACATCCTTTTTTACGCACACACTCTCATAGAGAGCCTGTTAAGAATAACAGAAGACTCCAAGGTTGCCTCTATCAAAATATTGGATTGGGGCGGGGGGGATGGTTCTATTTCGGGTTCAATGGGTCTTGTTTTAAACAAAAAATTGTTTTGGTATATCAGTGATAAAGTTAACGTTTATATCCATGATCTGCAACCTGAGTACAATCAGCAACGGGCCAGGGAAGATTACATAGAATATATTGGCCATGCCGATCTGGCAAAAAAGGCCCCTTATGATCTTATGATTTTCTCGCATGTCTTTGAACACACCGCCGATCCCCTGCGTCATCTTAAGGAACAGGTTGCTTTTCTACAGAGTCACGGATCTGTTTTGATTATTATTCCCTACGAGCAAAATGTGATTTTCAAGCCCTCCAACACTGCGCCCAGGCAGCATCAGCACATGTTTTCAGCAGCCAGTGTCTGCACATTGATGAAAAATGCGGGGTTGAGTCATGTGAGGGTTGATATCAAAAAACAGCTTGCAGGACAGGACTGGATTATTGCCGCTGGCTCAAAAGGTAAGGGAAAAACACGGCTGACGTTATATAAATTCCAGTCAACGCACTTGCTGTTCAAGTATTTTTTTAAGCGTGTCTTAAACCTGATTAAAAGGGTTTTTTTAGGTGAATCATGACAACGCAGGAGGCATTTTACAAAAGCTGGTCCAAAAAGTCAGACAGAGGCACACACTATATTGACACTATTATAATAGTGTATTAGAATAAACTATGGCGAAGTGGCAATTTTCAGAATGGTTGCTCTTTTGGTTGCTTGAAACACAGTATTATCAATTTGAATGGGATAGGGGTAACCAGACAAAAAACAAAAACAAGCATGGAATATCGATTACTGACACAGAAGAAGTTTTCAGATCAGGGGTTGCCTTGCCGTTGGGCATTCAGATTTTACCGCCGACAACTGAACAGAGGTTGGGTGTGGTAGGACCGACATTTGGTGGCCTGCTACTTCAGGTTGTTTTTGTGTTAAGGGCAGGGAGGGTCAGGGTTATCAGTGCCCGCCGGGCAAGCCGGAAAGAAAGGAATCATTATGAAAAAATCCTACGTCAAATCACTGAAGGAATATGATGCGCCAGCGATTTTGGATGCCTCCAAAATTCTTGATGCCATGAAGCGGTATAAAAATGTGCGCAAACGCCCTACCAGCGTAGCCTTGGATGATAGTACTATTAATGAACTAAAAAAAACAGCCGGTAAACAGGGTATTCCCTATCAAGTTTTGATTCGTGTATTCATTCTGGATGGCTTGGAGCGTACCAAAAAGGCGGGTCAAAAGTAATCAGGCAGGTCTCACTCTTTGCCGAAGCAACGCGTAGGGGGAATGATGTTCGTCGATTCTTTCTACCTATAAACAAGGTTTTTTTAGGTGAATCATGACAACGCAGGAGGCATTTTACAAAAGCTGGTCCAAAAAGTCAGAGCGGTTGATTGAGCACGACATCCAATGCGGTGTGCGCAAGGCGCAGGTGATGTTGGGGGCTGTCCCTTGCGATATCAGGGGAGGCATAAAAACTGTTGTTGATGTGGGCTGTGGCTATGGTTCGACGCTTTCGTGTCTTGCAGCGCTGCTTAATGTACAAGCAGGTCTTGGTTTGGACTACGCCGGGGATGCCGTCAAAATTGCATCGGAGAGATTTGCAACCGCGAAGATCAGGTACGCAAGTCAGACATCACTTGACATCGAAGCAACCGTTGCACAGATCAGCCAATTTGTCCCCCTGCCTGTGGACATGATTGTGTTGGCGGATGTTCTGGAGCATGTCCCTGATCCTGCCGAGACCATCACCATGCTTGCACCATTGACGCGTTACTTTTTGGTAAAAATTCCGATCGAGGCATCCTTGCTGGACAATCACTTTCTGCCATTTAAAGAAAAACCGGGGCCAGGTCACAGCAACGGGCATCTACGAGAATTTACTGTGGACGGTGCATATGCTTTTATCCGGCAGATCGGATTAAGCCCAATCAGCGAGGGTGTCTATGCGTATCAAATCGACGAAACTTTTCCTCCCCTTGAAAATCCGCCATTCAGAAGATGGTTGTACTCTACGCTCCTCAAGAATTTTAAGAGGGTGTGTTCGTGGGTGATGCCCAAAAGATTCTTTTTGCGGGTGATTGGCGGCGGGGGGGTATTATTGTCTTGCGAGAAAGGGGGTGGCGTGCTGATGGGCAAGGTACGGGGGCACTAGCGATTCATGAGGGGGCGTTTCGTAACGATTAACGGTTGAAGAATCAAGACAATTTGGTTACTCAACCGCAGGCTGGTTATTATCAGGTGATCATATGCCACAATTCAGGGTTTTATTATTTATTGATCAGTCAAAACGGGACCTGCTGGGTATGCGTATGCTGGAGATTGCCCTTCAAAAAAAAGGTGTCAAGACCATGCGCTGTAGCCATGCAAACTGGCGTCCTGCCTTTAGGAGATTCAAACCCCATGCCTTTGTCTCTTCGCGTGGTGACCACCGGGGGGCACAGACCGCAGCAAAGTGCTGTTATGTTTATGTTGTGCCTGGAGAGGGGAATGCTTTAACCAAAGAAACAGTCCTTACAATCTTTATGGGAAGGTCTTTTTTTTCTGTAAAAGACACAGGGTGGATCAAAAGGAGTTACCCATGGAATCAAGGCACCCACGATTTGCTGTTAGAACATCAATTCAGACAAGATCAGGTGAAGGTTGTGGGCAATATGAGACTGGATATCTACCGCTACCCTGCTTACATCAAGCCGAAGGGGCTTAAACGCAAAGGAGACTTTACCCTTGGGGTCGCTTTTTCTGCCAAGTCAACGAGCACGTATTCGGGACCCAATCATTTTGCGCTCAGTTATTTCAAGCTTCACCCTGATTTAAATTTTCCCATGGTCCAGAAGGGGCGTCATCATGAGGATATGGTCTGGAGGGACTGCGGTATTTTGAGAAGGATGATGAGGTATATCAAGAGGTATTTGGATACCATGCCGGGCAAAGTTCTTTTGAGGCCGTCACCGCTTGAAGATCCGAGAGAATACAAGTTTTTGGAAAAGCTTTATCCAGGCAGGATACAGGTTTTACCCAGACAGGAATTTGCAGACTGGGTTTCAAGTGTTGATGCCGTGTTGACGTGTTGGTCAACCGCAGGGGTAGAATGCCTTCTGTATGGCGTTCCAGTGATTTCAATCTGGGGTACATTTGATAAAGAGCATTTATTCAATCACATCAATCCTCAGGCGAGTGGTTTTGATTCATACATCAGGTATTACCATGCACCGCAGAGTGAGGACGAACTCTTCGATGTCCTCGCACAGGCCCAGAGGTACGAATTACCACTCTCACCAATGCCGCAGGCAGCAGTGGCACAAATGCTCAAGGAAATTTACAACTGGCCGTACCCTGTTGATGCCTCAGAAACTATTGCCGATGATATCTTTAAAGACCTGAGTGCGGGTGTATTGAATACCAGCGACGAACAGTGGCGGATGTGCTTCCCCATGAAACACAACATTCCCCCATTTATAAATTACTGGCTCAACAACGTCAGGGCCCTTTGGGGGCATTACAGGTCGGGTGCATTTGCGTCGGAATACGATTATTTCAGGACGGTCAATCCCAGGGTTGAACGCATATTAAAAAAGTTGGGTGTAAAGTAACCGCCACAGCATCGCATTTGTAAATTGTAATAAAGGGCACAAGGAATCGACTCATGACAAGGCAACATATTATCAATCACGCAACGGCACATCAAAATGATCCCATCATCGAAGTCATCAACAAGATTACCAACGCACCGTCCAATGGCGGGGCCTCCGGGATTGCTGTCGTTGTTGATGATCAAAACCGGGTGCTCGGCGTCTTGACTGATGGCGACATCAGAAAGGCGGTTTACAAGAATACCGATCTCAAAAAGCCCGTCAAAGAGATTATGAACACGACACCTGTTTGTGTAAGGGGTGATCTTGGTGTCGAAGAGATCATCAGAGAGGCCACAAAAAAAATGCGGGCGAAGAATCTCGAGATCAACAAGATAATTCAGGTCGACACATCGGGTCGTTTTGTTGATATTGTGGAACTGCAGAGATTGTACAGGGAGGCCGATGTCCTGCAAAAAGTGGTAGCGGTCTATGGATTGGGCTATGTTGGGTTGACCCTGGCGTTGACACTCGCCGAGAACAGGCTGTTCGATGTGATTGGCATCGATACCAATGACAGCGTTATTGCCCAACTTAAAGATGGCAAGACACATTTTTTTGAAGAGGGTTTGTTATCGCTGCTCAGGCAGGTTCTGGAACACGGCAACATCACCTTCGCAACAGAAAATAAAAAACAGGGTGCCGATGTTCATATCATTTCGGTTGGGACCCCTGTGGATAACGCTAATAAGCCGGTCATGGATTATTTAAAAAGAGCGGGGGAGATG
>JADGCS010000110.1 GCA_015228875.1 Deltaproteobacteria bacterium | reverse complement strand
TGGCTCTCAGAGAACTGTAAATTTTAGTCATTACTAAAACCTAACAACATGCTGTGTAAGGGGCCGGGTTTGAAAGGTCCCTTTTATCTGAGTATAAAGGGTCCCTTTTATGTGAGCGGCATAGACATTTCCAGGTTTTTTTTGATGTTGATTAATGAAGTATATGGGTGGAACATTATAAAACCACATTGTAAACTCAATCCAATAGATTTTATCGTTTTAATTGCCTGCACAGAATCTATAATTGTGGTTTGTTTGTTGTATAGCTGGAGTTCCTCTTTTGTAAAAAATTCAACACCTAAAAAAATGTGATTAAGCCCCACTTTTTTTAGCTTTAACAGCATGTTTTTATTAATTGAATCAACTCTACAGGATATAGCAAAAGAGATGTTCATGTTCTTTTCTTTAAGTTTGCTACAGAGCTCATCTATTCTTAATTCTGTGTTGTCTTTGTTTCCAAAAAACTCATCATCAACAAAAATGAAATTCCTAATATTCTGATTGTATAAGAAAACAACTTCATCAATAATCATATTGATGTCTCGGTGCTCCCATATTTGATTTGAGTAAATTCTATAAAAATTACCGATAGAACAAAACTTGCATTTTCCAAAACAGCCCCTGCTGGCAGAAATAGCAAAAATCATTTTTTCATAAACATCGTCATATTTTTTTAAGTAGCACCTATCTGGCATTGGTGTTTTTTTTATACTTAGAGATTTGTTTATAGGGTTGTGTTTTATTGTGTTGTTTTTTCTATATGCTAATGAATCTATATTAAATATTTCAGAATGACGTCCTTTTTTACACAAAACAAGTATTTCTTTAAGCGGAAGTTCTGCTAATCCCACAGCAACAAAATCAATATTATGATCATTCTCTAGTATTGTATCTGCAAAAAAAGATGCACCATGACCGCCCACAACAATGTAACCATTGTAGCCTTTCCTTCTTATTTTTTTTGCAACCTGTTTAATATTGATGTGATAATAATAAGTAATTACAGCCAATCCTATAACAAGGGGCTTTCTTGATATAATTTGATCCAGTGCAACATCTAAATCTTTTTCAAGTTCTTCATAGACGATATCAGTTTTGAATCCTTCGTTTTTTAAGAAAGAGGACAAAAAACCCATGCCGAGATTTTCTATAGGTTTATCGAAAGTAGCGTTTTCGTTTTGTTTTGGTTGGATCAAGGCAATATCAATTGAATTCATAACAACATTCTAAAAAGTGATTTGATTGTTATCGATAAAATAAAACGGTATTTTAAAATTGTTTTTAAAGAATGTTTTTGAAACACCGGTTAAATCATATCCAAAGTCATTAAAAAACGAACCTGGTGATATGACTAAATCATATTCACTGGCTATGTTTTCTATGTGAGAGAGCGACTTTTCTATGTCAGAACATACCAGCATATCTGCAATTTTAATATTACCACCAAAATAAAAGTTAATTGGTTCAACAATCTTGATTATGCGCTCATCCAAAACATATGTATCTTTTTGCAATCTTGAAAAACCAGCTTCAATTAAGACTTTCTTAATAGATTTTTGCATAAGGCTTGAACAAAGAAGAATTGTGTTTTTGGCTTGGTAGTCTTCAATTGCTTTCAATATCTCATCTTTTACATAACTTTTTCCCAGACTGTCACTGAGTACTATTCCAAAAGGAAAGTGGTATTTCCCATAATAATCACCTAGGTATGGGTACTTGCCATTAAGTTTGAAATTAACAGTTTTGTTGTTGTGTGTTTTATTCTGAATTTCTAGCTCGACATCGTTTTCAATGAGAAGAGATATTTCTTTGAAATGATTACTATCTTCTATTGTAATACCATTCAGTTTTTTTATAACATCACCGGGTTTTAAAAGAGATGAAGCAGGTGAGTTTTTAATGCAGCCCAAGACAAGTGGCTCCCATAAGTTGTCAGTAGAGTAGTTCAGGTATTCATAGCTGGGAATTAAGAAGACAGGAAAAGTGTAGTTGCATCTTATTTTTTGATGATACCATTTCATTATATCCAATAATCTGTCATCATCTCCTCTGACCTCTTTTGCGGTGTAGTTTGTATAGCCAGGTATGTTAATTCTAACAAAAGCGGGTGAATATTCATTGAGCACATCAAGAGTGTTAGAGAGATCGTCTAAAAAATTATTTATGTGTGATGTAGCAACAAGCGAGATACCGTATGATAACTCTTTCTCTTCAAGTAATCGCAGTGTTTTTAGTATCTTTGTTCTCTCAAAATCCTTAACATCCATAATATCTTCGTAATCATCTTTTGAAAGAGTGTTTAAGCTCAATACAAGGGTTAGAGGTTCAATATCTTTTAAAGTATTTATTATTTTTTCGTTTAAGCCAATGCCGTTAGAAACAATATAAAATGGCTGATTACTTTTTAGCCTGATTTTTTTTAAATAATGGATGTTTAAGTCGTAAGAAAATATTTCTCGTGGTGCGTAGTTAATGTGAATCGAGCTTTGGTTTTGTTCGGGATTGTAGTTGTTGTAAATGTAATCAAATTCATCGTCTGAAACTGGTTTATCAGTCACAGCAAGTGATATGCTTTTTGGGTCTCCTTTAATGTAGCAAAATTTACAATTAGCATTGCATGATCTCATGAGTTGGGTAATGAGATTTGAGGGACCTAGTTTGTTTGTATGTGTAACTTTCCAATCATCGTTGTTTATTAAGGAAAAACTGCTTATATCTATTTTTTTCCCATTTTTGTCTTGTAGATTTATAGTTTTGTTTAAAGCGTTTAAAAGGATTGAAATAAGAGCTAGTCTAGGATCAGTAGCCTTGATGGCTCTGAATGGAATGGTTGTAAGGTTGTAATTGTTGTTGTATTGAATTGTGTCGCTCTCAGAGTCTAATACTTCTAAGATATTTTGATACTTTAGTTTTGTTGTTTTGTTATTGGAAACAAACGAATCAATGTTTATTGATTGTTGCTTACTGTCCTTTAAGTCAATAAAGTTCTGAGTGGCTAGCAGTAAATGTTGGATGAAATCTTCAAAATTTAAGGAGTTTTTATCTTGAAACAAATCAGGGATTTCAAAGTGATAATTAAACATACTTTAATTAATTTTGTTAAAAAAAAATACGAAAGCTCATGCTGTTAATCGATATTATAATATCTATTAACAGCAATGAGCTTGGCAGATGTTTTTAAACCATAGAGATTTTGTCGTATTTTCTATTTGAGCTTATGATTTTCTTGATAAGATCATTAAAATCATTTTCAGACAATTTGTTGTTTTTTAGGAAGGTTTTTTTATATTTCTTATCATTTAGTGCTCTAAGTATATTAGTGTTACTCATATTTCTCCTGTATTATTCGAAACAAAATCTATTCCATATTGTAGACTTTGCATCGAGTTAGATTATTAATTTAACTACCTATCTGACATGCCAAGCAATCTGCATGCCAAAAAAAACAACAAATGTTTAATAGTAATATTAAAAGGTTAGAAGATCTCAGTTTGGCAAAGTATCCAGATCCCAATATTTTGAACAGTTACTGTCTTAAATTTGAGTCAATCCCGGTCATAGACAGATCTTATCCCCCCAAAAAACCGTCTCAAAATGAGAGACCCGGCAAAAAACGGCTGGTCTTTTTGACACCCCTTAACAACATCAATAACAATCCCCTTTCGATATCAGCAGGTTACAACAATGTATTTCTGGCACAGGAATTGCTTTTACCATGTTTAGGGCCTTAAACCAGGCCCAAAAAACGGGCTTCATTTCAAAGGAAAACGCGTTTTATTTCTTTGGGAGAAAATCATGATAAAGAAAACAAGTGTTATTCTTTCGCTTTTGTTGAGCTTGACTCTCTGTGCCTTTGCCTCTGAGTCGAGGGAATTTAACTGGTATGATGCCGGCAAGTACGTACAGCACCTCATACCCAAATCCCCTGATCAGCATCAGGTTGTTGTAAGTGAAATTAAAACAATAGGGCAAGATCATCATAAAGACAAGCCGCGCGCACACGATCAGGACACAAAAAACACAACCACTGCATCAGGCGCCGATATCATTCCGGATGATCAAAACCGTTGATGCAACAACAGCGCTCAGGGTTTACAAGAGACACCTCACCCGCATGAAGCTTAAAACACTATGCGTAGCACCCGCCTCTGATGGGGGCTGGCACATGACAAGTTACTAACTTGACTGTGACGCGGTTGAATTCCTTCATTTTGCGAGGAATGCACCCGCGCTCTGTCGACTTTGAAATTCCTATACATTAAAATATTTTTTTTGACACGCGTGTAGAAAAACCTGCTTTAGGTTCTAAGCGGTTGCTTTTGTCCCCCATGCTGTTCTATTAAAAAACCCCTAAGAAAATCTTGAACTGTTAAGACCAGATCTTATGCCCCTTGACCGCCTTATCGATCAGTACGCCAGGACCATATCCACCCTCCGTCTTTCAGTAACGGACCGCTGTGACCTTAAATGCCTCTACTGTACGCCGCCCAACAAGTTACGCCGCACAAAAAACACAAAAGAAATCACAAGGGATGAAATACGTTTCTTGGTGAGAATTTTTGGCGAACTGGGAATAAAAAAAATCAGGCTCACAGGCGGTGAGCCTCTCATGCGGTCTGATATTGTAGATATTGTCAAACTCATTGCAGACACTCACAAGGGCTGCGAAATTGTGATCACGACCAATGCCAGCAAGCTCACAAATCTGGCACGTCCCCTGAAAATGGCGGGTTTACACCGTGTCAACATCAGTCTTGACAGCTTAAGCCCTGAGACTTTTCAAAAAACCACGCGTTCTTCCTGTTTCGCAGATGTGATGAAGGGTATCGATCAGGCATTTTGCGAGGGGCTTAAGGTCAAGATCAATGTTGTGGCACTTAAAGGTATCAATGATCACGAAATCAATCCCTTCATCAATTTTGCACTCGATCATCCCGTCGACGAGATCCGCTTTATCGAGTTTATGCCCCTTTGCGGCCCTGCATGGCACGCTGACCGTGTCCTCCCTCTCGGCCCCGTCATCGAAAGGGTAAAAAAAGAATACCAGACCTCCCCTCATGTGCACATCTCGGACCATGTTTCTGAATCCTTCAACATGACCAGGGGCAGCAAACAAACACGCGTGGGGTTTATCCGCTCCCTCTCCAATCCCTTCTGCAAAAGCTGCTCACGAATCAGGATCACTGCCGCAGTCGCCCTGCGCACCTGTCTTTTTTCGCACAGAGAACTCGCCTTGAGACCCCTTCTTAAAAAAGGCGGCGAAGACCTTGTTATAAAAAACAGGATTCAAGATTTTATTTGGGAAAAAGAGAGCGGGAGTGATGCGCATCAAATGAAAAATAACCATTTGCGTGGTAACACAGTTCTATTAAAGCGCCTTGAAAAGACAAAACTGGCCACCCCGCATATCCGGCAAACCGGTGGTTAAACCACGAGGTCATGATGAGAAACATCGCAGACAAAACAGAGACCCTGCGTCAAGCAACAGCGAGTTGCACCATCACAATGACGCCCGCAACAATCAAGCGTCTTAAAAAAAACGATTGCCCCAAAAAAGATGTGCTCATTATTGCAAGAACAGCCGGCACACTCGCCGCAAAAAAAACACCCGAGCTGATCCCTTATTGTCACCCCGTCCCCCTTGATCATATCGATGTTGATTTCAAGGTCGAAAAAAACAGCGTGGAAGTCTCTGCCTCAGTGACAGCCATCTACAAGACGGGTGTAGAGATGGAGGCCCTGACAGCCGTGAGCATCGCTGCTCTCACAATTTATGACATGCTTAAACCCATTGACAAAGGCATGGAGATTCAAGGGATAAAACTTCTGTCCAAAGAAGGCGGCAAATCAAGTTTTAAACAGAATCTCCCAAAAAATTTTAAGTCCGCTGTGATTGTGGTTTCGGACAGCACGTATCAAAAAAAACGCGCGGATACTTCCGGCAAAATCATTCGTGACAGGCTCAAAGGATTTGGCATCAAGGCTGTTCAATACATCATTCTGCCCGATGACAGAAAAAAAATCACGGCGACACTCAACAGGTTATGCAACGAGGGTCTTGATCTTGTGATCACCACAGGGGGAACAGGTCTTGGTCCAAGAGATGTGACGGCATTAGCTACAAAAGACGTGATCACACAGGAACTGCCTGCCGTCATCAACGCCATCCAGACCTACGGACAAAAGCGAACCCCGTACGCCATGCTGTCAAGAGGGGTTGCCGGCATTAACAACAAAACCATTATTATTAACCTGCCCGGTTCATCCAAAGGAGCCTCTGAAGGCGTCAGCGCAATCTTTCCCGGGTTACTGCACGTGTATAAAATGATGCGGGGAGGCGGGCATTGAGCGAGTCACTCATCACAACAAGACCCATCAGCGCCGCGCAACTTAAAGAAGGTTTTGCCTTCCCCGATTGCGGCGCCACACTTTCTTTTGAGGGAACAGTCCGCAACCATCATCGGGGCCGCGAGGTTCAAAAAATTATTTACGAGGCCTACGCTCCCATGGCAGAAAAGGTGCTCACAGAAATCATGCACGAAATCACAACAACGCATCACGATTGTCGTGTTAAAATTTGTCACCGCATAGGGGAGCTTAAAGTGGGTGACGTGGCTGTGGTCATTGTTGTCGCCTCTCCTCACCGCGAAGCAGGTTTTACCGCGTTAAGATTTGCCATCGAAGAAATTAAAAAACGCTGTCCCATCTGGAAGAAAGAATTTTTCATCGGCGTGACAAATCAGTAGAAAAGGCTATCCCTGCTTCTGCGTCACAAACCCAACCACCTTGCGCTTTGGCCCTTCTTCGGGAACACTGACCCTGTATGACCTCGCCATCTCCAATATTTCGTCATACGTGATTGTCCTGCGCACCTCCTGTTTCATGCGCGTGAGACTGATACCTGCCAGCAGGGCTTCTTTGATGTTGTGATAACCCTGCCCCTTAAGCCTGTTCTGGGTGACCTGCATCAGGAGATTCTGAACAAACTTGACAATGGCTGCCCCCTGCGATCTCTCTGGAAAAGCAAGGGCAAGCTCCTGGTACTGTTTAGGCTGCAAGGCGTCGATGACATCGTATTTCTTTAAAAAATGTTCCCACATCTTTACTTTTTCTCTCATACCCGGAAAGTCAATGGAATGAACATTCAGACGCCCATCACGAATAAGTGCCTCGTCAAAGTCCTCTCTTTTGCCGTTTGTCGAAATGGCAAAAATGAGTTCGGGATAATTACCAATATACTTTTTAAGGACATCCAGCGCCCCCTGATAGTAATTTTCGCACGAGTCACCATCAACAATCCTCTTGACTGCCAGAGTGGCCTCATCAAAGAAGATATAAGCAGGACGGTTGTGCTTTCGTGCCTGCTCCAAGACGCTTGATATTTTTTCATCAAGATTTTTGGCCAGAGACCCTACAAACCTGTCGGAGATATCGGCAAAGTTGATCTCGGCAACAAAACAGCCCATCTTTTCGTAAATATCCGCAACCGCCCGAAGCAGGATGGTCTTGCCTGTCCCGGGGGGCCCGTTGAGAATGCAGCCCGTGTTCGCTGAAGGCTGTCCGTCAAGAAGCTCAGGAATCCCCAAAGAGACAAGGACAGCATCGATAATCTCATCACTTAAAAAAACTGTCTGCAGTGCCGACAGGACATTTCTGTTGAGATTTGCCTTAACCTGCTGATCTGACCCATCACCTGTGTCTGTGCCATCAGCGCGGAGCACGCCATTGTTGTAGGTCCCCTGGAGCATGTCATCTATCACAGAAACAGCGAGCCTTCTGTGTTCTGGCAGAAAGGCATCGGGACTCTCAAAGAGTTCCTGAAAATAGCGCAGGTCTTCGGGATGGACAGGGATCAAGTCTTCCCGGGTAATAGATGGCTGTTCATTGGCCCTTTCACCAATCGGGGTTTGAATCTTCACGGCATGAGGAGCAACTGACGCGGACACGGCCGGTTTCATTGTAACCAGCCTTGCAGAAATCAACTCACGCCTGTGCTGTGCCGGACCATCCGTAGCTGGCCTTATGGCAATGGGAGGCACAGAAAGAGCACAAGCATCTCCTGCCACATGATCACCCATCATCCCCGCTCTGACTGCGAACAACTGGCCCACACCTGATGGTTGCGTGAGTTTAATCATTTTATGTCCTTTGATTGAATGAATCACAAATAATCCGGAAAGGCCTTGTTCCCCCAAGCTACAAAATCACTGCCGTTTTATGGTCTGTGTGTCCCCACACTAAAAACACGATAAACGCGGCCTCTCCGGATAAGATCAATGTCTAAAGACACCGACCGAAATTTTTTATAATAAAAGTGTTTGTGGATTTGTGTAATATGTCAACAACGCATTCTGCAGATGATGGCGGGTCATGCCAGAAATGTAACTGGTGTGTCTGTCTTTATCAGGATTGTGTCGCTGCGACATGTCCCGGGCTGGCCCGGTCACGTGTTCTGATCAGAGCCAGTGCCTCGCAGACATCTTTTGCGGCGTCCCTGAGTGCAGGGTCTTCTGTCATGTCAAAGCCGATATTGTTGATGGCCAGGAGACCCGCATTGCGGCTCTCAGAGGGAAGCCTGCGGTAGAGCCTCCCATAATAACTCATGGCGTGTCTGCGCACGGATATTTCTTCATCCCTGTCAGAGAACAAACGAAACAGGACCGGTTCCAGGCTTGTGTAAAATGCCTCTCCGATATTGCGGGAATGCTGCACGGCAATTTCCAGGGCCTTTCTCATAAACACGGCCCTTTCTTCCTGCGCCCTTTTCAGATCTTTTTCATACCAGTACCAGAGACCAACCTCGGCATTGAGAGCAGACATGATGACACCGGTCACATCATCAAGGTTTTGACCCAGCACAGCGTAATACCCAAGGGCATGGACCCTTGTGATCAGCGGCACGTGTGGATCTTTAACAAGCCCCTCGGCCACTCTCCACACAGGCCCTGTCTGGATTTGATATTTTCCCCTCAACACCGCTGCGTCCAATATGTCGAATGCAAGATTGACAAGGTCATAGTTAACGGAGGTACTCCAGTCTGTCTCTGTAAGAATCTTCTCTGCCATCACAATACCGCGGTTTAAAGTCTCTGGCGGCAGAAACCTGCTTGCCCTGATCATTTCGATGTATTCGGTCAGGCAGTCTCTTTTAAACTGCGGTTCATCCGTATCCAACGCCAGGTCAAACAGGCAATCCATAGCCTTTGTCTCCTGTGCTTCGCCAGCCCCCACAACCACAGTGCTTAAGTAGATCAGTGCCTGGTCAGAGATTGCGGCTGAATCGGGCTTTCTACCTTTGACAAGTCTTATAAAAAAATCAGCCGCCTCAACCCTGTGCGCCTCATCGAGTATCGGTGCCATGAGGACATAACAGATCACGGCCTTTTTAGAATAACTTTTGTTTTCAAGAATCCTTTTTCTGATGAGTACAACATCTTCTGCTGTTTCTGCCGATGATAAAAAACTGGCTCCCTCCTGATAATCCTGAAGCGCCCCAAGGACCAGCCCCTCTGGGGCCCCGTCATCAGAGAGAATGGTCCTTGCGTTTTCTTTTTTTGCATTGAGTCCGGCCGCCTTATCCGCACGACCCTCCGCATCAAAGAGATCATCATCAAGTCTCAGTTGAAACGTCTGGGCATAGTCATCGGCCCACGGGTCAAACAGCGCGCCATCTGTAGCAGCAACAGTCAAAAAATAATCCGGATCTGCATTGACCAAGGTACCCACAAGTGCCTTTGCCGAAAACACCACCAGCATGCCCAACTCACCAATCGCAGCCACCTGAATCTGGTGTCCCGTTTCGTGAAACCTGATTTTGTCCGTTTCTCCAAAGCAGGTCCCCACAGCCCCCGAATTAAAGGCCCTGTCTCCATACGGACAACTTCTGTGATCAAAAACAACCATGCCCGCGAAAGTGCCTATCTCGCCACCAAAGCCATCGGCTGCCTCGACACCAAGACCAAGAAGCATCCCCCCCGTTGACACCAAAGGCGCGGCCGCCCAGTTGAGGGGGATCGCAAAGGCTTGAAAAGCGGGTTCTTCCTCCCACCCATTCGTGTGTCCAAGCCAGTTTGTAAAACTCGCGGCGCTCTGCGCGCCCCACCAGGCCGATGTCAACGTCCAACCCGTCCTTTCATCACCGAGGGCCTTACCCAGAGCCATGAGTCCGGTGGATTGAAAGCTGCTCCCCGCCCCGCCAAAGAGTGCCCTGATCCAGCCTTTGGGTGTGGTTAAATCGGCCTCTCCGGCAACAGCACTCCAGAGAAACCCTGTTGCAAAACCAACCCCGGCAGCAATCCCGTACTCAGAGCCATCGGGCAGATTGTCTATGCGTACTCCCACGTTAAAAGGATTTAACAAACCAGCTGGCGTGTCAACTTACATGTCCCAAGACTGGGGATAAGTGACACAGTGAATCAATTATTTGTCGCGCTTTTGATAATCGAGACAAATTCTGCGACTCTTAATGATGCCCCGCCGATGAGTGCCCCATCGACATCTCCCAGGGATAGAATGGCCGCACTGTTTTTGGAGTTAACACTCCCGCCGTACAAGACCCTTACTTGAGAGGCGAAAACAGGATCAATGACCCCGGCAAGTGTGGATCTGATGAATGCATGCATCTCGTTGATCTGTTCCAATGTCGCAGTTCTTCCTGTTCCAATCGCCCAGACCGGCTCGTAGGCAATCACCAGGGACAAGGGATCCCTTGTCTGCAAGCCTGACAGCGCCACAGCCAGCTGTCTCTCAACCACATTAAAACAGGCACCCCTCTCCCGTTCGATAAGGGTCTCACCCACACAAAGAATCGGAATGAGTTTGTGTGTACGTGCTGCTGCCATCTTTTGATTGATCAGGTCATCTGTTTCAAAAAAATACTGACGTCGCTCGCTGTGTCCCACAATAACGTAGCGGCAACCCGCCCCTCGTATCATGGAACCTGATATCTCGCCGGTGAATGCCCCTGCATCGTGTGTGCTGATGTCCTGCGCCGCAACCTCAATATAACTGCTCCTCACAAGCCCCGAAACAAAAGAAATGGCCGTAAAAGGAGGGGCCACAACCACCTCGACATCATGGGGGTATTTGATAGCATAGTGAATCCCCAAAACAAGTCCCTTAGACTCATAAAGGGTCATGTTCATCTTCCAGTTGCCTGCTATTAAAGGAATGCGGTTCATCACAACCCCTTGAGTGCCTTCATAATCTCTTCGGCAATGATTGATTTAAGATCTGAAGAAGGCGGCTCCGAGTGGGGTCTGGTGTTGACAGGTCGCGGGTTTCTTCGAGCCCCGGGACCAAGACCCGCCGCTGTTCTTTTTTTAAGGAGTGCTTGCACATCAACATCTGATAGTTTGAGGGGGACGCCCATCTGCTGGGCAAGGTATTCAATGTAGGTGAGGTGTTCCACAAGCTCCAATCTTAAATAGGCCTGCTCAACATCTGCGCCCACTGCCAGAACGCCGTTACCCGCCACGTAAAAGCAGTCAACACCCTGCAACGCGTCTTCTACAGCCCTTTCACTCTCTGCTGTTCCGGGCATGGCATGCGCAAGAACCGGAATGACAGAACCAAGGGACACAATCGCCTCAGGCAGCCTGGGAACAAGCGCCTGCCTCACAAGCCCGCGTGCCGTCGCGTAGGGAGGATGGGCATGAACAACGGCCCTGACATCGGACCTGGCTCGATAGGCCGCGAGATGAAGTTTAATCTCGCTGAACGGTTTACCTATGCCTTCTGTTTTTTTTCCCTCGTGATCGAGTGTGAGGATCATGTCCCCCGTGATCGAAGCCTTCGCCTCCGATGTGGGTGTGCAGAGAAAGCCCTCCTCAATCCTGATGGAAATATTGCCATCGTGATTGGCAACGTACCCCTTGTGATCAAGTTTGAGGGAATACTTTGCGATCTCTGCTTTGAGATATGAGATTCTTTTGGACATCTTTCCTCACACGGCCGCCACGATCGTCAACTCAGTTGAAACCCCGAACCATTTTTTTTCATCTCGTTGAGTTTTAAGAGGACCTTTGTTGCGGCCTCGGCCGCTGAATCCACCTCTGATTCTTTACCGCTGATCAGCAGTCTTCCTGTGGCTCCGGTTGGTTTAATATCGATCAATTTAACTTCTGCAGCTTTAAGTGCCTCGTTGCAGGCAATGGCCAGATAGGCAGCGGGAGTCGCTTCCATGATCAATATGCTCTCGCCCGCGACCACCATATTCCCCCGGGTTGTCCCGGTAAACATGATCGCGTGATCCTGCTGGACACTCCGGATCACCTTGTTGGTCAATAATTTTACCTCGGCCCTGTCATTTTCGGAGAGCCCGGTCTCCCTTAAAATGGCGGAGCCCGCCTCTTTCACCTCACCCTGATCGGCATGATGCACCTGCATCATCCCAAACTGTCTCTCGGTCACCAGCGAACCCAGCCTCACCTTGGTGTTCTTGAGCGCCATGTCTGTTAACGGATGAATCTCCATTGCAGGGGCAATCTCAATAAACAGGGCCGCGTCGTATTCTGACGGGTCATAAACCCTGTTCTCCTTTGCAATGTACTGCGCCAGCTGCGGCTGCAGACTATCCAGAAAAATCAACGTCCTTAATTCAAAATTTTTTTCGCCCATTGTACCTCCATTTTATCAACCAATTACCAACTACCAATTACCCATTACCATCAACACCGCGCCCTTGGCGCGGTGTTGATCAATACCCCGATGCCTTGGCCTTTTTTCCTGTCACAATGGCCACTGACGCCGAGGCCCCTATCCTGTTGGCCCCGGCCTCGATCATTGCCTTGGCGTCCTCGGTGGTTTTGACACCTCCGGAGGCCTTGACCTCCATATCTTTTCCCACCACCCTTCTCATGAGTTCGATATCTTCTACAGTGGCCCCACCACCGGCAAACCCGGTGGAGGTCTTTACAAAAGCCGCATTGGCAGCCTTTGATAAAGTACAGGCGATCACCTTTTCTTCGTCAGAAAGCTTTGAGGTCTCAATGATGACCTTGACTTTTTTGGGCCTTGAGGCCTCGACAACCTTGAGAATATCGTCATAAACAAGCTGGTAGTCCTTGTCTTTCAAGGCCCCCAGGTTAATGACCATATCTATCTCCTCTGCCCCATTGCGGATGGCCTCCCGCGACTCGAAGACCTTGGCCTGTGTTGAGGCTGCGCCCAGGGGAAAACCAACCACCGCAATGGGTTTGACGCTGGAATTTTTGAGCAGGCCTGCCGCGTAGGGGATGTTGCTCGAATTGACACAGACCGTTGCAAACCCATATTGCATGGCCTCCTGACACACCTTTGCCAATTCTTCTCTGGTGGCCTCGGGTTTGAGCAGGGTGTGATCGATCATCGCAGCCATTTTGCTGTCAACACCTGGCGGCACCCCCGCCTTGGAACCCAGACGCACGGCCCCCAAGTCGATAATTTTGGCCACAGTCCCGGATTTTTTTACAACGCACTGCCCGCAGTCACTGCAGGCATCTGCGCTCGTGCTGCATGAGGACGGCATGTTTAAAACACCCGCCTGCCCCAGTCTTTCCGCCACACGGCGGGTGATTGTCTCCACCAGTTTATCAAGAGTATCGTTGTTTATTTCCACAGTTTCCTCCCTGCTCTCTCGTGTTTGTCGGGGACACTCTCTACCCCTCAAGTTTGACCCTGTCCACAATACCGCAGATCACGGAGTGAAAGGGGTCCTTTAATGTTCCCAGTATCTGCCTGGCGCAGTTGCCCTCTTGTTCAACAAGGACAACATCACCGGGCCCTGCCTGCACAGAATCACAGGCCACAAAACTTGTGCCCGTGTCGTTGCCGTATTCATCGACCGGCTGCACAATCAGTGTCTTGTGCCCTGTATAACTCGGGTGTTTTTTTGTGGCCACCACATTGCCCAAAACTCTTGCAAGAATCATGGTTGCTCCGTTTGAACAAGTTACCAACTTGACTGAGACGCGGTTGAACGCCTTCATTTTGCGAGGAATGCACCCGCCATGTTCCGTACGGTACATGGCCCGCGCTCTGTCGACTTTGAAATTCTTAACCCGCATAAAGCGGAAAATACTACGCGGGCGGACACCATGCAAAAATTGATGCCGAAACGCGTAGAAAAAACCTTCCAAGGTTCTATGCAAATATTTTTTCGCGGTCAACAATCCCCTTGTCCTCCAGATACACCTCGTCTACAATGCCCGTAATAGCTGCATCAACGGGAGACATGGGATCCGGAAGTGCCAAAGTGGATTCCCGTGCCATCGTGTAATACACAATATCCTCCGGCCCCGCCTGAACAGTATCAATCGCCGCAAGGGGGTCTCCATCTGATTTAAACTGCTCATCAAGCGGCTGAATCATGAGGATCTTTAAATTTTTAATCGAGGGATCCTTGACCGTGGCCACAACTGTACCAATGACCTTTGCTATTTTCATTTGTTATCTCCCATGCAACTCTTATCAGTCAACAACAAGCGGCTCAACCACAAAAAGGACTGCTATTTAAAAAACGGCGGAGTCTTGCCGACCACATCGGTAATCCATGGCATCTCGCCAAAGTGATCTTTTTTGTATCCGGTGGCGAGATAGATTGTTTTAAAACCCAAGGCGTAAATATCTTTCGATACCTCCTCGCCCCTCACATCCGCCCCAAGGCTCGAATCGATGTACACGGGGGTGTCGCGGCTAAACTGCCCCGCCTGCTTAAAAAAATCAGCGGGATTTGTAAAAGAGGCAATAATGATACCTTGGTCTTTTGCCAAGATCTCCCATACCTGATGCACGGAGGGATCGTCGTCAATGAGAATGAAATGAGGGTTGAGAGCTT
>JADGCS010000010.1:44115-59004 GCA_015228875.1 Deltaproteobacteria bacterium | reverse complement strand
TGCAGTCCAAAAAAAACCAGAAAAATTGTCAAAAAAATCCCAAAAATCTGATTTTTTCAAAAAAGCCCCCCAGAAATTATAGTGCATATCAGGGTGTTATGTCACTCGCGGAAAAAAGGCAAAAAAATCACGCAACTTTAAAAGACCTCGTGCGAAGATTGGGCACGAGGTAACTGTAGCTGGGAGGTAGTATGGCGGGAATCACACCTGCAACTTATGTGCAACAATTTAACAATGCTTTATCCAGGCTGGGGGTCAAGGCGTACTGGAATCCTGCAGACCCCGATGCGGGGGTCATCGCCCCCGGTGATGTGACGTCATGGGGTGTCGCACCCGACCACTTTGTACAAGACGGGCAGTTTACCCCCAAATTCCAGAGTGCAAAGGCATTGGCACACGACCTTATCCTTGATAGACATGCCGAGCAGGTCCCCGCAGAGGTGCGCCAAAAGGCACGGGCAGACCTTGCCGAACGCCGCGTTCAGATCCAATTAACCCACGTCAAGGCAGATGAACATTCGAGGGCCGAAAGAAACATGGTGCGGCATATTCTGGCCGCGGGGGAGCACATCAGGCGTTTGCATCTTTTGCAGCGTGATCCCTACAATCTTGTTCATGAAGAGCGGGTGATGGGCCTTGGCGATCCGCTTGCCGTGGAGTTGTTTGCCAATAACCACGGGCCTTACACCGAGATGTTTGAGACCGGGGCCAGTGTCTTAACGGGCATCGGCCCGCGTAATCCCGGGGCACATCTATATCCCGCGGGTTTTACGCCTGACAGGTTTCAGGAACTCTTCAAGGCCAATAATGGCAGTGACTTGACGAGTCCGTTTGTTGCGGTCGAGATGACACCTGATGGGTATCGTGCCGTCCCGTTTGGGATTCATCCCCTCTTTAAAGAAGAGGCACAAAAGGCTGCAATGGAGCTTCGTCATGCGGCAGATGCGGCAGAAAACCATCCGGTCAAGACTGCACAAGAGCAGGATGGGTTGGCGGCCTTTATTAACTATTTAAGGGCAGCGGCTGCAGCGCTGGTGTCAGACAAGGCACGACCATGGGACAAGGCCGACGAACTCTGGATGAAGATCCCAGTCGATTTTAAATGGGGATTAAGAATCGGTGCCGACGAGACTTACTGGGATACAGGGACAGGGATCAAGGCCCATGCCGGTTACCATATGTTTTTTGGCATCTATGACGATGCGACAAAAAAGATGATCTCTCTTTTTAGAAAATTTGGTTTTCAAAGGATGGAAAATGAACTGGTCAAACTTGCAGCGAGTCGCGCCTACAAGGGCCGAGAGGTGTCACTGAATGTCCCCATGAAAGGTGTCCGGACAATTATGGTAGAGGGAGAAGGGCGTCATTCCCACGGATCGGTTGCGGGATTTTCACTGCCCAACTGGGGACCTTATGAGGGGCAGGCAAAATGGGTCATCAACGGCGAGACCAGTGATTCCGCGGCACGCCGCGAGTTGATGATCAACGTATATCTGGGTGATGCGTATCTTGGTTATGCCTCTCCGGAAGCTGGTCCTTCAAACACCATCACGCATGAATTCTTTCATGGGTTTGGGCCACAAAGCGATACACAGGTGAGGGATCTTGAGGGGCGTCCTCAATTTAATCCCAATGGGACAAGCCTCACGGTAATTGATGCGTTGACACCCTCTGTGATGCAGGTCCTCGAAGAGGCAAAGGCGAGTTTTGTGTACACATGGTTTGATACCGTACTCAAAAGTGAAGGTCTTATTGATGAAGAAACCAGAAAAAAACAGATGGTCGCTGCGGTGATCTGGGCCTTTGGTCATGTCATGCGTGGACTCTACAACGATAAAGGAGAGATCAAGACATACTCGGCAGTTGGTGCCATGATCATCGGTTCGTTTATGGAGTCGCAGGCCCTGACTTACGACGAGAAGAAGGGGACATGGGCCATCGACTTTGAGAAGGCGCCACAGGTGGCGGCAGAGATGTTTCGTAAGATTGTCCTGATTCAGGCAACGGGCAACAGGGCAGAAGGCCAGAAGATGATCACCTATTACACAAAAGATGAGGCACTTCTAAAATTGATTCGTAACGACGACATTGTCGAGCGCGCAAAGAAACATGGGCTCAAACCCGCAGCGGTCCAGTATCAGGTCCTGATTGACCCGTGATGTTTTAAACAAACAGGTGTCTTATTTTTTTCAAGTCTTTTTCTATTGATCCTGGCAGCAGGCTGGTGAAGGCGTCAAGGATCACCAGGGCGTTGACGGAGGCGTCTTCCTGACAGGTGACCTTGATGCGGCTTTTCATGGCCTTGTTTAACTCGTGAATATTTTGGTAAGCTGTCTTTAAACCCTCAAATTCGAGGTCTATCTTTTTTTGATTTTTTATATTGAAATACTGCGAGAGCATGTACATCGAGGTGGCGCGGTAGATGGTGTCCAGGAGCGTCGAGAACGGAAGATGAAACCGCGCCATCGGTTTTAAAAAGGCCATGTGCGGGCAGTCAGAGGTTGCCATGATGAGACCGATCAGCGAACTGAAGGCCTTTTGTGAGGCCAGTGTGGCGGTATAAGTCCGCTCACCGGTGATCACCGTGACATGCGCCTCTTCGTATGACGCGATGATCGAGGAATATTTAATCACACCGACAAGATTTAAGGCAATGGGACAATGGGGGGATGTGGCTTCGTTTAAGGGACAATGCGGGCATTTTGCAACGTCAAGCCTGGTCCAGTAGGGTGGTTTTGTCGTGGGGCTGTTTGTGTTTAAAATTGAGACGGGATCAAATGCGATATCAAAAGAAAATCTGGTCTCATCGCTTAAGACAAACTGGTAAGTGATTTTGATGGGGGCATTGTCGGGGTTCGGCATGTGTTCTCCATGACATTCTGTGGCGGGGCTGTCAAGATCGCCCTCGTCATATGCATCACCCTCTTCGGCCTCGCAAGGCAGTGGTTCGTCGTCATTGCCTCGTCAAGTTACTCACTTGACTATGACGCGGTTGAATTCCTCCATTTTGCGAGGAATGCACCCGCGCTCTGTCGACTTTGAAATTCCTATACATAAATATAGCAGAGCATATATTGTCTATTATTAACAATAAATGCTATTTAAGGATAATATATTGCCTATTATTATCATCCCTGTTATACTTGTCGCATGACTGAATGCCTGATGACATACAAGGATATTTCTGAGACGATGATGATCCTGGCAAGCCGATTGAAACAGCTCCGGCTCATTAAGACCCTGAAGAGAGAGACGCTTGCCGAAAGGGCCGGGGTTTCATCCTCATCACTCAAGCGATTTGAAACGACGGGTCAAATATCATTCGAGGGATTTCTAAAGATCGCCCATGCCTTGGGGCGCCTCAATGAATTCGACGATGCGCTTATGCCGCCCGAGGCAAGGAGCATTGAAGAGCTGGAACAGCGAAACAAAATATCCATGCCCAAAAGAGGTCGAAGATGAAGACAGCCGAGGTCAGGTTCACGAGGGATGTCGGTAAATCAGTCGCCGTTGGAAGGCTGGCAGATGACAATGGCCGCATCTATTTTGAATATTCGCCCGAAACATTAAAGCTTGGACTAAACCTTTCGCCGTTCCGCCTGCCTTTTGAAGACGGCCTGTTCGAGCACACGGATAAAAAATTCGGGCCACTGCCCGGGCTCGTCGACGATTCCCTGCCCGACGGCTGGGGTTTGTTACTTATGGACAGGCACTTTCAGAACCTTCGCATGGACCTCGCCGGGATATCCCCACTGCATCGCTTATTGTGGCTCGGCACACGAACGATGGGCGCGCTCACCTACCATCCGCCCATCGATAGAAAAAATGTCGATCCCCATGCTTTCGACCTTCATGACCTTGCCCTGCGTTCGCAAAAGATACTCTCAGGGAGTAGCCATGAGATACTTCCGCAGTTACTGCTGGCGGGCGGCAGCCCGGGAGGCGCCCGGCCCAAGGTGCTTGTCGGCGTACGGGGCAAAGATCTTATCTCCGGCGCAGACGATCTTCCGGAAGGCTTTGAGCACTGGATGGTGAAGTTCTTTGCCAAGGAGGATCCAGAGGATATTGGGGCGGTTGAGTACGCCTATTCGCTCATGGCCGGCGCCGCGGGGATAGACATGCCGCCGACTCGACTGTTTGAAACATCCGAAGGGGGGCGCTTTTTTGGCGCACGGCGATTCGATCGTGACGGGAACAGGCGGTGCCATCTCCACACATTCGGGGGCCTTATCCAGGCGAACTTTCGCGTTCCCTCAAACGATTATGCCGATCTGCTGAAGGTTACCTTGTTACTGACCCGCAACCAAAAGGATGTGGCGCAGATGTTTCGCAGGATGGTCTTTAATGTGTTTGCCCACAATAGGGATGACCACGTAAAAAATTTTTCCTACATCATGGACGACACGACCGGCGAGTGGACGATATCGCCCGCCTATGACCTTATGTATGCGCTCGGACCCGGCGGCGAGCACACGATGACGGTCGCTGGCGAGGGAAAGAACCCGGGCATCGCCCATATGTTGGAGCTGGCAAAGAGGGCTGGCATACCGCAAAAGGACGCAAAGGCGATCATTGAGGAGGTCAGGTCCGCCATATCCCAGAGATCGAAATTTGCGGCAAGGGCCGGAGTTGGGAGTAAAGGAAAAAAATTATTCTTTGGCAAATATGAGTGTGACTCTCCGCATCGAAAAACTCAGACCTTATGATGTAACAACGTTCAGGGCTTTGCAGGCAAATTTTTTTGATATTTCTAAAAACCAGAAGATGGGGGTTGTGATATGCGGCGAGTTATGGTCCCGAACTACGAAGCCCAAGCTCCCCCATATTACACATTGATTTTATCAGCCTTTGCCTTTAAATTGCCGCGGTGGTGAAATTTAAAAAAACATTTTTTCTCCTCAAATTTTACGTCAGGGCATGGCACCGGCTTGAGATCATGAACAAGGCGGCGAGCCTCTCTTTTTACACCCTCATTTCAATGTTTCCCATGTTGTTGTTGACGGTTGTTTTATTCAGTCAGGTGTTAAACAAGGAGGCCATGCTGCAGAGCCTGACCTCCTTTCTCGACGAGAGCCTGCCGTACCAATCAGATATCATCATGCAGAATATCCGCGCGTTGTTTATCAACAAAAAGGCATTCAGCTGGTTTGGCTTGGTATCACTTTTTTTAACGGCCCAGATCCTTTACAATAATTTTGGCAAGATTGTGAACGGGCTGCTGCATACCGAGAGAGAACGAAACTTTATTATCACGCGTCTTTTCTTTTTGCTTTGGCTCTTTGGGATTGTCTTTGTCCTTTTTGCACCGCTCATCTTTGAGATGATCATGGGCTGGATCGCCTCTTTTGGTTTCGACATCAGACACTTTTCTGTATTCTTTGTTCGTGGTGGTTTTGTTCTCGCCGGTTTTCTTGTCTTCTGGATTGTGATGCTGATTCTGCCCCATCATCGCTTGCGCATGAAAAGGCTTTTTCTGGGGGCCGTTGGTTTTGCGCTGACGCTGCAGATCGGAAAAATAATTTTTAAGTGGGTCACTTATAAAAATCTGGATCGCTATAATGTGATTTACGGTTCCTTAAGCTCGATGGTGCTGGTGACGTTGTGGATTTTTTATTTTTACAATATGTTCCTTTTCTTTGTTTACTGGGTGGGGAGGGACAGGGACCCCGAGTATGTCGAAAGAAAAAAAGGAGAAACAGGTTACTAACTTGACAGTGATGCCCCGAAGGATCGCCCCTTGGGGGACGCGGTTGAATTCCTTCATTATGTGAGGAATGCACCCGCCATGTACCGTACGGTACATGGCCCGCGCTCTGTCGACTTGTAAATTCCTCATACATTTAATATATGGACTGTACCAATAAAGACCGCAATCTAAAGTTCTGTAATTGTACCTATGACCCTTGTCCGCGAAAGGGGACCTGTTGTGACTGCATCAGGTACCACATACGCAGCAGACAAATCCCCGCGTGCTTTTTTACTGCCGCTGCCGAAAAGACCTACGACAGGTCTTTCGAACACTTTGCACGACTTGTACAACAGCAAAAGGTGTAGGGCCCTGTTGTGATCATATAGATGTGCATATTTCTTAAAAAATATGACGCCACAGGTGTTTTTTCCATAATATGCATGTAATCGGTTGTGTTTGATTAGCCCTCATTATAGAAATATTAATAAATTTCAGCCGGTTGGTTTTCTTTATGTTTTGGCACCCCATTTGCTTTCAATAAAATATATGAAATCATTTATTAAAAAAATACGTAATCAAAAGGGTTTTTCGCTGCTCGAAAATATACTTGCGGCGGTACTGTTATCTGCCTGCCTTTTTGGCGGGATGACCGTCATGCAAAACGTAACGGCAAACAGTGTCAATATCGATTTAAGCTCCATTGCCACAGAGCTTGCCAACGAAAAAGTCGAGATGGTGATTGCGGACAAGACATATAATGGCTTTGATGTTGTAGAGACCAATTACTACCAACAAGAGACGGATCTCGGTGCCTATGCGATGACACGTTTTGTGACGGTGACTGAGGTAGATCCCGATGATTTGACCACGGGGGTAGAGGGCAGTGGCGTCAAAAAGGTTGATGTGACCGTCAGTTGGGGCAGCGCGGATCATCAACGCATCACAGTCTCAACACTTATTTCCGATGTGTCCTGAGGCAGGCTTTTTCCCCCTTTTTTTATGGCAGCAGGATAAAATTCAGTGATTGAATTTATCGCCAGTCTTCTGTTAGCCGCATTTCATGACTCAGAAAAAAGAAGGTTATTTAAAGTCTCACGATCAACATCGCCTGTATTACCAATCCTGTCATCCTCAAAAATCTTCTGCGGTCTTGATCCTCGTTCATGGACTCAATGAACACCTCGGGAGATATGATCATTTTGTAGATTATTTTAAAGATCAATACACTGTCTATCTCTACGACCAGAGGGGGCATGGCAGGTCCGATGGGGCGCGGTCACATGTTGCTTTCTTTGAGGATTACATAAAAGATCTTGATGAGTTTATCCGTTTTGTTGCGCGTGCCGAAAAAAACAAAGGCATCTTTCTGGTGGGGCACAGCTTTGGCGGACAGATTGTCATCAACTATCTTGCTGAGCATTCAATCCCGATCATCAGGGGGTTTATCACATCGTCTGCCAATATCAGGGTAAAGATAAAAATAAACCCGATCAAAAAATATCTGGGCAGGATTCTCGCGTCGCACATGCCGCGGATGATGCTGTCAAATCAGATCGATCCAAAATGGATCTGCCGGGATAAGGCTGTGGTCAGGGCCTACGAAAACGACCCGATGGTTGGCAGAAAGGTCTCCCTCATGCTTGTGAGTCTTATGCTCGCCAATCAGGACAAAATCATGGACATGGCATCCCATATTTATACACCTGCCATGATGATGCATGGCGGCGATGACCGTATCTGTGACAAGTCGGGCACCATCGATTTTTTTGAACGACTTCGCTCCGAAGAGAAAGCACTCAAAATTTTTGACGGGATGTATCACGAAATTTTTAACGAGATGGGCAGGGAGCAGGTCTTTGCGGAGATGGCAAGCTGGCTCAAGGGGCGCAGCGGCTAGTCCTTCGACAACTTAATTTTTATCTTTCTAGATTGCTCAGGACTAGTGCTGAGCGTTTAATAATTTTCTAATAAAGAAAATTATTAAATTGTCGAAGCACTAGTTGTCCAGTCTGGCAATCTCTTCTTGGGCAAAATCCATGAGGTCCTTTATTGTTTTTTCCGAGAAGTCAAAACTGATATTCATGGCACCCCATACCTCGGCGATCGGTTTTGTGTGTCCGAGGGAGAGTCCCCGGATGTACGCCTGTATCGCGGCGTCGGGTTCTTTAATGTAATTGCGGTAGACCTGAAGGGCACCGAGCTGTGCGATTGCGTATTCGATATAGTAAAAAGGGGCTTCAAAGATATGCAGTTGTCTTTGCCACAGGTTTTTTCGGTATGGTTCGTACCCCTCCCAGTTGACAAGTCCTGTCGAAAATCTGTTGATGATTTTGAGAAACGCTTCATCGCGCTCTGCGGGCGTGTGTTCGGGATGGGTGTAAATCCAGTGCTGAAAGCAGTCCACAGTGGCAACCCAGGCGAAAACGCCGATGATGTCTTCGAGGTGTTCCCGTCGGGCGTGGACCAGCTCCTGTTTGTTGTAAAATATGTCCCAGTGGGTGCTGCTGATGAGTTCCATGCTCATGCTTGCCGTCTCAGCGACCTCGGACGGGCAGTGGCGGTATTGGATCAGGGGTTCGTCGTGTGTGAGAAATGTATGCATGGCATGCCCGCCCTCGTGCATGAGGGTGATGACATCGCGGTGCACGCCGGCGGCATTCATAAAGATAAAAGGCATTCCTGTAACCTCAAGACCATAGTTGTAGCCTCCCGGGGCCTTGGCCTTTCTGGTGTCAAGGTCAAAGAGGTTGTTTTGTTCCATGGTTTTGATGTTCTCGCCAAACTCGGGCCTGATTTTTGAAAATATTTTGTTTGTTTTATCAAGGAGTTCTTGTGCGGACACAAAGGGCTTGAGCGGGGGCTGGCCCAACGGTTTTCCCGTTTCGTCCCAAGGTCTGTAGTCTGCTTTATCAAGTTTGAGTTTGTTGCGATGTTTTTTTGCAATTTTTATTTTGAGAGGCAGAATACATTTTTCTATACTTTCGTGAAATTTAAGGACGTCATTGACGGTGTAGTCAAAACGGTGAAGGTTGTCGTGTTGATAATCACGGAAATTCTTATACCCCGCGTTAAGCGCGATGTTGTGGCGCAGCTTGACCATTTGATTAAAAATCTCACTGTGTTCTGTTTTTTTGTTAAACCGGCTTTCGACAATAGCCAGCCAGGCCTGTTTGCGCCTCTCCCTGTCGGAGGATTCTAAAAAGACGGAGGCCTCGGGGATGGTGAGGGTTTTGCCGTCAAGATCAACAGTGAGACTGCCTGCAAGCTGTCCGTATTGTGAAGCAAGTTTCGACAGGGCAGCCTCGAGCGGGACATTTTCTTTTCGAAAAAGCTCCAGGTCGCGTTTAATGGACTTTTGCAGTTGGCTGTAGCGGCCGGCCGGAAGGTTTGCAAAACAGGGCGAGGCGGCCAGTTTTTTTTGGATTGTGTTGCTGGCGATTTCAACCTCTGGGGAGATGATCGTGGCAAACGTCTCATGTGTTTTTACAAAGTCAGGGTTGTCTGTGTGACAAGTCATATTGATGTATGCCCTGGCACTTTGTTCCGCAAAGATGCTGAGGATATCACTCAAATGAAGGATCATTTTTTCAAGAGCCTCTGTTGTCTCAATGTTTTGTTTTTCCAGTTTGTCGAAGTAGGGTTTGAGATCAGACCAGTTGTTAATGATCAAATCCGCCGGTATAAAGTTGCCAGGTTTGTACATTGTGTTCCTTTTTTGTGGCACCGTTAGAGGTGTACTTTTATTTTAAAATGATCTATACCAAGTCAGGTAAAAAGTAAACCTTACAGATACTTATATACCTAGGAATTTCAAAGTTGACAGAGCGCGGGCGCATTCCTCGCACAACGGAGGAACTCAATCGCGTAAAAGTCAAGTTGGTAACTTGCAAAAATAAAAAAATGACTCTGGATCGAGCAATCAAGAGAAAGGACGGTGATTGTAAAAGCCGTCGAGAGTTTGTGTTGTACCCACTGATGGGGCATTCTTTTTTGTGCGCCGTGCTTGTTGTGATTATTTTTGCGGTCTATTATTCTTCGCTCTCTTATGCGATGTATTTTGACACCCCTCTCAATCTCACCAAGACAAGCCTTGAGGGCGTGTTCCCGTGGTTTTCGTTTGGTCAGTTTTTTAATTCAACACGTTATTTTACACAGTATCTGTTTGGCATAAATTACGCCATTGCGGGGCTTGATCCCTTTGGATTCAGGGTCACCGGGCTTCTCTTTCACGCGGCCAATGCGGTCCTGTTGTATTTCTTTTTGTATCAGTTGTACAGATCGCTGCTTGACGAAAGCAAACCATCTCAGGCGCGGCTGTGGGCCTTTATCGGTGCCTTTCTCTTTGCCCTTAATCCAGCGGGGCTCTATGCCGTTGTCTACATCATTCAGCGGTATGTTCTGGTCAGTGTGTTTTTTGCATTACTCACCCTTAATGCCTTTATGAAGGGGTTGTCGTCCGGTTTAAAATGGATTTATGTCTCTGTCGCGTGTTATTTTTTTTCTGTTCACTCAAAAGAACACACGATCATGCTCCCTGTGATGCTGTTGTTTCTTGTATTTCTGGTCAGGGGGTGGGACAGACATTTTTTTAAAAAACTACTGCTGCCCTTTGTGTTATACGCCCTCATTGCCGGTCATGTTGTCTATCTGTTAAAATGGGTGGTGGGCAGCGTGTACGAACCCAATGCGGGGCTTGCGATCGGTGCGATGACTGACGGAGAAAACCTCGGGGAGGCATCTGTTCTTGTCGATCACGGACTCATGTATTTTCAGAGCGTGTATAATCAGGCATGGCTGTTTTTCAGGTATCTTTACCTCTGGCTGATCCCCGATGTGAGCCGCATGGCGCTTGACCTGCCTCTTCCCTTTGTATCGGGTTTTCTGGTCTGGCCCGAAATGTTGGGGACGCCTCTGCTGATGTGCCATGCCGCTTTTTCCTTGCTGCTTTTATACAAAAGGGGCCGCGCGGGTCTTGCGGGATTTTGTCTGCTCTTTCCCGTTGTCATGTTTGCAACCGAGTTTTCCACTGTCAGGTTTCATGAAAATTTTGTCCTGTATCGCAGCTACGTCTGGATGCTCCCTTTGTTTGGTATTGTTCCGCTTCTTGTGCATGACTTCGCAAAAAAACCTTTGCGGAGGTGGGCCGTGTGGGTTGTTCTGGTCTTGTACGGCACAGGCCTTCTTGTTGCTGTCAGGGATCGTCTTGAACCCTTTAAGGACGGCCTGGCATTGTGGCAGGATGTTGTCGAAAAAATAGATCTGACAGACAAGACCATTCCGTCATCTTACAGATCGGCGGCAAACTATGCCACAGCGCTGGGAAACTCCGGAAAAATAAAACAGGCGATCACTTATTACAGGATGGCAGCCGAGCTTAATGGCGGGTATGTCAAGTCATGGGATGGGTTGGGCGCTGCCCTGGCGATGGATGGCCAATATCAGGAGGCGATCCGCTACCTCACACAGGCGATCACGGTCGCACCGGGATACAAAGAGTCCTATTACAATCTTGGTACAACGTATTCGATGCTTGAAAAGCCCGCAGAGGCCATCACGTATTTTAAACAGGCTATTACTCTGGACCCAAATTATAAAGAGGCGCTTTATAATCTCGCCAATACCCTTTTGAAGATGCAGAACGCGGAGGAGGCTGTAAAATATTACAGACAGATGTTGCTTGCTGACCCTGACAACCTGGACGGTCAGCATAATCTTGGGATAGCGCTGGCCCAGACTGGCAAACACAATGAGGCGATAAATCTTTACAACAAAGTGATTGGTCTCAACGCCGGACACGCGAAGGCCTGGTACAATATGGCTAATTCGCTTGCGGCATTAAAACAGTACAGGGAGGCACTTAAGGCGTATGAAATATCTCTCAAACTTGAACCCGGACATGTGTATGCCCTTCACAATGCCGGGCTGATGCTTGTTTATCTTGGTGAACAAGAGAGGGCCGGCTCTTTTTTTAAACAGGCCGTACAGATTGACCCGCAATTTCAGCCGAGTCTGGAGATCATCAAGCAGATTAATGATCACCCATGAAAAAATTATTTTTAATGCATAGGAATTTCAAAGTCGACAGAGCGCGGGTGCATATCTCGCAAAATGGAGGCATTCAACCGCGTCCCCCAAGGGGATTTCCTTCGGGGCATCACAGTCAAGTTAGTAACTTGAAACTTCTGCCTTGCCTTGTTCTGATCGTGCTTGTTCTCGCCAATTACTGGCATGTCCTTGACAGCCCCTTTTTCTTTGATTCGGAAGGCAATCTTACAAAAGAATCTCTTGAGGGGGCGTTCGAGGGCTTTCGCCTCTCATCCCTGATTAACCAGATTCGTGCCATTGTCAGCTATTCCTTTGCGTTGACGTATCATATTTTTGGTCTTGATCCGTTCTGGTTTCGTTTGGGCAACGTGATCATGCATGCCTTAAATTCAGCACTGTGTTATTTGTTTTTCAGATTGTTATTTGGTGCGGTTTTACGCGGGGACGAGGGGAGCAAAGAATCAAACTTTGGTCTGCCCTTTATGGCAGCCCTGCTGTTTGCGTTAAACCCCATGGCCATCTACGCGACTGCATATGTGATACAGCGGTTTGTGGTTGTGGCGACCTTCTTTTCAATCCTTGCAGCGGTGGCGTGGATCAAGGGGCTGCAGCACAAGGGGGCAAAAGAGGGGGCGGCAAGATGGACTGCACGTTTTTTTTCGGGCGGCGCACTCTGGTACTACACAGCCGCGTTCTTTTATTTTTGCGCTGTTCATTCAAAGGAGCATGCCGTGATGCTTCCCTTGGTATTTGCGGCCTTGACAGTTCTGTTTAAAAAGACCGACAAAACCAGTCTTATCCCGATGATCCTCCCCTGTGTTTTGCTTTTGATCACTGCCATGCACATTATATGGCTTCAAAAGTGGGTGATCGCCTTTGCCTATGAGCCTCATGCCGAGACGGCCCTTGCGAATCTTGCCACCCAAGTCGCCTCTGTCGAACGTGGTTTTGATATTGATCACAGTCTCATGTACCCCTTGAGTGTCCTCAATCAGCTCTGGCTTTATTTTAGATACCTGTATCTGTGGATCTGTCTCGATGTTACTAAAATGGCCATTCACACACCAATGCCCTTTGCCACGGATTTTTTTAGTTTTCCAGAATCTCTCGGCGTCATCCTGTTTATCTGTTACCTTGTTTTTGCACTGTTGTCGTTGTTTGCTGGTCATACGAGGCGCAGGCTTCTTGGACTTGGCCTTATCTTTCCCGTTGTTCTCTTTGTAACAGAGCTGTCCACCGTACGCTTTCACGAAAATTTTACCCTCTATCGCAGCTACCTGTGGATGTGGGGTTTTTTTTCTGTCCTGCCTTTTTTTGCCGGCCTTGTTTCGAGACGCCTTTTTTACGGTGGGATTTTTGTTTACTGTCTTGTCATGCTCATTGCCATGCAGCACAGATTAAGGCCGTTTAGTGATCATATCAGCCGTTGGGAGGATGCGGGCAAGGTGATGGACAAAGATTATTATACCATCCCGGCCCTTTATATCTCATGGGGTAATCTTGGATCAGCGTACGGCAATGCGGGCAGGGTAGAGGACGCGATCAAGAGTTACAAAAGGTCACTGGAGCATTTTCCCGCCTATCAAAAGGGGTGGTACGGACTCGGCGTTGTCTACTACAATGCCCAAAAATACAAGGAGGCCATCCCGTATTTTTTAAAGGGTGTGGAGGACACGCCACCCTACACAGCATCTTCATACAGGCTGGGGATGATCTACTATCTCCTCGATGATTACAAACAGGCCGAAAAATATCTGAGAATCTCGCTCAAACAAAACCCCGATCATTTTGAGACATCTGAAAATCTTGGTAATGTTCTCTTTAAACAGGGGCGTGTTGATGAGGCCTATCACTATTATCAGTTGTCACTCAAACAGGAACCCGGGTTTGTCAAAGGATGGAACGGGCTTGGCAAGGTGATGATGTTTAGAAAGGACTATAAAAAGGCCATCGAATATTACGAAAGGGCCACAGAGGTCCTGTCGAGCTATAACGAGTCTTACTATAATCTTGGGGCCGTTTATGCAGAGCTTGGACAGGACGAAAAGGCTGTATCGTACTACCAGCAGGCCCTGTTACGAGACCCCGACTACAAAGAAGCCCTGTACAATATCGGCAACGCGCTGATCAAGCTTTCAAGGCCCAAAGAGGCTGTTACCTATTACAAAAGATTTCTCGAAAGGCACCCTGATGATGTCGATGCCAACCACAATCTGGGGATCGCTTATGCTCATTTGGGGGACCATGCAGCGGCTGTTGTGCAGTATCAAAAGGTTATTAAATGGGAGCCAGGGCACGCAAAGGCGTATTACAATATGGGGAACTCGCTCAACGCATTGGGAAAGGTCGTGGAGGCCTTAAAAAGTTACCAACTGTCAATTAAATATCAACCGGATTATATCTACGCCCTTCATAATGCCGGTGCGATGCTCATGGGGATGGGAAAACAAAAAGAGGCAAGGCCGTATTTTTTGAGGGCGCTCAAGATTGATTCAAGTTTTCAACCAAGCCGCGAGCAACTTCAAAAAGCAGGGCGGGATGGTTTTTGGTAGTTCGTAATTCGTAATTTGTGGTTGGTGAGTACGGGATGGTTTTTGGTAGTTCGTAATTCGTAGTTGGTCAGAACGTAAGACCAAGTCATGGGGATGATGAAGTACAAACATATTCCATTATGTCTTCTGCTTTGCGGTGTGATCATCGTCAACTATTACGCCGCACTTACCTATCCCCCGTATTTTGATACTATGGATCTCTTTAATGCGCTTGAGACGGGGTATGACTTTCCCGCCTTCTCATTAAAGAGGTTGATGAACTCCCCGCGATATATCGTGATGTATCTGTTTGGGATGAATCACTACTTTGCAGGGCTCGATGTTTTTTGGTTCAGGCTGACAAATGTGATGATCCACATGGCAAACACGCTGCTGGTCTATGCCTTTTTACAGGCCTTGTTTCGGGCGGTATTAACAGACAGAATACAGGAACCTTGGAAGGTTTTTTCTACGCGTTTCGGCATCAATTTTTGCATGGTGTCCGCCCGCGCAGTATTTTCCGCTTTATGCGGGTTAAGTCGTGGTCATTTATTTGCTCAGGCGTGGCTGGGGGCCTTTTTATTTGGGCTCAATCCTGTTGCGTTGTATGCCGTCTCTTACATT
>JADGCS010000010.1:0-44055 GCA_015228875.1 Deltaproteobacteria bacterium | reverse complement strand
ATGAATGCGAACAAAAAGAGCCGTTGGTTTTTTCTCTCCGTCCTGTTCTATTTTTTGGCACTTCACTCCAAAGAGCATGTCATCATGCTGCCCCTTGTGATGATCTGTCTTGCCTTTCTGTTAAACCGGCTTGACAGAAAAAATGTCACGATGTTTGCGGGTCCCTTTCTCTTGTTTGCTGCAGCGGCCTTGCATGTGGTTTTTTTCTTTAAGGGGGTGCTGGCCAGCCCCTACGAACCCCATGCCAGCCTTGGCATCGAGTCACTTAAGGCTCAGGCTGCCGCAGGCCCTGATTTGCAAAACATTTATTTTACCAGCGTGCTTAATCAGTCCTGGTATTTCTTCAGGTACCTTTTTCTGTGGCTGCTCCCCGATGTGAGAAGTCTTGCCATTGATCTTCCTGTTCCTTTTTTTACAAGCCTTGTGTCTGTTCAGCTCATCATGGGTCTGATCCTGTTTGCTGCGTATCCGGTCGGTGCCCTGATGCTCCTTGCAAAAAGGGGTTTAAAGGGCCTCTTGGGTTTTGCGCTGCTCTTTCCCTGGATCATGTTTGCCACCGAGGTTGTTACGGTGCGCTTTCATGAGGGATTTGTTTTATACCGCAGTTATATCTGGATGTTTGTTTTTTTTGCGTGTCTCCCTTTTTTTGGGGCCCTCATTCATAACCGTTGGGCGCGGCGTTTACAGATCGTTCTTGCTTGTCTTTACTGTTTGCTGTTGATGGCAGCGCTGCAGCACAGGATCAGGCCCTTTGAGACCCCCGTGACACTCTGGGCCGATGTTGTAAAAAAGTTTGATATCGCAGACAGGCGGATCCCGTCTGCGTACCGCGCCTACAACAATCTCGCCACGGCTTACGGGAATGGGGGCAACATCAGCCTCGCAAAGGAGAATTACAGGATTGCTATAGGGCTTAATCCAGAATACGATCTCGCGCTTTACGGGATGGGGATGGTTTTGTATATCGAAAAAAATTATCAGGAGGCTGTCAGCTACCTTAAGCGCGCCATTGCTGTTAATCCGGCCTTTCAGCCGGCATCGTACAGGCTTGGGATGACTTATGTCGCTCTTCATGACAAGGCAGAGGCCGAGAGGTATTTTCAATTCTCGGAATTTCCACAAGACGGCCCCACCGTTGTGCAGGTCTACAACCTTGCCAATCAGTTTTATAATGAGGGCGCCGTTGCAGATGCCGTCAAACTCTACAAAAGGGTGGTGGCCCTTGATCCAAAAGATATCTCAGCCACGCACAACCTTGCGATTGCGCTTGCAGCTCTTGACAAACACGCGGAGGCCATTGCGTATTATGACACAGTGATCGGTCTGGATCAGGGCTTTGCCAAGGCTTATTACAACAAGGGAAACTCGCTGTTTAAAATGGGTCGTTACACCGAGGCTTATGAGTTATATCAAAAGGCGCTTGAACATGACACAAATTACGTGCAGGCCCTGCATAATGCGGGCCTGACTCTTATCAAGCTGAACGATCTGCCGAAGGCGCGGGCGTATTTTGAAAGGGCCCTTAAAATCAAGCCCGATGATCCGTCCACCCTTGAGATGCTTGGCAGGTTGAAAGAGGGGTTGTGAGTGGGGGTTTACAATTTTACCCGCTGACCGGAATCGAATGGATATTTTCCTGTTCAGACCGCAGGGATTGATATGGCAGTACGGTGGCTTGGGGATGGTGACGGCGCAGATCGACGAAGTCAGGCATTATTTGGTGTGTGAATAAAAATTGGGTAAATGTTGAGACATATGAGAATACGGGCTAAAAGCCTTTTGTAAGTGGCTAAAGGATCACGATGAAACTCGAAAACATAAAACCAAATTTGCAACTATCTGGCATTGAAAAAAATCAGGTGGTTAGGGTTGTCAGCGTTGAGCCAGCAGGCGATCAGGCAGTTACGATTTATTACAAAACAACAGATGGTCGCTTGTCGGAACGCATGTTGTTTCGTGCTGATGAAGCAAATTTGTTACCTGCTGATGTGGGACGGCCTTGGGCCTTTGATGCCGCGGGTGCAGATTTTAAGCTTGCTGTAGAGGCCTATCGCATCAACCTTGCCTATCTCTTTGATCCCATGATGGCCGTACACACCTCCAATGTTGTACCTTTACCCCACCAGATCACGGCAGTTTACGAGTCCATGTTGCCAAAACAACCCTTGCGTTATCTGCTGGCCGATGACCCCGGTGCAGGCAAAACCATTATGGCGGGTTTACTGATAAGAGAATTGACAATACGGGCAGATGCAAAACGAGTGATGATTGTAGCCCCAGGTAGCTTGGTTGAACAGTGGCAAGAGGAACTATTTGAAAAGTTTGGTCTGGACTTTTGTCCTTTTAGTAGGCCGTTGGAAAATCAAATAATTTCGAGCAATCCTTTTGAAGAGATCGATTTTCTTATTGTGCGCCTTGATCAACTTTCCAGAGACGAAGAACTACAAAACAAGTTAAAAAACACATATTGGGATCTCATTGTTGTTGACGAAGCTCACAAAATGTCTGCCAATTATTATGGCAACAAGCTTAATACCACAAAACGATTCAGACTGGGTCAACTATTGGGGTCGGTAACCCGTCATTTTCTGCTCATGACGGCAACGCCACACAATGGCAAAGACGAAGATTTTCAGGTTTTTTTGTCTCTTCTTGATTCAGATCGTTTCTATGGCAGAGCCAAGGCTTCTGCTCACAAGATAGATGTATCCGACATCATGAGACGTATGGTCAAAGAAGAATTGCTCAATTTTGATGGCACAAAACTCTTTCCCGAACGCAAGGCGTATGCCGTCAATTATAAACTGTCAGATTTAGAAGTGGCTTTATACCACAACGTGACTGAATATGTTAAAGAAGAAATGAACAAGGCAGATCATCTTGATGGCAAACGCAAGGGGACTGTAGGTTTTGCATTAACAGCACTACAAAGACGTCTTGCTTCGAGCCCAGAGGCCATATACCAGTCACTCAAGCGCAGACACAAAAAATTAAAAAACCGTGTAGAAGAAGAAAAGTTGCATCAACGAGGCGAAAGATTATCCGAGGTATTGCTTACTAACCAGGATGTTCCCGAAGAAATTTGGGATGCTGATGATAACTTGGCAGCAGAAGATTATGAAAATCTCGAAGAAACCTTGGTTGATCAATCCACAGCAGCACAAACTATTCAGGAATTAGAGGCAGAAATAGAGATATTAAAAAACCTAGAAGAACAGGCTAAACAGGTTGTTCACTCAGGTCAGGATCGCAAATGGGAAGAATTATCCTGCTTATTACAAGACACACCCGAAATGCGCGATGTTAACGGCAGACAAAGAAAGATCATCATTTTTTCTGAACACAAGGACACAATCAATTATTTAACTGATAAAATCAGAGGTCTTTTAGGCATTTCCAGTGCTGTGGTTGTCATTCATGGTGGCGTTAAGCGCGATGAACGGCGCAAGGTACAGGAGTTGTTTAGAAACGATAAAGATGTACGGGTACTTGCGTCTGATCGAAGTCAAGGGCCGTCATCACGAAGCCACCACGGTGACCGTGATCCGCAACGAAATCATGGCGTGTTTGAATAAACCAGAGTTGTTTATGCTGGCATTGGTTACTGTAAAAGAGGGAGTAGCTGATTGTCCCAAATATATTCGACATTTTATTAAGCAAGAGCCTGATTGGGCTGTGGCGAGTATTAATTATGATTTGAGGGATTTGATGAAGGCGATGTCGTAGGGGCACCCCTTGCGGGTGCCCAGAATACGGACGCCCAAAATATCATGACATCCATTGGGAACAGGGCAACCGCAGATAACAGGGCAACCGCAAGGGTTGCCCCTACGGAAAAAAAACATGAATTTTATTAAAGGCCATCGTCGATCAATCCGTTTAAAGGGTTACGATTATTCGCAACAGGGCGCGTATTTTGTTACGATTTGCTCGCATGATCGGGAATGTTTATTTGGCGAAATTGTGGATGGGAAAATGGTGTTGAATGATGTTGGAAAAATAGTTGAAACATGTTGGCACAACATCCCCAATAATTTTCCCAATGCAGAATTGGATGCATTTGTGGTTATGCCAAATCATGTTCACGGCATAATTTGCATCGTAGGGGCACCCCTTGCGGGTGCCCAAAATGCGGGTGCCCAAAACGGCACACAGAATAATAGGGCACCCGCAAGGGGTGCCCCTACGGTGGGTGATATTGTTGGGGCGTATAAATCATTGTGCGTGCACAATTGTTTGAAATGGATCAAACAAAACGAACCTGACCGTGTTTTGGGCAAATTTTGGCAACGCAATTATTACGAACATGTCATTCGCAATGAAAAATCACTGGATCAAATACGTGAATACATCATCAACAACCCTGCGAATTGGCAGGGTGATGAAATGAATCCTGCGGTACGGGCACCTCTTGCGGGTGCCCCAAATAATGCGACAAATACAACAAGGGCAACCGCGAGGGTTGCCCCTACGGGGGACAAACCATGACCGAAATCAAATCCCCAAAAAAACTCATCGAAGTTGCCCTGCCACTCGATGCAATCAATGAAGCCTCAGCACGCGAAAAATCAATTCGTCACGGCCACCCCTCCACATTGCATCTTTGGTGGGCGCGGCGTCCCTTAGCCACAGCACGGGCTGTTATTTTTTCACAAATGGTCAATGATCCGGGCTGGGACAATAAACTCAAACGGGGGCTTAAGAAAAAAGAAGCTGCTGTTGAACGCGAACGACTTTTTGAAATCATCAAAAAACTTGTCTTGTGGGAAAATACAAATAATCAAGAGGTACTCAACGAGGCCCGCGCAGAGATTAAAAAAATCTGGCGCGAGACGTGTGAACTCAACAAAGATCACCCGCAGGCCAAAGAACTTTTTAACCCCGAAAAATTACCCGCGTTTCATGATCCCTTTGCAGGTGGTGGCGCCATTCCGCTTGAAGCACAACGCCTTGGCCTTGAATCTTATGCGTCCGATTTAAATCCCGTTGCCGTGACCATCAACAAGGCGATGATCGAAATTCCACCAAAATTTGCAGGCCGCCCCCCCGTTGGTCCCATCCCCGTAGGGGCGTCCCCTCGCGGGCGCCCCAAAAATGACCAAAATTTATTTGAAGAATGGTCCGGCGCCAAAGGTCTGGCAGAAGATGTTAGACGTTATGGCGCATGGATGCGTACCGAGGCAGAGAAAAAAATTGGACATTTGTATCCTAAAATTGAAGTTACTGAAGAGATGGCCAAAGAGCGCACAGATCTTAAACCTTTGGTTGGTAAAAAATTAACGGTCATTGCGTGGTTGTGGGCACGCACAGTCAAGAGTCCAAATCCGGCCTATTCGCATGTGGATGTGCCTTTGGTTTCGACATTTGTGCTTTCGAGTAAATTTGGGAAAGAGGCATTTGTTTTACCTGTGATTGAAGGTGATTCGTATCGCTTTACTGTAAAGACTGGTACGCCGCCTGAATCGGTTCATGGTGGTACAACGGCTGGTAAACGGGGTGGTTTCCTATGCCTGCTCTCTGGTTCACCGATGGACTATCCTTACATTCGTACTGAAGGCACTGCTGGTAAGATGGGCCAACGCTTGATGGCTATTGTTGCCGAAGGGGTGCGTGGCAGAATTTATTTGCCTCCAACGACAGAAGCTGAGTCTATTGCCTGCTCCGCAAAACCTGATTGGCGTCCAGAAACTAAATTGCATGGAAAGTGTCGTGTTAATGTTTCAAATTATGGATTTGATGTTTATGGTGACCTTTTTACTAACCGTCAACTCGTCGCCCTCACCACATTCTCAGATTTAGTCCAAGAAGCCATTACCAAAATCAAACAAGATGCCATCAAGGCGGGCTTGGCGGATGATGGGGTTGGGTTGGATGATGTGGGTACGGGGGCAATGGCGTATGCCCAGGCTGTGGGGGTGTATTTAGCTTTCGCAATTGATCGACTAGCAATGACTGGAAACATTCTTGTGAGATGGAACGGGGTTGGAGAGAAAGCTCAACACTGTTTTGGGCGTCAGGCACTTCCAATGCTTTGGGACTTTGCAGAACCAAATTTCTTAGCTGATGCTACGGGCAGTCTAAGTTCTGCTATCTTTTATAGTTATGATCCACTCTCATGGCTACCTTCGACTGTTTTAGGCAACGCACATCAATCTGATGCCCAAACTCAAAATATTTCAATAGGTAAAATCATATCAACCGACCCGCCATACTATGATAATATTTGTTATGCCGACCTTTCTGATTTTTTCTATACATGGCTTCGTAAATCTCTCAAATTAACGTTTCCAAATTTATTTCTGACGTTAGCAGTTCCTAAAGAAGAAGAGTTAGTTGCAAACTCGAGTCGTCATGGAGGGAAGCAGGCAGCCGAAACATTTTTCTTAGATGGAATGACGCGTGCAATACACAATGTCGTCAATCAATCCCATCCAGTTTTTCCCGTGACCATCTATTATGCTTTTAAGCAGTCAGAGACAGAAAAAAATACTGATACTACTAACACTGGTTGGGACACTTTTCTTGAAGCAGTATTACGAGTAGGGTTCTCAATTTCTGGTACTTGGCCAATGCGCACCGAAATGAAGACTCGGCAAATTGCGATGGGCACAAACGCTCTCGCCTCATCAATTATCCTTGTTTGCCGCAAGCGAGCTACCAATGCACCAAACACATCCCGCCGAGAATTCATCCGCGAATTAAACTCCGTCCTTCCCGAAGCACTACTCGACATGATCAGCGGCGCTGTTAACTCACCAGTGGCCCCCGTCGATTTAAGCCAGGCCATCATCGGCCCCGGCATGGCCATTTTTTCAAAATACTCTGCCGTTCTAGAAGCCGATGGTTCCCCCATGTCCGTCAAAACAGCCCTGCAACTCATCAACCGCTTCATGGCCGAAGACGATTTTGATCATGATACGCAATTTTGTTTGCATTGGTTTGAATCCGTTGGCTGGGCCGAAGGTAAATTTGGCGAAGCCGATGTGCTCGCTCGTGCAAAGGGAACCAGTGTTGAAGGTGTAAAAGAAGCTGGCGTGCTTGATGCAGGCAGTGGCAAAGTCAGACTCTTAAAATTTAATGAATATCCACAAGACTGGAACCCCGCAAAAGACCAGCGTTCGCCTATCTGGGAAGCCTTGCATCACATGATCAGAATGTTTCAATCCGGTGGTGAAAGTGCAGCTGGTTCTCTATTGGCTCAAATGCCTGCCCGTGCCGAAAACATGAGACAATTGGCTTATCACCTCATGGACACAGATTGAAACTGAATCTCATAAGATTGGACATGTGGGAACACAAAAGGAATTTGAGTTTTAGAGGGATTTAAAAAATGAGTATCACCCCATTACAAATTGATTTTTGGCGCAGTGTTGTTTCTGAACACCAGCAATTGGAGTTTAAAGAAGCCAAGATCCAATATGATAATCAAAAACTCTATCGCTACTGTGTAGCCTTGGCGAATGAAGGTGGTGGACACTTACTGTTGGGCATCCAAGACAAACCACCCCGCAAAGTTGTGGGCACCCAGGCCTTCAATAACATCATCGAAATGGCCGAAAAGATTTTTCAAAAATTGGGATTCCGCGTTGATATTGAAGAAGTTCAGCATCCAGATGGACGTGTTTTGGTTTTTCAAATCCCCTCACGACCACGCGGCACGGCATACCATTTTGATGGTGCCTACCTCATGAGATCAGGTCAAGATTTGGTGCCCATGTCCGAAGATCAACTCCGTAAAATATTTGCAGAGGGTGAACCGGATTGGCTGGAGGAATCTTCGAGAACAGACCTGGACCCTCAGCAAGTCATTGAGTTGCTGGATACACAAACTTATTTTGAACTCATTAAACTACCTTATCCAAGTGAACAGCGTGGTGTGCTGGATTGTTTGGTGCAAGAAAGACTGATTGATACCTCAAATGGAAAATTTGCCATTCGCAGGTTGTGCGCCATTTTATTAGCCAAGAGACTCGATTCTTTTCCCGACGTTTCGCGCAAGGCACCGCGGGTGGTGGTGTATGTGGGGACTTCCAAAATCAAAACCAAGCTCGATCAGTTGGAGGCAAAGGGTTACGCTGTGGGTTTTCAGGGCTTGGTACAATTTGTCATGTCACAGTTGCCACAAAACGAAGTGGTAGAAGATGCGCTCCGAAAAGAAATTAAACTGGTGCCAGAAATCGTCATTAGAGAACTTGTGGCCAACGCCCTTGTGCATCAGGATTTACGCATTGGTGGAACCTCAATCATGATAGAAATTTATGATGACCGTGTAGAAATATCGAGCCCAGGCGAGCCAATCGTACCAACAGAGCGCTTTATTGACGGTTACCAATCCAGAAACGAACGGCTTGCGGATTTAATGCGACGCATGTTCATCTGCGAAGAAAAAAGTAGCGGCATCGATAAAGTGGTGAGGGCTGCGGAACTCTATCAATTACCAGCACCAGATTTTCGCACGACGCACCAACGCACCGTTGCTGTCATTTTTGGACACAAAGAACTGGAAAAAATGGATCGAAACGACCGTGTCCGCGCCTGTTATCAGCACAGCGCTCTCAAGTGGGTCATGGGTGAGCGAATGACAAACCAATCGTTACGAGAGCGTTTTCATCTTGCGGAACACAAAAGTGCCATCGCTTCACAAATTATTACAAACACCATGGAAGCTAAAATGATCAAACTTGATGACGATGCGGGAAGTTCTCGTAAATTTGCTAGGTATTTGCCCTTTTGGGCATGATTCTTATTTAAGCGGTTGCTGCTGATTTGAAGGCGAAAATGAAAAAATATAATGAATTCAGCATGTTCTTATTTAAGCGTTTGCCAAAGCCTATGTAACGGCTATGTAACTGAACTGAGTAAAATCCATAGGGGTGCCCGAAGTTGGACAAGAAAGTTGATTTTATAAGGTTTAGATTAAACGAATAAAAATTAAGCCCATGATATTGTTTGGATAATTCTGTTTTTATAAGTTTTTGGAGTATTTATGACACTAAAACCATGGCGAGAAATTGCAATTCCTCACGAGGACGTTTTGAAAGGCACTTTTCAACAAGCAGAATTTGCGGCTGATCTGTCGCTTGTACATGATGGCAATGCCACTCCAGAATATCAAGACCCTGCTTTTTTTTACCAAAGAACTTTTATTACCGAAGGTATGCGGCTTTTACTTGATTCGGTGGTCAAGCGACTGACCAGTAAGGGTGGTGATCCTGTTATACAATTGCAGACGGCTTTTGGCGGTGGAAAAACGCACACCATGTTGGCAGTTTATCACTTGGCCAAAGGTGTAGCACCGGCCAGTGAGCTGCAAGGGATTCCCGCAATTTTAGATGCTGCAGGTATCACAGATTTGCCAAAAGCAAAGATCGCCGTCTTGGATGGTATTAAACTCGCACCGAACCAACCAAAAAAACGTGGTGGCATAACGGTTAATACAATGTGGGGTGAGCTTGCTTGGCAGCTTGGAAAAGAAGCGGGCTATGAACTCGTTAGGGCTGCTGACACAAGCGGCACTTCACCCGGTAAAGAAGTCCTGATAAAACTGCTCAAAGATTATGCTCCCTGCGTTATTCTCATGGATGAACTGGTAGCTTACATTCGCAACTTTGAAGAGGGAAAATCATTATCAGGTGGCACCTACGATTCTAATCTTTCCTTTATTCAGGCCATGACCGAGGCGCTTAAAGCCGTGCCCAATGCTGTTCTTTTAGCATCATTACCAGAATCTGACAAAGAAGCTGGTGGACAACGCGGCATTAATGCCTTGCGGGCTTTGGAGCATAACTTTGCGCGTACACAAGCTATCTGGAAACCAGTGGCAACCGAAGAAGCCTTTGAGATTGTCCGTCGTAGACTTTTTTCTAATATCAGTAACAAGCAAGCGGCAGAAAAGGTATGTCGTGCCTTTGCCGATTGCTACACAGCCAACAGTGATGATTTTCCCAACGAAACTCAAGAAAGTCGCTATTACGAACGGCTGGTTCATGCCTATCCTATTCATCCAGAGGTTTTTGACCGTTTGTACGAAGATTGGTCGACACTGGATAATTTTCAGAGGACCCGTGGTGTAGGACCCAGTGAGGGCCAAGATAGATTTTGTCACAATTGTTGATGAGGTGCTTTTGCAATTTACCTCAAAGCCAAATGTTGATGTCAGGATCTCAATTGAAATTCAGGCGGACACCAAAGTCAAATTTGATGAGGGCGTTCAACGGGCGGTCAGAGAAAATTGCAAGGTGTTGAAGTTTAAAACGGCGGGGTTTGAGTAGAAAAAAGGACGCTGGAGGCTAGCGACAAAGTGACCACGGCCATGAATGGCGGTGAGCCCTTTGTGAGCGAGCTTGATCCCCCGCCGGGTGAACAACGGGCGGGGCATATTTAAAATCAATATTATGAAAACGCCCAACAAGGTATGATTATTGTTGAGCCAAGAAATAATATTATGATTTCGGATGGCACAAATGCCTGCGAATGGGATGTGGAATCTCTTGAGGGCCTCTTTCGCAGTGATGTCCAACCGCCGGACCTCAGGGAATATCCGGCAGAATACACATGCTGTTTTTTCATCATCGAAAAACATATGGTTACCTTGTCTGATATTATTGGTGATCAGACCGACGAGGATTTTGAGAACGTATATTCCTGTCTTGCCCGAAGACCAGACGCAAGGACAGGAGGGGTATTAACTGATATCGTCTGGCAGTGCGCTGCTTTGATGCTGGCGCTTGAACTCACCGGCAAGCCGGAGATCCCAGAAGCTGTTTTTGAGGAACTACGGGGCGTTGGAAGGTCAAATGATGCAAAATCTCATTTGTCCCACAGGTTGTGGGACAAATGCCGTGGGGGCATCCGATGGTGTTTCGCTTTTTGGTGAGACCCGTGAAGTGTATTTTCCCGATGCGTGGGTGCAGTGTTAATTATGTCACATCAAGCAAAACAAAAATACTCTAGGCATGCCATAGCTGTTTTTTTATTGGTGATGATGGTTGTGGCTAGTCTTGTCCGGTCGTTAAACTACCCCTTTCAGTTTGATTCTCTTGCTTATTATACGGACTCAAATCTTGGTGGTCTCTTGCAGGGCTTTTCTTTAAAGGGGTTTCTGCTTCAGCAGAGAACTGTGGTTCAGTTGTTGTCTGCCCTTCAGTACCGGCTTTGCGGGCTTGAGCCTTTTTCATTCAGGCTGGTTAATGTTGTTTTTCACGCGGCTAACACGGCGCTGATCTATTTTTTGATACACAGATTTTTCGTGTTGGCTTATGCTAGGGATCACAACGCTGCGGGGCATGGGCGGCTTTGGGCCTTTGTGGGCGCCCTGTTTTTTGGCCTCAATCCCGCTGGCATCTATGCCGTTGTTTATGTGGTACAGCGTTTTGTCTTGATGGCCACATTTTTTTCGCTGGCTGGTGTGCTCTCTCTTTTACACGGCCTTGTTATATTGGATGGTGCCCAAGCGGGGCAGAAAAAATGGCGGGGTGTTTTTTTAATTTATCTGTCCGTGCTGTTTTATTTTCTCGCTGTGCACTCAAAGGAACACGCGGTGATGCTGCCTGGTGTCCTTGTGTGTCTGGTGTTTGTTTTTCGCACAAACATGAGGCCGCACCTGAAACATTTCTTTGTTCCTTTTTTTCTGTGTGTGCTTATTGGGGGACACATCATTCTTGCGATGAAGGGCTTTCTTTTCAGGGTCTATGAGCCGCATGCCTCACTGGCGGTGCAGAATCTTCAGAACACCCTGGCAGAAAAGGGGGTTGAAACAGATCTTGGTACAAAGAGAATATATTTTTTGAGTGTTTTTAATCAGTGCGGGTTGTTCTTTAGATATCTGTATCTCTGGATCATCCCCGATTTTACGCGCATGGCACTCGAAATCAATCTTAAATTCCCTCACCGTTTTTTGTCATGGCAGGTTGTGGCAGGTGGCCTCTGTTTTGTGTCATACGTTTCTGTTGCCCTCTCTCTGCTGTTAAAAAGTACCGCAAAAAAAATGGTGGGCCTTGGGCTCATTTACCCGGCAATCCTGTTTATGACCGAGTTTTCCACAGTCCGGTTTCATGAGGGGTTTGTGATCTATAGAAGTTATCTGTGGGTGAGTGGACTCAGTATTGCGGTTGCTTTTGTGCTGCGGCACATCACCGAGACGATCACGGGGCGCCTCTCAAGGCTGGGGGCTTATGCGGTCTTGCTGATTTATTTTGCGATGATGCTCGTTGCGACACAAGACAGGATCTCGCCGTTTGCTTCGGATCTGGCGCTCTGGCGGGATATTTCCAAGCGGATCGATTTTAATGACAAGACCATCCCCAATTCATTCAGGGCCGCCGGCAATCTTGGTTCTGCCTTGGGAAAGGCAGGGCAGTATGACGAGGCCATCAGGTATTACGAGATCGCGGCAAGGCTTAATCCGGGTTATATCCTGCCGTGGCACACACTGGGGGCTGTGATTGCGATTGATGGCAACAAGGGCGAGGCCGTCCGTTTTTTGGAACGGGCCGTTAAAATCAATCCTGGAAATCCAGAGCCCTACTATAATCTCGGGTCAATTTATTCTGGTTTTGGAGATTACGAGAAGGCTGCTTTATATTTTAAAAAGAGTCTGGCACTGGACCCCCGGTTTAAAGAGTCCCTGTATAATCTTGCGAATGCATTTTTTAAAATGGGAAAGATCAGCGAGGCACTGGTTTATTACCGAAAGGCGCTGCAGGTTTTTCCCGAGTACCTTGATGCCAGGCATAATCTTGCTGTGGCGCTGACAGAGACAGGGAGCCACGCGGAGGCTATCAGGGAATATATGATTGTCGTAAGCAAAAAGCCGGATTACGCGCAGGCGTATTATAATATGGGGCGTTCCTTTATGGCACTTAACCAGTTTGATGCGGCACTCAAAAATTTTTTGACATCCCTGACATATGAGCCGCATTATGTCTATGCCAACCATTATGTCGGGGTGGCGCTTTTAAAGATGAACAGGGGGGGTGAGGCCCTTGATTATTTCAACAGGGCACTCAAGATCGATGCGGGTTTTAAACCGAGTCTGGCAATGACCAAGGCTATGATGGGGAAAAAATAAGCATGCTGCGTTTTAAGACAATACAGGGACGACTGAACACCACCGTGTGTTTTATTCTTGGCAAAAATATTCTCATGCATGTCATTGTCTGCCTCTTTCTTGCAGGGGTGATCCTTGCCAGTTATATCTCTGCGCTTGACAACCCGCTGGTCTTTGATTCGCGGTACATGCTTCCCGAAGAGAGTCTTAAACTCTGGACGCCGGGATTCTCAATAAAAACCTTTCTCGCAGGCCACAGGTACCTCGTGTCGCAGACGTTTGGGTTGAACTATTATTTCTTTGGCATGAGTCCTTTCTGGTTCAGGATTGTTAATGTGGTCCTTCATGTCTGTAACACCCTCCTGGTTTACCTTTTTTTGACAAGGCTTTCTAAGACGGTTCTCATGGAACGCAAGGACAGTGCACGTTTCAAGGGGACAGGGCACCTGATCCAGATCGCTGCGGGGCTTGCGGCATTTCTGTTTGGATTGAATACCGCGGCCCTGTACGGTGTGGTTTATGTGATTCAGCGGTTTGTGCTTGCGGCCTCTTTCTTCTCCCTGTTGGGGATGATGGCTTATCTCGAAGGGCTGATCAGGTATAAAGAATTTCAAAAGGGGCAGTGGTGGTTGTTTTATCTTGCGGTGGTTTGCTATTTTTTTGCCGTGCGGTGCAAGGAACAGGCCGTGACGCTGCCGGCGGTGCTTTTTGCCCTCACTTTTCTGGTGGTCTCCGTTGACAGAAGGCTGGTTCTTAAACTTGTTGGTCCCTTTATCCTGTTTGCTGTTATTGGGGTACACATCACGCTTTCCATGCGGGGGATTGTGGGAAATGTCTACGAACCCTTTGCAAAATATGCGGTCAGTCCTGCGAATCAGCAATTTTTTTTTGGGGCGGCATGGGACCCGGGCCAGGCCCATCTGCAGAGCATTTTTAATCAGGCCACCATGTTTTTTAAGTATCTTTACCTGTGGCTGATCCCGGACGTGACACGGATGTCCCTTGATCTTTCCCAACCCTTTCTCATCGGCTATTTGCGCTGGCCCGGCACTCTTTTCTGTGTGTTGTTTTGTCTGTATCCTGTAACGGCAGTGTGGCTGCTTTTCAAAAGGGGATTCGTGGGTCTCTTGGGATTCGGTCTTCTGTTTCCTTTTGTCATGTTTGCGACCGAACTCTCCACGGTCAGGTTCCATGAAAATTTCGTCCTGTACAGAAGTTATTTATGGATGCTTTGTTTTTTTTCTACCCTTCCTTTTTTTATCAGCAGGCTGCCTGGAAAAAAAATGGCGGGGACTCTTTTTGGTGCGGTCCTGTTGTGCTACTGCATCATCCAGATGGCGGCCTTGCAGCACCGGCTGATCCCCTTTAAAACAGAGCTTGCTTTGTGGGAGGATGCCGTCAAGAAGCTTGATATCGAAAACAAAAGCATCCCCGCCGCCTACCGCACAGTGGGGAACTACGCGGCAGAGCTGGGCAGTGTCAAACGAACCGCGGAGGCGTTTAAATATTATCAAATGGCGGCGCAACTTAACCCCCATTATGACAAGGCCTGGTACGGCATGGCGGGCTCACTGATGTTCGAAAATAAATTTAACGAGGCCATCCCTTACCTTGACAGGGCCATTGCAGAGAATCCCCTTCTCCAGCAGGCCTACTATTGGCGTGGTGCCTGTTACATGCAGCTTGGCAGATGGGCCGAGGCTGTAAAAAATCTTGAACTTGCTGCGATTGGCTTTGAAAGCGAATACCTTGATTCTCGTTATAAGCTGGCCAAGGCATTGACCGGTCTGGGAGACAAAAACAGGGCACTGGCTGTTTATGATGATGTCCTCAATAGAGATCCTGCGCACGCAACAGCCCTGTATGAAAAGGCCTTGCTGCTCCTTACCCTTGGAAAGAAAGATGAGGCAGTCGAATATTTTAAGGCGGCACTTAAGATTAAGCCCGATTTTATAGAGAGCAGGCGGGCACTGGAGGTCTTGTTGCGGAGATAAGGGCGCATTTGATCAGCCCCGCAAGGAGGATCGCCGCGGTTTCTGTCCTTAAAATAGTCTGGCCGAGGCAGATCAGCTTGCAGTGGTGAGTTTTTAAAAAATCTGTTTCGTTGTTGGTAAAACCACCTTCGGGCCCAACGAAGATGTTCACCTGTCCCGTTGTGCTGTCCTGCAATTGTGTTTGGAGCGTGTGAGGGTTGGTGGTTGCGATGTCTGTGTCCATGACACCCGCGATGTTGAGGTGCTTTGTGCCGGGTTTAAATGAGGTGAGTCTGATCGCGGGTCTGATGATCAATGGGTCACACCTGTGGCACTGCTTTTGTGCGGCTGTGGCTATTTTTTCCAGACGGGCAAGCCTTGCAGTGGAGAGGGCCCTTGACTGGGTCCTTTCTGTGGTGATCAATTGAATCCCCGTGATATGACACTCGCAAAGTTTTTCGATGGCCCATTCGATCCTCTCTTTTTCGATCAACGGCAGAAAGACGGTCACTGGGATAGAGGGAGGGGCATCAAGTATTTTTAGAACCTCAAGTGCCAGTGGGTTTGTGTTTACCACCAGAATTTTTGCCATGTGCCCGTTGTTGTCGGTAACAAGGATGGTCTCTTTTTTTTTGATACGCAGCACATTTAACAGATGGTGCTGGTCTTCCCTTGAGAGCAGGAGAGGTTCACAAAACCGGGGATTATTTTTTACAATAAACAAGGGCATGCCACTCTTTTGATTTTTTTGTCTGTACAGGTTTTAAATCCTTGAAAGCCTTTTTAACCAGGTCCACTCTTTCGTTTAAGATCCCCGATAAAACAAGGTAACCGTTGTTGTTGGTGAGTCTGATCAGTTCGGTTTTAAGGTCGCATAGCGTCTCTGCAATGATGTTTGCGGCGATGACATCGGCCTTTTGTATCGAAGGGTGATCGAAGTGACCGTCTGTGAGAAAAAAACCAATGGGAGCAAGATCGGGGTTGCGTTTAAGATTTTCGTGGCAGGTCTCGATGGCCTCGCAGTCGGTATCGACCCCGGTCACTGTTGAAAATCCGCTTTGCTTTGCAATAAAGGAAAGAATCCCGCTCCCGCAGCCGATATCGAGCAGAGAATTGAGACGGTCGTGTTGTTTCTTAACCTTGCAGATGAGTTCGGCGCAGAATCTTGTGGTGTCGTGAAGTCCTGTGCCAAAGGCCATGCCGGGGTCAAGGACAATCACCGCTTCATTTTTCTTTTGTTTATACTTTTCCCAGCTGGGTTTGATGATGATGCCGGGTGCGATGGCAAAGGGTTTAAAGTATTTTTTCCACTCGGTGGCCCAGTTTCCCTGCGGGATGGTTTTGATGACGATGAGCTTTGTGGCAGTGTTTTCGAGTTTTTTAAGCTGTTTTGCAAACGAGCCGATGGACTTGTGAAACGGAAAATAGGCGATGACCTCCGAGGCCTCGTCTGATTTTTTTTTTGAGGCGCTTAAAGGCAGGTCTTCGTATGACCCGAGACAACCCATTTGCTGCAGTTTAAGATGAAAAATCTCCGAGGCGTCCTGATTGACTGACCAACGGGATTCGAGCCACTGTTTTATAGGCTTTTGGGACACACGCCTTTTCTAAGAGAAGTTGATTGAAATTGCCAGCAGATTTTTGTACGGGTGGGCATATATGTCCATACCCGTTGCACAGGGATTAAGAATTTTTAGCTACATCCTTAAACAAAAAATCCTGGGAAACAAAAAATACCCCCTTGTCCTGATGCTTGAGCCGCTGTTTCGCTGCAACCTTGAGTGCCCGGGGTGTGGTAAAATTCAGTACCCCGATGTGATCCTCAAGCAGCACCTTACTGTTGAGGAATGCCTTAAAGCGGCAGAGGAGTGCGGTGCCCCTGTGGTTTCCATCCCGGGCGGGGAGCCGCTGTTGCACCCCGATATGCCGGAGATCGTCACGGGGCTGATCAAACAAAAAAGGTACATTTATCTCTGTACCAACGCCATACTACTCAAACGCAGGATCAGTCAGTATGCGCCGTCAGGGTATCTCACATGGAGTGTTCATCTCGATGGTTTAAGGGACATCCACGATCACGCCGTCAAGCGCGAGGGTGTGTTTGATCAAGCCGTTGCGGGGATTAAAGAGGCCCTGTCACGGGGACACAGGGTGACGACCAACACCACCATTTACGAAGGGATGGACATTGATAAGGTCAGGGAGTTTTTTGATTTTGTGATGGATCTCGGTGTGGAAGGGATGGTCCTGTCCCCCGGTTTTCCCTACGAGCAGGCCAGGGATCAGGGTTTCTTTTTAAAGAGGGAAAAATCAAAAGAGTTTTTTAAAGAGATCCTGACACAGCCCCACAAAAAATGGGTGTTTAACCAGTCACCGTTTTATTTAAAATTCTTGACGGGTGAAATTGATTATCAGTGTACCCCGTGGGGGACCCCTACCCGCAACATCTTTGGATGGCAAAGGCCTTGTTATCTCCTCAACGAGGGTTCGGAGGATTCATTTAAAAAACTGATCAGCAACACAAGGTGGCAGGATTTTGGGACAGGCAACAACCCCAAGTGCGCTGACTGCATGATGAGCTGCGGGTACGAACCCTCCGCTGTGGTCGATTCGTTTTCAAGTCTTAAAAAATTTTTAAGGACAGTCAGGGAATTTTAAGACTGTTGCAGAAATCAGGACATTTTGTTAGTGCGTGTGCGGCTTTAAACGGCGCCATCCTATGAAGATCCCTTTTGTTAAAATGCACGGGGCGGGTAATGATTTTGTCATGCTTAATGGCCTTTCGAGTCTTTTGCCGTTGGACATCAGCGGGTTTTCAAAACGTTGCTGTGACCGCAGATTTGGTATTGGAGCGGATCAGGTCCTCGTTTTAAAAAAAAGTGCCGTTGCCGATTTTGCGATGGAGATTTACAACGCCGATGGTGGCAAGGTTGAGATGTGCGGTAACGGGATTCGCTGTCTTGTCAAATACATCAGGGATCAAGGGCTTTCTGACAAACATGATTTTGTAATCGAAACTGCAGCGGGGTTAATCAAACCCTCTCTCATCACAGATCACCCGCAGAACTCTCAAAATCAGATGTGGGTGAGGGTGGATATGGGGGTGCCTGTCCTTGAGGGAGAAAAGATCCCCGTCCTTTTTAAAGGCACCGTGATCAACCACCCCCTTGTTCTCAAGAACGCTGTCGCACTCGACCAGTCCGACCCAAAAGAATTCAGGATCACGGCTGTTTCGATGGGAAACCCCCACTGTGTGATCTTTGTGGATGATGTAACCCATTTTCCCGTCACAAAGATTGGTCCTTTCATTGAGCATGACCCGTTCTTTCCACAAAGGGTCAATGTTGAGTTTGTGCAGGTGATGAGCCGGCAAAGGCTGATCCAACGCACATGGGAGCGTGGATCAGGAGAGACATACGCCTGTGGGACCGGGGCGTGTGCCGTGGTGGTGGCCGCCTTTCTCAACGGCCTTGTCGATCGCAAGGTCTCAATCGCGCTTAAAGGCGGGACCCTCGATTTACAATGGGATGAACACTCCGGCCATGTTTTTAAAACAGGACCGGCAGAGACTGTATATGAAGGGGAGCTCACACTCTAATCAGCACGGAGAATAACCATGACACTTTTTCAGGGATCAATGACGGCGATTGTGACACCTTTTAAAAAGGGCATGATTGATGAACCCGCGTTAAGAAGGTTGGTGGATTTTCAAATCAAAAACGGGACGGATGTGATTGTCCCGTGCGGGACAACCGGAGAATCTTCAACCCTCTCGCACGCGGAACATCAAAGGGTTGTTGCCATTGTTGTCGAACACGTCAACAAACGGGTCAAGGTCCTCGCCGGCGCGGGCTCTAATTCTACAGCCCACGCGGTCGAGCTTCATAAGTATTGTGACAGGGCCGGGGTTGACGGCACCCTTCAAATCACACCCTACTACAACAAACCCTCAGCAGAGGGGCTGTATCAGCATTTTAAAACCATTGCAGCGGCTGCAGACCTGCCCATCATCCTGTACAATGTCCCGGGACGCACTTCTGTCAACATGCTGCCCGAAACGGTAGTGAGGCTCTCGCATATCGACACCATTGTGGGTGTCAAAGAGGCGAGTGGTAACCTCGTACAGGCCTCGGAGATCATCAATCAGACAGACGAATCATTTGCACTGCTCTCAGGAGAGGATGCCCTTAATTATCCACTGCTCTGTCTCGGTGCCAAGGGGACAATTTCTGTGACGGCCAATGTTGTCCCTGGGGAGTGTTCCAAACAGTATCAGGCTGTTCAAAAGGGCGACTATAAAACTGCGGCCTCGCTTCACAACAGGCTTCTGCCGCTTCACAAAATGATGTTTGTGGACACCAACCCCATTCCGGTCAAGGCGGCGCTGCATCTCATGGGGCACATCGAAGAAGAATACCGGTTGCCGCTGGTTGTTCTTGATGCGACCAAGAGGGAAAAACTGCGGTTGTGTCTTAAAGAATTTGGGCTCACATCGTGACCCAGGGCGACTATTTTTTTTGCATCGGGGAGGAGCCATGAAAGAACGTACAGGTATTTTTGTGACGGGTGCTGGTGGGCGCATGGGGAAAAGTATTATCCGTATGGTGCTTGACGATAAAGAAACCATCCTGCAGGGTGCCTCCGAGCGCGCCGATCACGCTGCTTTGGGACAGGATGCTGGCCTTAATGCGGGGTGTGTCAAGGCAGGTGTGGCGATCATGACCGGCCTTGATGGGACACTCAAGGCAAAACGTGGTGTCATTGTAGATTTCAGTTCCGTCGAGGCAACCCTGCTGCATGTCAAAATCGCTGTCGAACGGCGTGTTCCTCTGGTCATTGGGACGACCGGGTTTAATGACGGTGAAATAAAAAAAATTTTTAAGGCCGGAGATAAAATCCCGCTGGTTTTTGCCCCCAACATGAGCATTGGGATGAACCTCATGTTCAAGATTGCTGCAACGACCGCACAGACACTTGGCGATAAATACAACATCGAAATTTTAGAGGCCCATCACAAAAATAAAACAGATGCCCCCTCGGGGACGGCGCGTCGGCTGGCGCAGATCCTGTGTGAGGCGACAGGTAGAAAATATCCGGATGATGTTAAGGATTACCGGAGTGGCATGATTGGGGTGCGCGCAAAAAAGGAGATCGGCATGCAGGTCTTGCGCGGGGGTGATATCGTGGGGGAGCACACGGTTTATTATTGCGGTGAGGGGGAGCGGGTGGAGATCAGGCATATGGCGACAAGCCGGGATACCTTTGCCGGAGGGGCCATCAGGGCGGCAAAGTGGCTTTACAGTAAAAAAACGCCCGGTGTCTACGGGATGTGGGATGTCTTACAACCTTAGAAGGTTTTTTCTACGCGCCGTGGTCTGGCGCATAGCGTCGGACATGAAATCATTCATGTCCAATCGCAATGCACCCGCGTAGTATTTTCAGGCTTGTGCGGGTTATGATTCTAAACAATCTCATCAGTCACAGGGCAACATAATCATATGAAAAAAATTATTACAGGTTTTGTGCTTGTTTTACTTGTCGTTGGCTGCGCGGGCACTGCTGGCAAAAAGGCCTCAAGCTCAAAAGCTGCCAAGGTGCCCAAAGGGCAAAACAGTTACTATTACTTTCTCCTCTCCGAGATAAAAAACGCACCCGAAACTTTTGCTGAGTCCGAGATGTTTCTCGATCAGGCCCTTAAAAAGGACCCCAGATCGGGTTACCTGTGGGCGGGCAGGGCGGTTAATGAGGCCAAAAAATCAAACTGGAAAAATGCAGTCGCATACGCCGCAAAATCTCTGGAAATGGACCCCGAAAATGTGGACAGTCTTGTTTTAATGGGAAAACTTCATGCCGCGCAAAGAGAACCTCAAAAGGCTGTCACCTATTATCAAAGGGCCCTTGCGATCGATAAAGGTGTGGAGGAAATCTACAATGTAATGGCTAGGGAGTATTTATCCCTCAACGATGAGGGCAGTGCCATCAAGATCCTGGGACAGTGCCTCGACGAACTACCGGAGACATTGAGTTGTCTGTATTATCTGGCCACCATCCATCAGCAGAACGAAAATTACAACGAGGCGCTCAAGTATTTTTCTGTGCTGCAGGAACTCAATCCGGAAAATCCCAAATTGCTGCAGACGATCGCCGAAATCTATCTCAAGAAAAAAGATTACAAGAGGGCCCTTGAAGTCTTCAATCAGATTCAGCAGATGCTTCCGTCAGACATGGGCGTGCTGGTGAGAATGGGGCTGATCTACTACGAGATCAAGGACGTCGATCGCGCGATAGAGGTGTTTCTAAAGATCGTCGCAAAATTTCCACAGTCAGATCGCGTCAATTATTTTCTGGGGTTGTTGTATCGTGAAAAAAATGAGTTCGATAACGCCATCAAGTATCTCGATAAAATCAATCCCGACTCCACATTTTATCAGGATGCGGTCAAGCACATGATGGCTGTCCTCAGACTCACCGGAGACAACAAGGCAGCGGTGGCCCTTTTGGAAAAAAAATTTACAGAAAAAGATGACAGCGAACAGATCGTCAGCCTCAAGGCCTTTCTGCTCATGAAAGACGCGGATTATAAAAAGGCCCTGCTCGTGCTTGATACCGGATTAAAAAAATTCAAGGGCAGTCAGGATCTGCTGTTTCAGAGGGCCGTTGTCCTGGACAAGATGGGGGACTGGAAGACGACCAAGAGAGAGCTGCAGGGACTTCTGGCCGTCAAGCCCAAGCTGGATCGGGTCCTTAATTTTCTTGGGTACAGCATGCTGGTGAGAGATGAAGACCTTAAACAGGCCACAGAGTACATCTCAAGGGCGTACGCGCTCAATCCGTCTGACGGGCATATCGTGGACAGTCTGGGCTGGGCCTATTACAAGACAGGTGATTATCAAAAGGCCCTTGAATATCTGCTTAAGGCAGCTAAATTAAAAACAGATGAACCCACCATATTTGAACACGTGGGTGATGTTTATTTTAAATTAAAAAACAAAAAAAGTGCCCGGTGGTATTACGAACAGGCATTAGGCCTGCTTGAGAAGACAACAGAAAAATCGGCGGAGCAGTTAAAGCAGGTCAGTGATATCAAAAATAAACTGGGTCAGTTTTAAATCATGAAACGTATTCTTTTTTTTTGCAGCCTCGTTATTTTCTTTTCTTCAACGGTCATAACGGCGGATGCCCGCGCCACGGGGCTTGAAGGGATTGCCCTTGTTAAAATAAAGTCAAAGCACGTCAGCATGGAGATCGAACAGGCCGTGCGTGTCAACGATGAAACGGCCCTGTTTGTTGGGCTGGACGATTTTGGCGGCGAGGTATTCAGACTGTCTTTTACGCCTGTGGGGTTGCTGATTATCGCTGGTGCTGCTTTGCATCAACCGGGTGCAGGCAAACTTAAAAAAATCCTTTCGATGCCGCTCACAGAGCAGGAATTTATAAGCGTGATCAGGTATCAAACGGCAGGGGGGTTTGATGTCATCAATACCGACAGCAAGTCCGTTTGGACCCACAAAAAACACAAAGATCTCCAGGTCGTCTTTGATGATTTTAGGGAGCAGAAAAAACCTTTAATGTTTCCCGAACATTTTTGCATCCAGTTTAAGGGGCATTATCTCGATCTTGTGTGGAAGAAGATAAAGTTTACGCAGTTGCCGACCAAGTGACGGGTGTTCATAAACAACCATCGTATCCGGCGCATGGCGCCAAACATGAAACCCTTCATGTTTGATCGCAATGCACACCGCTTTATGCGGGTTAAGGAGTTGCTATGAAAAAAATTTTTATTTTCGCTGTCTTTTGTTTGCTTTGGCCCTCCTTGTCCCTTCCCTACGATGGGCTGACACTCTACGGGGCCCATTTGAGCACTCAGGACAAGGTTAATTCGACAGGCACACCACTCAACACCGTGCGCGCCATCTTACAGCAGGATCGGGCCAACTATTACAAATTCAACAAGCGTGATCCGCAGGACCAGCCAGACGGTTTTTTTACCACCGTCGACAAACGCGCGTTGTTTCAAAAGATGCAGATCCGTATCGAACCACAGCTTGAAAAAAGGATCTTAAATGGTTCCGCGCAAATGGTTTCGGTATTTGTGTACGATGAGAATTCGATGGAAGTGCTGGAAGGCCTGCCCAATCCCAATGCGGATTGAGTCATTTTAGATCGCTCCAGACTATAAACATCTCTCTCGCTACCGGATACAAAAAAGATCACTTCCCCGAGATGCCATGGATCACCGATGTGGTCGGCAAAAGGCCGCCGTTTTTTTTATTCTATGAAAAAACACACCTCCGTAAAAAAACACCTCCGTAAAAAAACACCTCCGTCATACTTTTTACCTTGATGATGGAGAAAACGCTGCCCCCTCAATCAAGGTAGTACCTCACCATTGGAAACAAAGGGCTTGCGGCCTTGTAGAATCGTTTGTCCGCCGTCACAAAATCCGTTTTTTGCTGTTTTGCAATCAGGAGATAACTTACATCGTAAATTGTGGGCTGCTGCAGGGCCTCGGCAATGGAGACTGACTGCAGGACAAGATCGGTGACGTGAAAAAGCTGAAGATCGAGCCGGCCATAAAAATCGATAATGGGGTAGAGAGACGCGTGGTCTAAAAGTCCGCGGATGATTTTTTGTCTTAAGACAGAACCGATTTCGTAATCGAGAATGCTTGGTGCAATGAGGAGCGTGTTGCAGTTACGGAATTTCTGCAGCAGTTTAAGGGCCTCTGGACTCCCCTCTTCCTTAACAAGCCATTTGATGACAAGAGACGCATCGACGCAGATTTTAGTCATGGTTGTGCCTTTGTTGACGGATTTGATGCAGGATGTCTGCAGAGTCACCTGTGCCTTTGGGGTATTTTTTGCCCATTGTTTTGTGCCATGATTTGAGGTCGCGCATGAGGGTGTCGCTTTTGTGAGGAACGGACTGTTTTTCTTTGTGACCGGTGTATGTGTGGTAGTCAATAATAACGGCCACAAGTTCGCCGCGTCTTTTAACTACAACTGGTGTTTTGCTGGTGTTGATCTCTGCGATGAGTGTGTTAAGCTGATTTTTTGCCGTGACTGTATCGACAATTTTTGGGGTGCCCTTCATAAGGACTATTATAGCTAGCTATATAGACTTATTCAAGGGTTTTCTTGATTTCCCAGCCCCAACGCAAATTCTCTCATCTCCATAGTTCTTAAGAGATGATCCTCCTTTGTTTAAATGCATTTCGCACTCAACGCAGTTTGATGTGTTTGTTTTCATTTTGACCTTCAGAGATCCCTGATGGGACAGGGCAAGACCTTTAGCTTTACTTTTTTGAGGGATCAATTTAGTACTGCCACCTCGTGTATGCTTCTCATCACCAACGCAAATATCCTCGCACCTGATCAAATCATCAAGAACGGTGCGGTCTGCATTGATGGCAACATCATCTCCGAAATCGGGTCTTCTACGGCGCTTGAAAAAAAATACCCAAAGGCCAGACGCCTTGATGCCCAGGGCGGGCTTTGCATGCCGGGGCTTGCCAACTGTCACATGCACTTTTACTCCACGTTTGCGCGCGGGATGAACCTCGGGGGTGTGCCTCCAAAAAACTTTAAGGAGATCTTAAAGCGCCTCTGGTGGAGGTTAGATAAAGCCCTGACCAAAGAAGATGTGTACTATTCGGCCATGGTTCCCCTCATCGAGTGCGTGAGGTCGGGGACAACCTGCGTTATCGACCACCACGCATCGCCACTTTGTGTCCTGGGGAGCCTCAATACTATCAAAGGGGCGCTGTCAAAAATCCCTGTGCGGGCATCACTCTGTTACGAGGTCTCAGACAGGGACGGCGCGGAGATTGCCCGTCAAGGCATAGAGGAGAACGCGCAATTTATCAAAGGGCACGGCGGCAGCCACATGCTGCAGGGACTCTTTGGTCTGCATGCCTCGTTCACGCTCTCTGACCGGACGCTCAAACGCTGTGCCGCGGTTGTTCACGATTTTAAAACAAGCATCCATGTTCACACGGCCGAGGGGGTTGCCGATGCAGATCATTGCCGTCAAAATCACAGCTGTGGTGTGGTTGAAAGGTGGCGCCAATTTAATCTGCTGGGGCCAAGGGCGATTCTGGCGCATTGTATTCATATTGACCACAAAGAAATGCAGATCATTAAGTATGCGGGTCTCAAAAAGGCGCAGAGGCTTCACAAAATTAAGAAAGACGAAACTGTCGTTGTGTTGATCACTGGCACCGGGCTAAAAGACATCCCCACAGCCATGAAGGCAATCACTATCCCAGCGGCTGTGGAGGTAAAAATAAAAAGGTAAAACGGCTCCTGTGTAAGCATTTTTTTTTAGTCTCTTTGCAAGGATTTAATATGTCCTTAACAATACCCCCAACGATGAGGCTGTATGCAATGGCTGATAGATTTGTATGGGGTTCCTTTGATGACAGTCCGATAGTTTTGAAGGCGCTTGAGCAAAGCACGGGTCCTCTGCTCGAGTTGGGTTGTGGTACAGGTCGAGCCTTGGAGGTTCCTCTAAAGAAGGGGTACAATGTCATTGGAATAGACCACAGTAAAGATATGCTTGCTGTGGCTAAGGAGAGATTCAAGACATATAATAATCTTCGATTGTTGTTGGGCGATGTGACTCAAATGCAATATCCAGGATTTGGCACGGTTGCTATGCTGTTGAACACATATTCAGTATTTACTGATGCTCAAGTCAGATTAGATATTTTAAAGAGAGTTGCTGTCAGCATGAACGATTCAGGCAATGCTGTGTTTATACTCAAAAACGACAATGAAGCTGGTAGAAAAAGCAGTACCAGGGAAGAAGTTTCTGAAATCGAGGCAGGGAAAAAACTACACTATCAAGGCGCAGCCGAATACGATCCTCGTACGGGTATCCGGACATTAAGATTAAAATTCAGATTTGGTGACGAAAACGAACACCACATTATTCCAACAATTTTATTCTCCGTCGAGCAGTTTGCACGCGAAGCTGCCTTGGCAGGACTTGTAGTGAGTGAGTTGTATGGTGATTTTGATTTGTCTCCGTATCATCGAGAACAATCTCCATGGCAAATATATTTATTAACTCATCAAAAATGAATGAATGACTGAGGTCGGTATCGTTGCTGCAATAAGATATGAGGCCACCTACATGGTCACTGTCTCTTTCAACATGCTTGGACGGGTTGGACAGGTATCATAACGGCAGAAAAGCATGATACAGGTAAAACCGATCACATCATTTACGGGATTTCACTTGGAGCAGTTTGGAGTGTTTACACACCCGTCCGTGAAGCCTTTTCCAGTATCACCATACGAAGAGAGGTATAGGGCAGTGTATCATGCAGGGGGAGACAGGTATTACAAAAGAGAACCCAATACCAGCTTGCATCAATTCTTAAGCACATCACAAATAGCCAGTGGGAATGTGGCTGTTTTGGGGTGTGGTGAGGGACGCAATATCAGCTTGTTTGCTTCGAGTCAGTGGGCGGTTTTTGGGCTCGACTTGTCGCCAAGCGCGTTGCATAGGGCCTACCAAGACTACCGTGATTTTGCGATGGTAAAATTCATTTGTGCTGACGTGACAAAGGAAGTGCCGGATAGGCTTGTCGGTAAACTTGATCTTGTCATAGCCATTGGTCTTGTACATATGTTGACAGATCAAAGAGATCGCATGAATCTTTATGCCATTGTGATGATGATGCTGAAACCCGGCGGTTATTTTTTTCTGGAATCCAATGGAGATTTAAATGCTGATACAGCAGAAATACTTGCAGGAGGCAAAATAGAAATGCGTACCATTCAAACTCCTGTTGGTGAAAAACAGATTCCATTGGTTAGATTGCAGACAGTGATGTTGAATGGGCAAACTATGAGAAACGAGCTGGAACAATCCGGATTACAGGTTGTGAGCATGGATTCGGGTACCTTTAGGCATCCTGATACGCCAAGAAAACAGATCGTTGTGGTGAGCAGGAGATAATGCAAACATTATCAATGAGTACTTTTATTCCAAAACATATCGTTGCTGATGGCGTGCGATTTGCGCCAACTGAAATCAAGGAATATTATCATCTCGAAGTAAAAACCAGGGACACTCACAGTGCACACCAAGGGTTGTTCACAACACAAGATATTAAAAAGGGCGCCATAGTTGCTCGCGATGGAGGACGCGTATTGTCGTCCTGTGAGGATATGCCCCCCGGTCATCGATATGCGGTGTTTATTGATGAGAATCTCTTCTTGTATCCTGCCCATTCTGAGCCCTTTGACAATCTTGCCTATTTTAATCACTCCTGTTCATCAAACATAGCAAGAATTGGTGGGCTGATATACATGGCAAAAGTGGATATTTATTCGGGCGACGAACTATTCCTGGACTACGCCCCCCTTATTGCAGGAGATGCCATTTGGGAAATGAAATGCCATTGCGCCAGCCCGAACTGCAGACAAATCATTACCCACGAAGACTGGAAGATTGCTGCCGTTGCAAAAGATCTCTGGACAGAATGGCTGCCACATATTCAAAAGAAAATTTTAGCAGCAAAGGTAATGTGATGAGACTTGTATCATCATTACACTGAGCGACATAAATAATTGCGAATAATGCAATCCTTTTGTTTCATTGCGAGGGGTATGAGCGACGCGGCAATCTCTTTGCTCCAGATGACGATGCCTGTTCTTTCAGCAAAAAACTATGACGTCATGTAAAAAAAACGCACCTCCGTCATACTTTTTATTTGGTAAAACATCGGAGCATGCGTAACGGAACATGTTAAATTCAGAGGTAAGATGAAAGCACAACTCAACACAGTTTTGGCAACCGTACTGGCAAGAAATGACTTTAGAGTCGTCACCCATGTGCCAGGTTTTGGCGGAACACAGGTATACGATGAATTAACAAAATTGGCCCCCAAAACTGCCTCGATTTGTCTCAATGAAGAGGCTGCATTCAGTATGGCGACGGGGGCAGCTATCTACGGTAAACGTGCTGCAACTTTGGTCAAAACACAAGGCCTAACCAAAATGGCAAATGCCCTGTGTTCAACTTTGACAGTTGGCAATAATGCGGCCAACCTTGTTATTGCTTTTGATGACACTGCCGGAAAAAGTTCTGACAACATATTTGATGCCAAAGGTTTTATCAGGGGAACTGAATCTCCCTATGTCATTGTGGGTAAGGATCCTCAGGCTGATGTGATGAGGGCCATTCAATTGTCCGAACAGCTACGGCTTCCTGTGATCGTGTATGTTGATTGCGAAAAGATGGATAAATTTATGTCTAGGAATTTCAAAGTTGACAGAGCGCGGGTGCATACCTCGCATGACGAGGAGACTCAACCGCGTCCCCCAAGGGGATTTCCTTCGGGGCATCAAAGTCAAGTTAGTAACTTGTTTCGCATGGTAGATCAAACCAGTTATTATGCAGGTGAATGTTTTAAAAAAGATCCTGTTCGCTATGTGGCGTGTCCACCACTTTCTAAATTACAGAGAGAAATTTTCCTGGCAAAGAAGTCCAAACGCTCACCTGTATTGGATGATGGATTACCTTTTGTTGTTGAAGATATTCCTAAGAAACTGCCCCCCCATCTAAAGAGAATTTACCAGAGCTATGCGCCGATCTTTGAGGCATTCGGAGAAATTAAGGCGGACTTTGTTGCTGGTGATGCGGGAACAGCAACTTTATACGCTTTTCACGAAAAGAGGTTTGTTGATATCTGCACATACATGGGAGGTGCGCCAGGAACGGCTCTTGGCGCACACATGGCCGGTGCAGACAAATCATGGGCACTGACTGGTGATTTTTCATTCCTGGCAGCAGGAATTCTTGGTATGAATGAAATTGTGAGTCGTGAAGCCCCGGTCAAAACCATTGTTTTTAATAATGGCATTGCTGGCGCAACAGGCGGTCAGACAATCCCCCATGGAGTGCTCGCCAATTTTATCAGAGGGCACAGTCACTATATTCATTTTCTTGATCAAAAAATGCCCAGAGCCAAACTTGTAAAAATCCTGGAGGCAATAAATGCGTCTGACAGTCCTCAAGTTGGGATTGTTAAAATTGTTTAACTGGCCTCTCCCCTTTAAATTGGTTCAGATTTTATGTGAGTCGTGCCCCAATGAAGGGAGGAGGTCAGCCACCGTATACAAAAAAGATCACTACCCCGAGATGCCATGGATCACCGATGTGGTCGGCAAAAGGCCTCCGTTTTTTAAGTAAAAGTACCGTGAAGGTCTCAAGTTGAGACTAAAAAACAGCCAAGGCACGCGCGCCTTAAAAAAATCCCCGCGAATCCTGAATATTTTTAAAAAATCAGCCGAAAAACATTTGTGAATTTAGACGCAACTTGCGATATTTGCTGCCGAGAATGATTAACAGAAGGAGAGGCAAACGCGAGTCCTTTATTGCCGCTTTGTCAAACGATGAGGGGTCCATGACCACAGAAAATGATTTAGCCAGATGTGCCCGTAGTAACAACAATACCGATAGCTCAGAAAATGAGTTTTATGGGACGGTATGTGAACCCTATCTTGAAACAGAGCGCGATCGACTGGGACCCGTGATAGATAGTTTTGCCCGGAAGGGCAAAAATGTCTCCTGCGCAAAACAGCAGTTTACTGAGGCAAAATGGTATATCAAAGCACACATGTTCTCACGGGCTTTAGATACATTTAAAGAACTCGAACGCGATCTCAATTCCGAAGCGGCACAAAACAAACCCCTTTTGCAGGATGATGTTGGCAGTTACGGTGCATGCTTTCATGAATGGTTTTTTAAGGTTGATGCATCCTTAGATACCATATGGAGGTTCACTCACAACAAACAACCCCTTCCTGTTTATCCAAAATTTTTAGACGAAGTAGATTCACCCGAGAAATTAAAAAAAATGTTTGGCTATTATCTCAACCCCTCTAACGGCCTTGAACCGCGCGCCAACGCAAAAGCATTAAACAGTCTTGTGACAGGGCTCGTTCCCCTGCTCTACAGAAACATGCCTGTTTCGTACAAATGGCACCCGGAGCTCGAAAAAACCATGAAGGGCATCATCGACGATTGGCAGGACAAAAATACCGGTCTTTGGGGTGTCAAAGAAAAAAAGGGTGACCAGGAAATTTTTTTTTCAAACTTCAGCATCACATTTCACATTGTTAATCTCAGACAGGGTGATGTAAATCATCTTCCACAAATTGCTGACACACTTCTTAAAGAAAAAAGCAGGGATCATGCATTTTTGGATTGGTGTTATGAGGATGACAGGTTTTCACATCACCATGCTTACGATATCGTCACGATTCTTAGATATGCGTGGCCAAAACTCTCACCAGAGGTGCAGAAAAAAACACAACAAGAAATAAAATCCATGCTGGCTTACTCATTGGATAGAATCATGCAGGAAAAATATGACTTTGATGACGCAAACGGAGATGAAATCAATGAGTCTGTTGCCTACCATGTGTTTTTTCTTGAGGCGACAGGTTTCTTTGAGAGTAATCTGTGGTGGACGGATACAAAAGACCCTCAGATGCCAAGGCCGGTGGATGTTGCAAAAAAAATAATGGCAAAAATAGACAATCTAAACACAAAATCCGATCTGGAACTTTCAAATGCTGCAAAGATATTGCTCAATTTTTTGAGAGACGCGACTGTGTCAAAGTGAATAAGGTTCATCATCCGTTAGGGCCAAAAGTATGCGGGAACTTCATGGCCACCCCATCTGTACCTCCTCTGCACCTCATCCAGACAAGCCGTAAGATTCTTTAGCGCGTTGACAGAAAGTTCTTCACTGATTCCCCACTCATAACCCTGAATAGCGATTAAAAATGTCTCGGGTTTTTTTTAGATACAACACATGACAAACAGCGAGGACCGAAGCGGGATTCATCGCATGGATCGAAAAAAAAATCTTGGGTCATTGGTGATCAAATTCAAATATGCCACCAACCCAAAACATGTCCAAAATACCGTGGGGCTGCGTGTATGTTCATGTATTAGGAGTTTCAAAGTTGACAGAGCGCGGGTCATGTCCCGTGACTTTGATAATGCCCAAATGATTGAAGAAATTCGAATCAAGGCTGATACACCAGAAGGAAATGTTGATTACCATTTGACGTGGGAAGATGATCTTGGCAGGAACATGCGAACGTACCTGATGACGGTCATTCTTGATGGTCAAAAAGAACAACATGTTTTTTATAGCCAGATACTACGAGTACATGAGTTCTGTGCTGCGTTGGAAGGCGCAGGATTAATGATTGACGCTATTTATGGAAACGAAAAGAGGGAAGCATGCACGCCAGATTCTGAGTGGCAGGTTTATTTGTTACGCAAAAAAGATTAACTGTGACACAATAACACAATAAAAAAGGAGCTGGTATGAAAAAAATAAGAAAGAACCGCCAAAACCGTATTCTCTCAAAAATGAAAGAATGACAGAGGTCGATATCGTTGTATGAACTCCTGGATGGCCAAGAAACTTAAGAGGCAATGACCGAAAAAATGTGCAGTGAAATTATTTGTGCGTTAGCGTAGTTCTATATTTTTATGGAAGATAAAATGAAGTTTATCCAAAGGTTAAAAAATCAGGATCGAAGACTTTTTTTTCTTTTGGTAGTTACATTTGTAAACCGTTTGGGGTATTTTATTATCCCTTTTTTAAGTCTTATTACCGTCAGAAATTTTGGTTTCAGCATCCAGCAAAGTGGTCTCATCATGGCACTAGGTGCTATGGGATTAATTGCGGGTAATCTGGCAAGTGGGTTGTTGATAAGAAAAATTGGTGCCAGAGACAATATTATTCTTGCCTTTGCAATCAACATATCAGGATTTGCGGCGCTGTATTTTTGTTCTAGCAACTTTGTTTTGGTTGACTATTGTCCTCCCTTTATATCTCCTGATGATCCGATCAAAGTTGCAGACAACGCTGATGCTCATGAGGAACCATTTACATTTATGTACCCGTATGGAATGCCTTATAATCAAATCCCAAAATTTAGCTCCTTCTTGTCGCATCCAAACGGTGTGAATGAAGTCAAACTAATAAGAATAACAATTCCCGGCAAAGGCACGTTTTCACAAGCATTAAACACTGTTTTATCGGTAAGTGCATTAGAGTTTGTAAGGGGTGAAGAGCATTTAATGGAGATTTTCTTTTCAGATTCTCCCAATGCTAAAAAAATTGATCTTAGACCACAATACCCGTTAGTAATTTATATTTGAAATCATTTTTTATTGCCTCTTTTACAAATCCCGCTGATTTTTTTAAACAGGCGGACCAGTTTAGCCGCGACACCCCCGTGTACATCGATTCGAGCCTTGGGGGTGACGTGAAGGGCGAGGATGTGTCGAAAGATATTTACGCCCTTGGTTTTAAAACAAGCTATCTCGCCACCGGATTCAAAAAAGATCACTTCCCCGAGATGCCATGGATTACCGATGTAGTGGGCAAAAGGCCTCCGTTTTTTAAGTAGAAGTACCGTGAAAATATAAAGCCAGGACTAAAAAACAGCGTATAGGTTGGATCGCCACGCTTCGCTCGCGATGACGACGCCGTCATTGCGAGGAGCGCAAGCGACGCGGCAATCTTTTTGCTCCAGATGACGATGCCTGTTTTTTCAGCAAAGACTTATGTCGTCATGTCTATGGCAGTGGATCTGCCAAGACACCATTAACCCCGATGATTTCTTTAAACAAGCAGATCAATTCAGCAAAGACACCCCTGTTTATATTGATTCGAGTCTTGGTGATGGTGTAAAGGGCGAAGCAGTGGCAAAGGCCATTTATGCGTTGGGGTTTAAAAAAATCTATCTTGCCACCGGATACAAAAAGGACCACTTTGGCGAGATGCCATGGATTACAGACGTCGTGGGCAAGGCCCCGCCGTTTTTAAAGGGGTGACCAAATAAACATAACCCGCATAAAGCGGCAAACACTACGCGGACGGCCACCATGCAAAAATTGATGCCGAAACGCGTAGAAAAAACCTTCCAAGGTTCTATGAATACCGAAACCAACCAACCCACACACATCACAAACTTTATCCGTAACATCATCGACGCAGACATCCAGCTCAACAAAAACGAGGGCAGGGTGATCACGCGTTTCCCGCCGGAGCCCAACGGGTTTCTGCATATTGGCCATGCCAAATCGATCTGCATCAACTTTGGTCTTGCAAGGGACTATGGCGGGCGGTGTCATCTGCGGTTTGATGATACCAATCCCACAAAAGAAGAAGACGAGTATGTGAGTTCCATAAAACAGGATGTCAAATGGCTTGGGTTTGACTGGGGCGAACACCTTTACTTTGCCTCGGATTATTTTACACAAATGTACGAACACGCCGTCACTCTTGTCAAAAAGGGGCTTGCCTATGTGGATGATTCAACCCCTGACGCGATACGCAGCTCACGTGGGACTCTTACGGAGAGCGGTAAAGAGAGCCCCTGTCGCAACAGAACCATCGAGGATAATCTTGATCTTTTTTCACGCATGAAGAACGGAGAATTTCCAGATGGCGCGATGGTCCTCAGGGCCAAGATCGACATGTCTTCTCCCAATATCAATCTGCGCGATCCTGTGATGTACCGCATCCTGCACGCCTCTCATCACCGGACAGGGGATCGCTGGTGTATCTATCCCATGTATGACTGGGCACACGGGATTGAGGACTCCATTGAAGGCATTACCCACTCCATCTGCACCCTTGAATTTGAAGACCACAGACCGCTGTATGACTGGTTCCTTAAGCAGTTGGGCGTTTATCACCCGCAGCAGATCGAGTTTGCGAGGCTTAATCTCAATTACACGGTCATGAGCAAACGAAAACTGCTTGAGCTTGTGAACGAAAAACACGTGAGTGGCTGGGACGACCCGCGCCTGCCCACCATCTCTGGTTTTAGAAGACGCGGGTACACGCCGGAGTCCATCAGATTGTTTTGTGACCGGCTGGGTGTTGGAAAAAAAGATGCGATCATCGACATGAGTATCCTTGAGGACTGCGTGCGCGAAGATCTCGATGTCAAGGCAAAGAGGGTCATGTGCGTCCTTGATCCCATCAAGGTTGTGATTACAAACTGGCCCGATGATAAACTCGAAGAACTGGGCGCGTCGATTCATCCCAAAACCCCCGAGATGGGGAGACGGTCATTTATGATGACACGCGAGGTCTACATTGACCGCGACGATTTTATGCTGGACCCGCCAAAAAATTTTTTTAGACTTGGGCCAAAGAGACAGGTGAGGCTTAAGTATGCTTATGTCATTACCTGCGACGAAGTCATTAAGGACACTAGCGGCAGGGTGATTGAGCTGCGCTGCACCTATGACCCCGAGACAGGCCATGGCAAAACACCTGAGGGCAAAAAAAAGGTCAAGGGGATTATCCATTGGGTCTCGGCCCCGCACGCGCAGAAGGTTGAGGTCCGTCTTTACGACAGGCTCTTTGACAGACCCAATCCCGGAGGTGATCAAGATGGCGGGGATTATAAAGAGCACATCAATCCCCACTCACTCAAGGTGATAGGGACCGCGTATCTCGAGCAGGGCACCGACATTAACTTGCAGGCACACTATCAGTTTGAACGGGTGGGTTATTTTTTTCCTGATCCAAAAGACTCAACAAAAGACTGTCTTGTTTTTAACAGGGTTGTGACTTTGCGTGATTCGTGGGGAGGGGAAGGAAAACAAGGCGCCTGACCTTCTACACTCAGGGTGATACAACCGAGGGTCTCAATTTTTGTTGGTTCGTGGTGGGTTGGATTAACCTTCCAGTTTCGTTGTTCTTAAATCCATCTCCCTTGTCTTGCGTTGCAGGTCTCTCATGTCCCATTCGAGTCTTCTGAGGTCGTTTTCTAATCTCCATATTGTGAATTCGAGGTTGGAATTATTTTGCTCCTGCTCGGTGGTTTCTGTTGGAGTAGGGGGGGCTGCGGGTTTCTTGTGTTCGAGGGCAATGAGTTTTTGTTCGATGATGTCGGAATTTCTTTTAAGATCCTGCATGTCCCATTCTTTGCGCTGAAGACGCCATTCGAGATCGCTTAAACGTCTTTCAAGGTCTTGTTCGGAGGTGATGTTATCATTCTGTGTTTGTTTTGTTTTTATTTCGAGGGCGTCTGTTGTTTCTTTGCCCTCCAGTTTTTTAAGGCGCTGGTACAGGGCTCGCTGATCACCCAGGAGATATCTTATATCCCACTCGAGACGTTGTGTCTTTGATTCGAGGTCCCACACCCGCCATTCAAGTTGACTTGCAGGGACAGCGGTTTCTTCTGGTGGAGGTGCGCCTAATGCCTGTGAGATGAGATCTTTAATGTCGCTGTGAAACAACACATGATTGACCGGGTGCGATGTGTTTTGACCGCCGGTTCCTTTTTGATCGGTGAGGGCAACGTAATTGTAATAGAGATCAAGATGCCCGTCCCCGTCAAAATCTGCGGTGTCAAAATCCAGTATTTTGTAATGGGTGTACTGATCATGGGTTTCGGTTGCAGTTCTGGAGACAGTGACCTCGGAGTACTTTGGAATCTGCATGTGCTGTCTCTCACCGGTGGGGATGCCTATTTTTAAAATTTCGGATCCCTTTGAATCCTGATCAACCCATATTTGTTCGGCCCTCATGTCGCCAAAGATGTTTTCAAATCTTACCCTTGGGGTTGTCATATGTATAATCCTCCTTGTTGTTTAAGAATCACAAACACGGGGCAAAATACTTTATTACTTCTTTTTTTTGTATCCAATAAAGGCGACAATCTTTGTCAGAAAAAAACTTCAGAACCTTGGAAGGTTTCTTCTACGCGTTTCGGCATCAATTTTTGCATGGTGTCCGCCCGCGTAGTGTCTGGCGCATAGCGCCAAACATGAAACCCTTCATGTTTGATCGCAATGCACTCCGCTTTATGCGGGTTATGATTGAAAGAAAAACAGCAATGACATGGTGATGATGATTGCAATAAAGGGGCTGCATATCCATGCAAGGAAGATGCGTATAATGGTTTTATGATTGACGAGATAAAGCCCCTTGACAAAGCCAATGCCCAGAATGGCCCCCACGGCGGCTTGAGAGGTCGAGATGGGGACGCCCAAGGCAGCGTAAAAGTGGATCGTAAAGGAAGAGGCAAAGAGTGACACAAGGGCCGCGTAGCCGTTTAATTGCACGATAGAACTGCCAACCGTTTTGATCACCCTTTTTGAGAAGGTCAGGATTCCCAGTGCCATACTTGTGGACCCAATAACCAATCCTGCAAAAGGAGTGATGACCCCAGATTTGACAAAGACACCTGTTGTATTGGCCACGTTGTTTGCCCCCAGGGCATAAGCACCGTAGATACAGCAGAAAAAAAGCCCCCACCTGATGATCTTGTCCATCTGAAAGATGTTTGGATTAATTTTTTTAATAATTTTTGAGAACAAGATATAAAAAATCAGCGAGGAAAAGGCTGCAGCAAAGGGGGTCCCAATCCAGCAGATCACAACCTTGGTGAACACGCCCCAATGGACCCCACTCCCCATGAGTCCGGCGCCGATGACGGAGCCAATCACAGCCTGTGACGTTGAAATGGGAAGTTTAAGCAGGGTCATCAGCACCACCACAAGACCGGCAGAGAACATGCAGATAAAGGCCTGCGTATCTGTTTGTCCCGTCAGGTTGCCGATCGTTTCAAGCCCGGCCCGTCCTTCGAGCAGGGCGCCAACGATAATAAAAAAGGATGTCACGAGCGCAGCAGTCCTGAACCTGAAAACATTGGATGTCACGGCAGGTCCAAAGATATTGCCGGCGTGGTTACCGCCCAATGCCCAGCCCATGATGATACTTGAAGATAAGACCCACATCAGAACACCGTTTTGACAGAGAGAATTTTGATTCTTTCACTGATGTTCTCTGAGACATCTGAAAGCATGCCGATCATATTGATAAATTTTTTTAAAAATATTTTTTGCAGGTCGGGAATTTGCGAGATTGTGATCGCCCGCTCAAGGTGCATCTGCATGACGTCCGATTGGCTCTCGAGTTTGTCGATTTTTTCGTGGATGGCTACCACGGATTTTGGACTTTCGAAATAGGCCTTGACGACCCACACGGCGGCAAATGCGGCCTTGATGTTGACCAAAAAAAGTTCGTGAAATCTTTCTTTGAATTCATCGGGAAGCGTGAGGTCGGATTTGTAGATCTCCCTGATGACCATTTCGGCCTTGTTTGGAAGCCTGTCTGTAACCTCGAGAATGGTAAGGATATCACCGCGTGATTCTGACAAGAGGGATTTTTCGTACATGATGTACTCGATGTACATGCGTTTGTCGTCACACTGGGATTCAAACTTGTGAACGGGCTTAAGACACTCCCTAAAAAAATTTTCGCCGGAACCGTTGTTAATGTAGAAGGTCTCAAAGCTATCGACACACTTCTCGATGCATTTTTGAGCGAGTTCCAGATACTCGTTGACCTGCGTTTGAATGTCGTTCTTTTTTTTTGAGAAGAAAAACATATGATTTTTCAGGATTCCTCCGAAACAGGAGGTTGCCCGACAGGCGCCTAGGTGCGGCACTTACCTTCGCTGAAGTGCCTTTGGCAGAGGGCGACATAGGACTCGTTGCCGCCAATTTGAATCTGCTCTCCTTCTTTGACGACCTCTCCGTTGATAAGACGGGCGTTCATTGTTGCCTTGCGTCCGCACCAGCAGATGGTTTTGAGTTCTTCGATGTTGTCTGCCCAGGCAAGGAGCCACATGCTGCCTTCGAAGAGATTGGCCTTAAAGTCGGTTCTGAGTCCATAACAAATGACCGGCACCTGGTACAGATTGACTATTTTTCTCAGTTGTTCGACCTGTAGTTTGTTTAAAAACTGGGCCTCATCAACAAGAATACAACTGATGGAAATGTATTTTTCGTGAAAGTCTGTTTTGTAGAGTTCGAGAAAGTCTGTTGTGTTTGTAAAAGGGATCGCTTTTTTTTCTATGCCCGTTCGCGAGGCAATGGCCCCTGTGGCATATCTGGTATCCAAAGAAGAATTAAAGAGAACGACCTTCATGCCCCGCTCTTCGTAGTTATAGGCCACCTTGATGAGGTCGAGTGATTTTCCGGCCCCCATGGCAGAATAGCGAAAAAAAAGTTTGGACATATTTTTCCCCTTGATGTCTAGGAATTTCAAAGTCGACAGAGCGCGGGTGCATTCCTCGCAAAATGAAGGAATTCAATCGCGTCAAAGTCAAGTTAGTAACTTGTTTTGGACTGTCGGGACTGCGAGGTCCTCTTAAGGGCTATACTGCTTCTTGAGAGTCCTGTCTAAGAAAAAAAACACCTCGCAATATTATGCTGCGCTTGCGATTGCAACACACCTGTTTGTTGGTTCATTTATACTGACGTTCTGGAAATTATCTCAATTCGATGACCTGAATTGTAATGTTGTCGCCGCGTCTTTTTTGTCCCTGGATATAATGGGCGGGGATGATGTGTGTTTCTTTTGGGGAGAAAAAAAGTTTGAAATCTGATTTTGAGTTATTTCTTTCGTAGGCAAGGGTTCTGAGTTCCTGGTGCAGGTCCCTTGCGTTGGAGTGATCGGCAAGGCAGAGTATCTCGTAATCGCTGACAACATCAAAAAGACCGTCGGACCCCATGACTATGATATCACCGGGTCTGCCGAAGAACCTGGTCCCGTAATAGGGATATTTGTTCTCACCAATGCAGCTGTAAACGATGTGTTTCTGTGGGGATGTGTGGATGGCATGACCTGGATTTATTCCTTTTTCGATATATTTTGCCACATGAGAGTGGATCTTGGTTGTCCCCTGCTGTAAAATCCTTCCGCCTCTTATGGTGATGGCTCGGGCATCTCCCTTATTGCCCATTTCGATGTGAAGGCCTGGGGAAATTTCTATTGCGACACCCATGGCGTAGCCACCGCCTGCAGAGGCCATGACGACAAGGTCTGCAATGGCAAAGGCCTCTTTCATGGTCTTGCCCCTCTGCAGTTGTTTTGACAAGGTATGATTGGCCAGTCTGCCGCCCAGGTAACCGTATTCGGTACCACCGGCTCCATCTATGACACCTGCAATCAGTGCATCATCGGCATTTGTGCCAAAGAAAAAGCTGTCTTCGTTGATGTTGGTGTATTTTGAACCTGGTCCCCCATAGGTTGTTGATCCTGCAAGGGCCGCTTGTGGCATCGAAAAATGGTGATGATGATTGTTGTCTGGGCAGAGTTCGGGCTCGGCCCAGTGTGTGACATTGGTGATGACCCTCTTGATAAAACATTTTTTTCTGGGGGCCTTTACAGGGTAATCATAGTAGGTGGATAAATGACAGGGCAGGCTGAGTGCAGTGGGCATACATGAAATATTGTTAATAATGTCTGTGTGGGAGGTGCCCCCGTGGGATTGCGTGATGCCTGTTAGACCTTCTGACGCAGTTTTTACTTCGTACAGTATCTGGTTGTCATACCCCATACAGGGTGGTTAAGCAAACATGGTGCCAAAGTATCAGATGAGACTGTAAAAAAAATCTTTCGGTAAATCAGCAGATTATGTGATGTGGTAGGGGGCGTGATATAAAAAAACAGGCTGGTTTATTTTCAAAGTGATAATCTTCTCTTTTTGATAAGGGATCTCTTGTCAAAATGATGAAAATGACAAGTTATCAATCAAACAGCATCATCATACGGGAAATGGCCGAGATGCTGGGCAATGTTTATTGATTTTGTGCATGGCAGTTTGATAGCCGGAGGAGTCGATAGATTGTGATATGACGCATATGGAAAAACCCGATTGGATCAAAAAAAAGGTCTCACTCAAAGATTTACGAACGCTCAAGCAGGGGCTTAAGGGGCATGGGCTGCATTCTGTCTGTGAAGAGGCCGGTTGTCCTAATATTTCCGATTGTTTTTCCAGGGGGGTGGCCACCGTGATGATTATGGGTGATATCTGCACCAGGTCGTGTCGTTTCTGTAATGTTAAAACGGGGAGACCCAAACCGTTGGACCCTGAAGAACCTTTGCACGTTGCCGATTGGGTGAGGGTAAGCAAACTTAAGTACGTTGTGATTACGTCGGTTGATCGTGATGACCTTAACGATCTTGGGGCATCCCACTTTGCTGATGTTATTAATTATGTAAAGAGGCAAAATCCAGCCGTGTTCATTGAGGCATTGACGCCCGATTTTAAGGGAAGAGAAGATTGTATTTCAATGGTTTGCAACACACCCCTTAATGTGTTTAATCACAATATAGAGACTGTTGAAAGGTTAACTTCAACGGTGAGGTCTGCATCGGACTACCGCAGATCCCTTGCCGTACTTTATTCTGCCAAAAAACATTATCCGCACTTGACTATAAAATCCGGCATGATGTTGGGTCTTGGAGAACAAAGGCACGAGGTCATCGAGGCGATGAAAAATCTGGTGCAACAAGGGTGCGAGATTCTCACCTTGGGACAGTACCTGCAACCCTCAAAAAAACACCTGCCCGTTGCCAAGTACCTGGCACCCGCCTTGTTTGACGAGTATAAAGCAATAGGTGAAAAGATTGGATTTAAGTTTGTGTTTTCTAAACCGTTTGTGAGAAGCTCATATCTGGCTGATGAAATTTATAGAATTGGTATCAAAGCTTGAGTAAAGACTATGGCTGCGGGGGTGATGGTGATGGTGATGGTAAAAGCAATAGAAGGAGGGGAAAAATGAATACAGACAGAAGCGAAGGTGTGATTAATGAGTTTAAGAGATATTTACAGTCTGAAAATCTCGAGATGAATCGTGGTGTATTCGATGCAGCATCGGGTGCCACGTATAAAGTATTAAGCAGAGAGCATGCGGAACAGGCATCGTGGGTCATTGGCACTTCATTTGCCAACTGTGATCCGGGCGAACCCATGACAAAATACGATAAAGTGACAATTGAAGAGTTCGCAGCCTTTGCCTACCCGTCTGCGGTATTGGCGGCAGACGAAGGTCACTCAGTTGTGGCAACTGATCGCAGAGGTAGAATTATTGGGGCGAGTATTGCGCGGGACATCACCGCAGCAGAGCCTGATTTTGACAGCTACAATGTCAATCTTGAAAAATTTTATGTGCCGCTTGATCTGCTTGAAAAAATTCACAGGATGAGTCTTGAGGAGCCTGTCGCCACCGGGTACAAAAAAGATCACTTCCCCGAGATGCCATGGATCACCGATGTGGTCGGCAAAAGGCCGCCGTTTTTTAAGTAAAAGTACCGTGAAGGTCTCAAGTTGAGATTAAAAAACAGCCAAGGCATGCGCCTTAAAAAAAAAACCGCGAATCCCGAGTATTTTTTAAAAAATCAGCCGAAAAAGACGCAACTTTGTTTCTGTTTATACGACAAAAAACAGCAGGCCGTGTTGCGCAATTTACACAGCATTCTAATTTTTTGGACACGCCCCGTCCATCGTTCTAATATTTTAGACAGGCATTGGGGTGATGTTTTTCTTAGGTTGTTATGATTGTTGCGAAATAATTTATTGAAATTGTGGCGCAGGAATTGCATTGAGATACGGTAACAATACGGCGGCAATCATCTAATAAAAAATTATGAATTTTTTAACAGGCAAAAACAAGACCCTGTCAATTCTGGAATGGATTCAACTTTTTAATGCCTTTGCCAGTTTTATTGAATCTTCGGGTCAATGCCTTTTTCCAGAGGAATTGAGTGTTTATTCAGATTTCAAACGATAGTCATGACATTTTTTTCCATGAAAAGAAGAAATTTTAAAATAACGACTAATAAATTATTTACCGTAGAAAATTGTATAAACAACTCTTCTAATTCTTTTTTTTCCATAAACAAAACTTACGGAGACCTGCAAGATGATTATATGGAACTAATTCATTTGCCCCAACACAATAAGGCTCAAATCGAATGGCAAAATACATTATATGAGCCAATGCAGCGTTTTGTAATAAGTTTAATTGAAGGATATATTAAAAAAAATGATATTCACTTGTGCTATATAGGTGCGGGCCCTTATTTACCGTTGTTTGGCAAATCAGTATTTTCAAAAAAATTGCTGAATACTATATCAAGTATCAGTTTTTTAGATATTTCCAACAAGTCCCTTGTTGAATGCAAAAAAAAATTACTCGTCATTGCTCCACACATCAACGTGAAAACATACAAGGTTGATATTACACAGGGCACAGGTGAGAATTGGTTGGGTGTTCTCAAAAATATTATTTTTGAATCTCTAACTCCAGAACAAGTCTTAGTAAGGTTAAAAGCATTTAGGATAGAATCGATTCAAGAGACTGATTATAAATTGAACTTTCTAAAATCGGTTCAGGCAGACATAGTCTATAGCGAGATGGTAGCCACATTTACTGGGACTGCGCCTTTATTGGCCTTTTGTTTAGCGGTGCAAAACAATTTTACTCACTCGTTAACAGTAAAAAAAGTGCTGCGACATCTACGTGCTCTATGGCAGCAATACAATGAGATTTCATATCAAAAACAATTGATGATGATGTATGAACTTGTTCATTCGAGGGGCTTGGTGGCCGTAGCTACAGATGTTGAAAAAATTTTATCAGATGGGACTTGCGAGTTATCAACTAGTTTCTTAACAAGCAGATTTCCTCAACCAGATTTTCATGGACTTAATGTTTTAAAATACATTCCTTCGGAGAAGGTTGTGTGGAATGATGTTATAAAAAACGCAGATGACAGCTATGGTCTATTTACAAGTGCCAGTCAGGCTCATAAACACTTAATAGACTTTGCTGTGTACCAAAAAAGTGAGGACTAAGTGAAAGGCTTTATTTTGCAATTTGGCGAGAAGCTCAATGCGGCCCATAAGATTCGTGAAATGGGTTATGTGCCTCTTGTCGTACACTATCAAAAAATTGATTGTGAACATTTTCTATTAATTACAAAAGAACAGGCAATCAATTGCGAGTGTGACATATCACTTTTTAAAGGATATTCTGCTGCAGACATCAAAGGCATTGTAGTTTGTAGTGAATATTATGTAGAGCTTGCCGCAGCTGTAAGAGAATTGTATTTTCCCCACTTGCCCGGGTTAACCTCTGATCAGGCCAGTCTGGTAAGAGATAAATACAGACTCAAGCAAAAACTTATCGACATTGGTATTCCTTGTCTCAAATTTACCCTGCTTAACAAACCGTGGGAAGAAATGAGGGGATTACTTGGGAGTGAGTTTCTGGTGAAACCAAGGCGTGGTGCGCTGACAGAGGGCATCAGAAAAATCAGTACTCAATGGGATTGGGATCAATGGCTATCAGAAAATAATGATTTAAATAAATTTTATGCTGAAGAATACATTTGTAATCCCAGAGAATATTGCTGTGATACCATTGTTGTAGAAGACAACATTATAGCCCAATTTCCGGGTGAATACACAGTCGATTGTCTTAATTTTAGAAAAGACAAGGTTGGTATTGGGGTTAATTACCCTGGGTTTGTGAACGACGAGGCACTTGCGCAGATAAAAGAGTTCACGAGACGTTTTGTTAAGGCGACTGGTATCAAAAATGGTTTTTTTCACACAGAATATTTCTACACAGATGACGGGTGGAAGTTTGGCGAGGTTGGATGTCGTTTGCCCGGTGCTTATCAATTACCTACAGAAAGTCACATTGCTGGCTGTGATTTATTGGAGCTGTATTTGAAGTGTTTTATAGTTACGGAAACATGTACGTCGGAAGATTTAAGTCTCAAGGATAAATATTATGGCTACTATATTTACCCGGTCAGGAAAGGTGTTATAAGACGGATCAGAGCAAAGTTTGATTATCCATGGATTGTTGAGAGCGAAATATACATAACAAATGGCGATCGCATAGTAGATACAAGTACACATTTTTTTGCAGGTCATGTTGTTTATAAAGCGTCATGCAACACAATCCTTAATGAGATGAGTGATTTAGTACCCACACTTCTCGAATTGGAGTATGCGGATGACTAAGTTTGTATTGTGTCCTTCCGGTGACCCTGCGTGAATCCCCAACCCCAGTCTGCTATATCTCCAGTTAAACCATTAACCGGAGGTATTTATGAATACAGCAAAAAGGCCTGTTTCAATCGACCAGATCGAAGAGCAT
>JADGCS010000109.1 GCA_015228875.1 Deltaproteobacteria bacterium | reverse complement strand
GAAGGGGAAATGGTATGAAGACAAAACAGCTCGTCTTAATCCCTTCACGCAGGGAACTGCATTCAGATCCCCCCCGCAAAACCAATAATGCGGGGGGGAATGAAACGTCTTAATCCCTTCACGCAGGGAACTGCATTCAGATACCATCCACTAAAAACTCATTTATTTCAACAACCAAAACCCGCAAAAACGAGAACCTCATTAACAATATCTTTAAAACCACATATGCCTTCTTTGATATTCTCGCAACCATTGAACATCACACACTTATCAGAAAACGAGAACCTCTAATTTTTAAGAGGTTTTCATCAACAGCAAACTACCTCACACGCGTTAACCTTTCGTAGAGCAGGTCTTCGAGATCTCGGCGGCTATCCAAAAAGGCCAAGATATGAACTTCCCCACACACAATCTGATAAACCAGCCGCCACGGGGTTATAACGAGTTCTTTAAAACGAATACCCGGCAAATGCAATAACTCCGGCAGTTTTCTGCCTCTTTGCGGATTTTTTTTAAGTGCGGCGGCCCTTAGCCTGATCTTTTCAAGCAACTTAACAGCCGTTTTGGGCCTGTCATTTTCAATATAACTCATCACATCCTCAAGGTCGCCTTGGGCGGGTTTGGTCCATAGTATTTTATAGTTTTTGCTCATGATAGAAAATCAGGATTGTTTGGTTTTTTTTTTGAGGGTGATTTTATGTTTTAACTGCTCAAATAACTTTTCGTGTTCTATAAAATCACATTTTTCAGCCGCCGCAACACCTTGCGATAGAATTTTGAGCATGAGGAGTGTCTCCCTGTCCCTCTCCCATGTTTTGAGGTCTTGGATGACGGCCATTGCCTCACCATTTTGGGTGATAACGACAGCCTCTCTGTTGCTGTTGATGGATGCAATGAGTTTTGCCGAGTTTGTTTTAAGGTAAGTTATGGGTTTGATGGCGCGTGAAGGTTTCATGGTGCCTTTTATGGTACCAAATTTGAGGCCTATGTTCAACATATGTTTTTTTGTGAATTTCAACCCTACACCACCACAAACGTCTTGCTCCAATCATCATCACTAAACGCCTGCCCGTAAAACTCTCTCTTTTGCCAGTCGGGGTCGCACAAAAAATAATAGCGAACCGAGTCTTCGGTGTCGTCAATAATTTTGTTGGCCTGCTCGTGCAGGGCGCGCAGTTTTTGCATGGTCACATGCAGTTCAAAGACAGAATACTGCACCCTGTTGCCATAGTCCTGCAAGAGTTTTGCCACCCGTGACAAACGCCGCGGGTCGGCAATATCGTAAAACACCAAAATATTGCGCGGACCTGTTTTCATACAATCTCAAAATCCTTGATTTCAATCTTTTCACCCACCCCCTGCACCACCACTCTCTTAAGACATTTTTCGCACAAGGGATACACCGCCACCGAATCAGTCTCTTTGTTTATTATTTTTTTAACACCCAACAGAATTTTTTGCATTGAACCCATCTCAACATCAAACTCAAAGAGGGATCGTTGCCGGTGAAACCCGTAATCACAAAGATAGCGATACAGCTTTGCAAGCCGCCTCTGCGCGTTTTTGTCGCCTGCCTCTTCAAAATGGATGTCGTAGGTTAAAACAAAGATCATCGCAGTACCAAGGGTTGATAATGCTCGCGTTCGCCGCGCAAGACTTCTATATATTGCGCCGCCTGCTCATCAAAGACCCTGCGATATGTAGTGCTGGCCCCCGTCATCTCGTTGTTGAATGTCGTATCAAGTTTGTGTTCAAATTGCTTGATCACCTTTTGCAAGGCAGTCTGCATCAATATCACCGGCCTTGCTACAGAGCCAACCGTGTGACCGTCGTTATCAAGTGATGTGATGCCCGCTTCTTCCACATCTGTAGAATAAACGGCAGGGACAAAAAACTCTTTTTCGTTAAACCCGCCCATGGGGTCGGCCATCACATCAGGCTCTTGGGGTTCATTTTTTTTTGGGGTGTCCTGCGGTGGCTGATCATCATCCCCCGATTCGGCAAAGGTAAAATCCGCGCGGTTAATGATATTCATGTTAAAGAGCGAAAACACCAGCGTGTCCGCCACCACGGGCCTGAATTCTTCCACAAGATCAAGGGCCAAAGACCTGCGTCCGTATGTCAAGGCGTGCAGGTGCCCAAAATATGGGTCAAGCCCCCGCTTTTGCAATACGTTATCCACGCGATAAAACAAAAACGTGTACAAAAGACTCAACAGTGCATTGACCGGATCGGTGGGAGGCCGACGCACGCGTTTTTTAAAACCTTGTGGTTTGATAAACCCCTTATCAAAGACCGAAAAATAAATTTTGCTCGCCATCCCCTCCAATCCCCTGAGCGACTCGATATTGTCCTCGGTCGGCACACGGTCAAGGAGTGTTTTAAGACCGCGTCCCGCCTCTAAAAGATCACGTTTTTGAAAACGCTCAATCCTTTTAACAATCACCATTTGATTTTGAATCTTGCCCGCGACAATATCGCGCGCGAGTTTTAAGTGAAATGCCGCGTCCCCGTGTTTTGTGTACTGCTGTAATCTTAAAAAAACATTCTTGCCTATGGGCGGAACAAGCTGGCCATTGTACCTGCCGTTTTGACTTAAAAAAATGACCGGTATCTCGTGATGCAGAAAAAAATTGATGGCAGAGCGGGTCATCTCAACACCGCCAAATAATACAACCTGCTCGGTCCTGAATGGAAATATGGTGTGATAGGTATCGCCGTCTTTGCGTGCAATAACCGTATCCCCCGCCTTTTGTAGCTGGATGCCGGGTGTTGTGATGTAGATAGTTTGCATTATGCCTCCACAACCCTGATTCTCCCCAGCCCAAAACTGAGTCCTTTGCCAATATGCAAAACCTCGGCGGCCTTTAGTAGAGCATACAAGCAGCCGCCTGGTTCAGTCACCTCAAATTGCCCCAGCATGCCGTTAAGAGGGTGTGACTGCCTTTGTCTAAAGCTAAACCGATGCTCGTTGTGCATGGTGATGTTGCTATTTATGATTTGTCCGCTTCCCTTATCACCCTGACCCATGCAGGAGGCATCACCGTAAAACAAACAGACAGAGTCCACGCGTCTTTGCGCTGTTTGCACAAGAACATCCAAATCAATATGACGCATTTGTTTGCCGTCCTGTTTTAGATTTAGAGGTGTGACAATCTCAACCCGCACATTTTTGGGCGGTGTTGCCGCATCTGAAAGATTTAATTTGTGTCTGGTAGTTGAGATGATTTCATCAACCTCTACAAACCCACTGCCATCAGGGACGGGCAGACGCATACGCGCAAGGGATTTGAGGATAACGTCACCCACATCATTAAGACACCCCAATAGCTTAAGCGTCACCGCCATCTGCCCGCTGTTTGCAAAGTCCCATTCAAACACATACCCAGGGGTCCACGGCACATCCCCCTTGCGCTCATGCGCCTCAAACACCAGCGCATAGGGGCAATTGTTAAACAATTCGCAGACGGGACATTTTGCATTGCGATCTTTAACACACGCCTGCTGACGCAGGGATTTACCAAACGCGCCACGCAGGACGGGGCCTATGGAAAAAATATCTGTGGAAATACAGGGAATCTTAAAAATTAAATCTGTATGCGAGATATGCCAATGACCTGCGGGGTTTATGTTTTCAAGCATAAAAAATTTTAAACTGCTTTTTTAATAATCCTTAAATAATCTTTGACGGCCTCGTAAACCATGCATGATATAAAATTTAAAAACGGCTGTTCATCGCCCTGATTTTTTTTAACCAGCGCTTCGATATAATCCGCACGGACTACCGGCGGGATGACGGTCACGGGATAACCCTGTTGGAGCAAGACAAGATTCATCAAAAGACGCGCAACCCTGCCGTTACCATCCACAAAGGGATGGATCATCACAAATTCAAGGTGGGCCCGTGCGGCAAATTCCATGGGGTGCAATTTGTCACGCCATGTCCCAAGATTTTTAACAAATTTTTGCATCAAGTGAGGCAGTTTCTTTGAATCAGGCGGAATATAATCCGTGCCGGTGATGACCACACCCACATCACGGTAACGACCCGCACTCTCCGCATCGATCTTCTGGTAAAAGAGCTGGTGCAATTTTAGAATATCCTGCTCCGCAATTTTGGCAGAGCCTGCCAGACGGCAGATATGGCTGTAGGCCTCGCTGTGACCCACTGCCTCCATGTGATCCTTTAAGGGCTTGCCGGCAATGGTCAGCCCGTTTTCAATCACGACCTTGGTTTCACTCTCGGATAGGGTATTGCCCTCAACCGCATTGCTCGAATAGGTGAACCCAATGCGGTAATACTCCCTGATCTGCTTTAACAGTGTATCAGGGAGCGGCCTTGCCTGATCGATTTGGACCTTGAGTTCGTCAATTTGTGTGACCATGGAATTGTATTTCATGAGAAGCTCCAGCTCAAATAACCCCGTCAGGGGCCGGTTAATGTAACCCTTATGGCACTATTTCACCAAGGCAAGGCATTTACAATCCCGGCAAACAAATCTTGTTTGTCGGCATCCAAGAGATCAAAAAATCTCTTCATCTGCTCAAGGGCCTGATCAACTACATCATGGGATATGGGCTCATAGCCATGCGCAAGCATTGAATGATTTCTTTTTTGCAAAATACCATTGCCCTTATTTTTTTCTCCAAACAATAGTTTCTCATTTCCGGCAAACATCTTTGAGAAAGGACTATCGGGTGCCTTGAGGCAAAACAGGTCCCATGATTTTCTGAGTGGTAATTTTCTATCATCAGGGACCATAAATCCATCCGGTATTTTTGACAGATCAACCTCTCCCGTTTTAATCTCAAAGTGTGAGTCAAGCAAGTATTGCACAACCAACTCAATAAACCGGTACAGCCTTGCCAGCGCGTCATCGTAAAGACCTTCTTCGTAACGCCGACGGGCATTTAAATAAAGATCAACACAGATTTCCGGTGTTGGTAATTGATTTTTTATAGATTCAACACGTTTTTGTACCGCGCCAAGCAACAGCCTTATCTTTTGATATTCATCGCCAACTAACTGAATCGGGTTCCAGCATGATATTACTTCTACAATCTTTTTTTTGGCACCAACATAGTCAAACAAATCCCATGCCCTTAAAAAATCAATCAGAGCCAGATAAGCCTCAAACTCTTTTTTAATCACCACATTCTGTGAACCCTCTGTGTTTTCAACCGAGGCTATCACACTTTTAGCAAGATCATTAGCGGCATTCCAGTCATACGTTTTAAAATACCTTGCCATCTGCCTTTGCTCTCTGTGGTGCCAGATATTGGGAAATGTCCTCACGGTTGACCCGCCAACCACAACACCAAGCCCGTCCTTGTCGCGCACTGCCCCATCAACATAAGAGGTGGGCAACCCCAATTGCAGTGCCGCATACCCCAATCCCGCGCTCATAGCCTTGGTCCCGCCCGTGATATCAACCATAACATCGTATGTTTTAAGATCAATTGAGGACAAGAGTTTATAACACTCATCGGCGCATGTGACCGTGTTTGTGTAATCTGTGAGTGGATATATTTTGTCTGTCGACACGTGACCTATCTCTGCCGTTTTGCAAGCACTACCCTGTGATACAACAAAATAAGTTATATCAGGGTTACATTCTCTTTTGACAGCCTTACAAGGCTCAACCGAACCACCAACGGACATGACGAGAATTTTTTTCTTTTGCATATTTACCTCCCAGTCTTTATTTTGCCCTGCAACAACTTCCCCGTATTTGTGAGCCTGTACTTTTGCAGGCTACTGTTGGGTTTATCGGGGATGGTCATTTCGATTAACCCTGTTTGTACGAGAGGTAAAACATGTCTTTTATGATTCATAAAAACAGCCGACAACCCGATATGCTCAAGCATCTCTTTTGATGAACGGGGGACAACGCAAAACTTGATGATTTTTATTGCTTCATCACTGACTTGCTCACTGACTTGCTCACTGACTTGCTCACTGACTTGCTCACTGACTTGCTCATCAATCCGCAAGGCATTTTCTTCGCCTGTTGATTTTCTCTTATCAGGATTTGCCGGTCTGAGAAAAATGGCTTTAACAAACTGTCCCGTCACTTCAAAGGTTGGGGCCTGCAGTCCCGCGTTTTGAAGGATTTTTCTGACCCTCAAAATTCCGGTCCCCGCCTTTTCAATAATATCGAGCCTTGCAAACATATCGGCGATCAAGTCGTTGCGTCGTATCGAGACTTGACCGATATTTTCAATTGTCACCCCGTCAGGCAATCGACCGGGGCTTACAATCTCAACGCGGTCGGGATGCACCTCGACCTGAATACTTGTTCCTGTTATTTCGTAATCGCGATGAATAATCGCGTTGGCAATTGCCTCTCTTAACGCCTCAATGGGGATTTCGTATTGATTGATTCTTTTAACCCCTCTGATAATGGCCTGACGACTTAAATGTCTTTCTAAAAAAAACACCGCTTCATTAAACTGCGTCAGCAAATCATCCCTGACCTCCTTGCGATCAAAAATATCAACCCTGTCCCTGTCTTTAAAGGCCAACAACATCACCTGTGAATGACGGAATACAGAACTAATATCCCTGCCAAAAAAAAGTATCCCTGTGTTGGTAGCGAGAGAATCCTTTGTAGACCCGATGCTCTTGAGAATGTCTGGCAGTCTTGTTCTGTCAACTTCAAGATCAATCTTTGCGTATTCAAAATAATTTTTTACCTTTTTGAGAGACAAGCTCGAAATTTTTTTGTTTTTTCTGATTCTCTCATCAAAAGGCTCAACGGGGTGGTCCCTAAAAATAGTACGCACCTCCTTTTGGGTGAGTTTTTGCGTAACCGCATCGTACCTCTTGTAAAAACCCAAGGAGCATGAATAAGGTTTTTCGATACTTTCGGGGATATCAATCACTACAACACGCCCGATCTGATATGATTGTACAATAATGGCAGGATCACAATTCCTGGCCAAAGAGAATATTTCGGCCTTGAGCAGATTGGTCAATCTTTCACCAACCACCTTGCCGTCATCACCCACACCCAAAAGAACTCTGCCGCCCCTTGAATTGGCAAAGGCCACAATATCCTGCACAACCTTGGGCGTGTATTTTTGCTTAAACTCTGTTGAAAGGCCTTCGCCACCAGCAATCAGAAGGTTTAGAAATTTTTGGGTGAGATTGGTTGTCATGAGTGTTTGTATAAGATCAATCTGTTTTTATTTTATAAGTAGCTCAATGGCATTATTTCTTTCTCGCATTTTTTCTTTTTTTTGCTTTGAACCATCAGGTTTCCACTGTTCCAAGGTTTCCAGTCGTTGTTTAAGGCAAACAAAAACCTCTCTTTCATATTTGTCCTTGCCATCAAGGCACCGCTTAACAAGAGGGACAATCATGTTTGTATCATTGACCAGTCCATTAATCTCTTCAATCATCAAATCATCAAGCGTCATGCTGGCACGTTTTTTGTCTGACGCTTCTTTTTCCATCCTTTGTTTTTCTTTTCCAGCCTCTTTTTCTTTTTTTTGTCTCTCGTCCTCAAAGACTTTGAGAGCTTCGGGTGGCTCAGCTTCATGTACAATTTTAAACAAGCCATATCCAATGGCCGTCTTTGCCCCTATACCATCTTCTGTCAGTGATTTTTTGACTGCACTTTTAAGAATTGCCAAGTGCTCAATGGCATCTTTGTGAATCAGAAACCTGAAGACAAATTTTGTCCCTTTTGCAACCGCCATAAATTTTACGGGATTGGGATTTTGATTGTCTGTCGGTGGCTTTGGTTCTTGGCCTTCGCGATAATAATCAGGATAATGCGGGTTAATGATGTCTTCTTTGAGGACTGGGACCGCCACAGGATAGGCATCAAAAAAAATCACCCGCCCTTTTCGGGCCTGCGTTCCAAAAAAAGCAATCAGTGTTTCACAACATTCATCGTCGATATATTCGCGCCCCTTCTTGTCTTGCTTGATTTCAACGCCCGCCTGCCCGATTAATCCAATTGTATGTGCCAGCCTCACCACACCCTTAAGGCTTGATGCTGGAATATAAGGGATTCCCATCGTGTGATCAAAGAGCATGGATATCTCGTGCGGGTGCGATTCGCCAATGCCCAATACGAGAGGAGAAATGAGTTCGGCTGTAAAAACGCAAGGCATGTACACATCAGTGTGTGCAAAAGTTTTGCAGAGAGAGTACTGATCGGTGTGTTTATTGTTTAAATGTTTGACAACAAATTCATTGCCCGACAGTTTTTGGTAGGTCTCAACATAATACGCAACAGCTTTTTTATCATCTCCAGATTTATCACAAGGTTTATGATTATTGCTGAGCGGAACCAGCTTGTTGTGCCACAACGCAAAATTGCCCTTGTCAAACTTGTCGGCAACTCCTTGCAGTTCTTTATGATAAGGATACATAATTTAATCCCCCTTGGCAAAGGCGTTGGCGTAGCGTTTGACCCATTCCAAAAGTTTCAGAGTTTCGTTTTGTGCATTAAAGTATGGCTGTTGATCCATTATCGACAATTTTGTTACTAAATCTTTCCCATCTCTTGTATTTTCTACAAACTCATTTTTGATATCTTTACCGTTTGAGTAGGACAGCCACCTTCTAACAAGTTCGATCATTTTTGTGTGCTTGTCTCTTCCTTTTGCCAGACAATAGGCCAAGGTGTGTCCCATGCCGTTTTTGAGAATCATGGCGGGCAGTCCTGCCGCAAAGGCCTCAAAATCCTCTCGGTCTTTTTTTTCTTTCATTTTATCAAACACGCTCGTGACCTCTCTCAGTGCAAATTCTGACCTTTGTTGTCCCAGTGTTCTCATGCGGCACCTCCATTCAACCAACTCACCCTGCACAGACCCTTGCCTGTCGTCTCATCACCACCGATCTGGATAAAATCTTTGATAGCCCCCCTGACATGTGAATGTATCGTTTCAACATCTACATCCTGCGCCCTGCTGTAATAAGTAATCACATACATCACAGTGTCAGACGGCAGATATTCCGCATACCACAGGGCACCACCTTTTGCTGTGCCGGTTTCTGAATCTATATTGATATGCGTCTGAACCTCAGTGCAGTGCGAGACCAGATGATCAAATATTTGGTCTGAAACAAGATAGAGCCTGGTGGTTTCTGGGACCAAATTTTTTAAAAAAGGAATTTCGCAACCGTTTTTAGTACACAGCGCACTATCTTCTAAAATTAGTTTTTCTTCAGATGGTTTTTGATTTTTGTCGCGTATTAAAATTGCATCACTTTCAGCAACATTTGGAATTTCTCCCGTGTCATCCATACCCGCAAAAGACAGGTCTGTTTTTAACCTACCAAGCAAAGCAGGTGAAACAACCCACACAAACGGTGCAATGTTTGACCGGACAGGAAAGGCGAGCAGTCTGGCATCAGAGATCGAGACGGCAGAGGGTGTAGCCTCTTTGCTATCAGACCCAAATACAACGTTGAGCAAGTCTTTATTCTCCGCAAAATCTCGACAATGAGCCCTAAACGCCCCCTTGACACCAGACGCCTGTATCACAGGCCAGTTGGTGTGCCGCTCCCTCTGGATGGGCAGGTCAACCGCACCCGTTGACATGCCACTGCCGGCGTGGATTGGCGAGATGGCGTAAAGCACACATAATGACGTTTTTTCTCTTTTAAACATGGTATCTCCCTTCTTAATCTTTTAAAACCTTTGTTACTTTTTTATTTGGCAAATAATTTTCTTTTGAAATGACCGACCTGCCCAGACGTTTCTCCAGTTTTTTACGCGCCATGCCAGCAATTTCACCACCTGCCTTGGCGTCACTTTTCAGTTTGGTCATCCCACTGGAATTTTCGTTACGATGAATCTCTGTCGTAGAACGCTCACCCAGCATGGTAAAAATAAGTTCAAAATCATCCATGTGGTCTCGCAAGTTCTCTCGTTTTAGTCCCTTAAGATCTTTATATTCACTGGGGCTGATTCCAAAAGTGGATTTTGAAATCTCGGCTGTGAGAATCTCGTAGTCCTTTTGTTCCTGTGCCCCGCGACTTTGCCATTCGTCGGTCAGTTCTTCGCGAATGGCAATACCGCGCATGCGTTTTTCTATCCAGTCGTCTGGATAACCTTTAAGCTTGTATAAGGTGCGGGTACGTTTTGTTGCCAGTTCTGGATTTTCTATTTCTTGCACCCGCTCGTAACCCACCTTGGCCAGCCAGCGTTTGAACGGTTCGGCCCTTGGTGAGGGAATGGATTGAATCACCCTGAATAGTGTTTCAGTATCAGCACAATCAGTTTCTCTAAGACGGTCATCCTCTGCCGGCAATTTCAACCGTACGATTTTATCGTACGGTTGGTCTGCGCCAGACTCCTGTATGAGTTTTCTCTTCAGATCAGACCAATAGCGCTTGGGGGTTTCGCTGTTTGATAGGACCTCCACCACATCAATCACCGAAAAATACCATTCCCCGTTGTGCAGTAGCCTGCGGATTTGTTTTTGTCTAAAAACAACCATTTTCTCAATATTTGGATTTTTATTTTGATTCATAATTTTCAAATTGCCAAAAAATTCTCCCCAAAATTTTTATTAAACACCGACCCCGCAGGAAAATACCCCCTCATAGGTTTGTGAAATCTTTTTTTCATGTCCCAGCCACCGCGATACTGGATTTTACCCGTGGCAATAATCGCGTCGTTGAGCGCCTGATTCCATTCAATGGCAGAAAGAGTCATAAACGACTGACCTACAACCTTTTCAAAAGGCGACCCGTTGCTCAATTTATTATAATAACCAAATCGCTTTTCACCGCCCAGTGACAACACACCCTTGTCTTTAATGTTAAGATTTTTACTAATCCCAAACATGATGCGAACACCGCTTTTTAGCCTGTAATGCGCAAAACTATATAGGCGATGCTCTCTGGCCTTTCTGTTATCATGCAAGGCAACACCTGTCCTGTATTCAACATCAAACAAGGCGCTCCCTTCTACAATTGATCTGCTGACATCTGCATCAACATCAGGCAATTTTTTTGTGATATACAACACACCATCACAGGCGGTACGCCGCAATGATTCGGACATCCACCTGCCGCCCAAACTTTGTAATTCTGTAGTCTCCCCCTTGGCCCAAAGACAGTCAGCGCAACAATCCGAATAAAAAAGATTGGTCTCGCCAAAATCTTTTGCTTTATGCACCTTAATAGTGCCCTCCCCAAGTCTTTCTTTTTCAGCATACCAACTATAAGGCACAGGTATAAAAACCGTCTTATGATAGTTAAAAATGGGGCCTATAATCTCAAACGGGGCAGGCTCTCCGGCCCTGCCAATATCAGAGATCACTTGCTTATCAACAGCCCCCTCGCCATAATCACGAAAATCAATACCGTGCTGCAATAAATACTCTGTTCTGACAGCACCAGATATTGTCTGGGCAGAAGGCGGAAAGACAGAACTTGCACCATGATTGGCACCCATGACCATGGGTTCGGCCCCCTTAAAAAAAAGTGTGTCAACGGGTTCAAAGATATACCAGTCTGTCATGATTGACCCCCTTTGCTCATAAACGAGGCAACGATTAATCCTTCGGGCTTGAATGTGTGTTTTTGAGACACAAGGTCTTTTTTCAAAACAACAGGAACCATTTTACTGGCCATGTTTTTCTTTGCGGCATTATCACCCGTCAAGGACCTTTCGAGCTGTTTACACACAAATTCCTCAGCCATGTTGCGCAATTTATCTTCGTCATATTTGTCTTTGTCGTACGCGCAGTAATTGATCATGGCCTCAAAACCCTGCCTAAACATTTCAAGCCGATAAACCAGTGAATGAGAAACATCCTTCTCTTTGTCACTATCAGCCCGCGTATAGTCTACAACCTTGTCAAAAGCGTCCCAAATATCATTGCCGGCAAATACTTGATTCCACTGGCCCGCAAAGTAACGCGAACCACCCGACCTTTTTCTAAGTTCAATGGCACAAGCGTTGCGGCCACATTCTTTTTTGGCCTTAAAATCCAAAAGAGCATGGGCCTGTGCAATCATTTGCGAGAGATTCTCTTTATGGTGGCAAATGAGTATCGCCGCAGAGATTGAAATATCCTTGCCGATGCCAAGCCCTGTGCTGAGTATACCCTTTGAGATGTTCCATTCTTCGTCTGCAAGAGGTGTTGTGTTTCCATCAGAATCAACAAGATTAAATCGCGAGATATAATAATCCTTGATTTTACGCGCAGACTTTAAGACCTGACTCACGGGCATAATTGCGCACACATCATCACCACCGGCATAGATCAAACGCCCCTCATGTTCCGCAACAATCCGACTCACGCCATGGATAGCAAAACCACCCAACGATTCAGAGATGGACGCGTGTATGGCGGGGGTAATGAGCCGTTTAGAATGTTTAGAATATTGATCGAATATTTTTTGCCAATTTTTTGCGTAAAGGGGATCAAAATCTGGACGTTTAAGCCTTGCAACCAATTCGGGATGCATGATGCCTTCCCAGGTCGAGGCTATCGTCTCGCCGTTGATGAGCTTGCCCATCCTGTCGCCATCCATAAGCAAGATGGCGTAATAGCGATCTGTGTCTGTAAGTTTTTTCAGTCCCCGTGGAATACTGATCTCATCGTCATCTACACATTCTACTTGATTATGAATGTCATCAGCAATTTTCCTTTGTTGCTGTTTATCAATATTGTTCCTCACAAAATATTCATAAAGAGCGATCTCTGTTGTGCTTGGAAAAGATACATTCGCCGCAAGAGCACTGCCAAGTAACAAACTCTTCAAATCATCTCTGCACAGTTTGTATGCAATCCTCTTTGTAAGACAAACAGAACAAAGACGTTCGTGCTCTCCAAAATCATATTCGGCATGCCAGCCATCTCGTATATCCTTCCAAAATTTTTTTAGGTTGTCATTGTACCGAGATGCCCCCATCCCCTCTTGGTGAGGGCTATGATTAAGGACCTCAAACTCCCCGCACAAGTGGCATTTTTCGCCATTCTCATCAGGGCGGTTAATTTTTTTGACTGATTTTGATACCGCTAGGGCTGATTGCAGAAGGGAGTGACTTGTTGAATATAAGACACCCTGTCCCTTGTTGCTGTATGGTTTATCCTTGATGATGTCGTTGAATATCTCAAGGGTGCCATATTGTTTTTTATAACACCCTGCGGGCATGAATTGTTCAACACCCTTTTTGTCGCTGAGCTCAATCAACTTAACGCCTGCCCAACGAATATCCCAATAGTTTTTATTTTGTCTCTCAAATTGCCGTTTGATATTTTCTGTTTGTACAGAATCAAAATCATGGGCTCCCACAAGAAGCAACCTCACACTGTCAGAAAGTTTCAGCCACGAATCAATAATCTGGGCTTGTATGGATTTAGCAATCTCGTTTTTGAATTTTAGAGGAATCAAAAACAAAAACTTGTTGGGCAATGAGGCTACATCGCCCTCAGTTGAGAGTGATTGAACATCTTCCACAGACCACTTAACTTTGAGATATTCATTAATCAGGGGCTGATTGACCGGTGATGGATACAAGATATGATCGGGACCAAGATTCTCTATAATCCATCGCATGCCCTCAAATGCCAGCCATGACAGGAGGACAGAGCCCGTCCAGTAGTCACGCAGTTTGCGGGCCTTGGCTATAAAGGGTTGTACGGGTGTTATAGAAACCACCATGAGTCCCACTTGAGAATCACCGCGCTCATAATCACCCGCAAGTTCCATGCAGGAGTAAATTGCAGATGTCAGGGCATTGTGTTGCCAGATAGTGTGGTCAGGAAACCGGCTATCGGCGGGGAGTCTGTGCCATAAAGCCCCCAAGCCGGCAACATCTTTCTCCGACAAGATGTACCTCAAAACAAGATGTGTGTAATAAAATCTTGCCTGCGAAAATTTCTCAGGATCATTTTTAAAAATAGTTTCATCAGAATAACCACCGGTCTCTGCCTTGATGCCAATGATTTCCTTGAGCGTTGCAATCAACTCGTTGTTGATTTCTGACGCCACTTCTCTTTCATCACGTCCTCGGTAGCGATCGGGGCAGGCTATTTTTAGCGCGGCATGTTCTGCGGTGGGGTGAGTCAGGATGGGGGTTTCAAGAAAATTTATGGCGCCATTTTTATTTTCACTTTCACTGAATGAAGGGACCTGCCCTCGCTCAAAACCCGCGGCAATGGCATCGGCCCTTTTCCAAAAATCATCGATGGGTTTATCGATTCCAAAGACCTCATGGAGCTTTGCCGCACGTTCCTCGTGCCCACGGATACAAAACACCTTGTCAAAGGGGTCGTGCATAAACGCTGAGAATTTTCTGTCCCAATAACCTGAATCTGGTTTATTAAAAGTCATGGGAGACCTCCAAACTTTTTGATAGTGCCTCGTTGACCTCATGGCAAACACTCATGTATCGATCACGTTGACTGGGATCATAGTATTGGTAAGGCAGAAACAGGATTTGGCCCTGATATTGGTTACCGACCTTGTTCACGTGGAGGAAGTAGGGTTTGGAGTGTCTGCCATTTTGTGATATTGGGTCCTGTACAATTGGCTGTGCGATCAAACGCCTTTTGTCGTATGAGTGTTGCTTTTCAAAGTTTTGATCAAGTCTGGCAGAGCGGTATGCAATTCCAATCTCTGATAGAGCATCACACCATGTGTCCTTCACTTTGCCCCTAAATAAGATGGCCTGTTTGCTATAGGCTGTAAAATCCTTCAATTGTCCGCGTGGCACAAGCGATAAAACCGACCCCCCTTTTGTCACAAGGGAACCAAAACCATTCCTGCTCTTTGAACCAAGCCCACCGTATTTAATAAGGGCACTAAAAGCGTTAATAACCTGCTGGTAGTAATCTTTGAAATGGAAAAAAAACTTGACCTT
>JADGCS010000108.1 GCA_015228875.1 Deltaproteobacteria bacterium | reverse complement strand
ATTAAATTTTTGCTCACTCAGTACTGAGTGCCGAGTGAATAAATATGTTGCCATATTTATGAATCGAGGTACTTAAAACATTGTTCCAAATTGAAAATAGGGACTCCCGTATTTTAAGCTGAGCGTTGTTGTGGCGTCGGTCATGGTCCCCAGTCTGTCCCTGTTGGTGAGTATCACACCATACCCCAGTCTGAGCTGTACGGGCAGACCGTACCCCAGAACCATGTCACTGCTGAGTTCTGCGCCAACAGCCGTCATCATCCGCGTGAAGAGATCATCAAGCTCGGCGCGATACTTGATATCACCCGAATCCACAAAGAAATTGATGTAGAGCTTGTCAAAAAAGACCGGCCATGTGCCAATCCCCCTGTTGATGCTGGTAATCAAGGGCAAGCGGTATTCGGCAGAGAACAAAACCGCGCGGTCCCCGCCATAGGTGATGCCCGTCAAACCGCGCAGAGGAAAGAGCCTTGATGAGGCCGCAGCAGCGCCTACCCCTTCGCCAAAAGGGCCTCCCATGCGGTACACACCGAACTGCTGCACATCCCCCCAGACCCAGCCACCGGCAGAACGGATGGCCAGCACATGATGATCCGACCACGGCATTTCAAAATAATACCTGAAGTCGCCATGCACAGCGATCTCTTCGTTGACCCCGTTTGAACCAAGGTATTTGTGTGACCACTCGCTACCCAGACTTAACTTGTAACCGTCCTCGAGGCTGATAGAATTGGGATACTTCTTTGCGTTGGAGATGCTGTATTTAAACCTGAGCCCGGCGTAAGGTTTCATGTTGACCAGATTAACGGCCAGATTGGTCAGTGCCGCCCTGTCTTCATAAAAATAGGCAAGATTAAATTTGTGTCTGTTGATGGCAAAGGCAGTCCCCGCATAGGCCTGGGTCCTCTGTTCAAAGAAACGTGTTGTCCCGATGTCTCCCCAGTCCACAGCGTACCTGATAGCCCCCAAATAATATGAGGGACTGTACCTTGAAAAAACATAGGTCCCGCCACCGCCCAAAAACTGGGCATCGCTCCTGTAGTTGACAAAGGCCACCCACGAATGCCTGTACAGGGGATCCGTCCGGCCAATAGTCAACCCGCCGATAAATGAGTTTTCTATGTAGGTAAGACTCGGCAGCAGATACCGGGGCACCAGCATCTGCGGCAATGCGTGATACTTTTTTGCATCAGGCGGGTTGGAGCTGTCCGTGGCAAACTCCGGTGGAAAAACACCAAGCTCGTCCTTGTATTTTGAGGGAAAGACCCTGGGTGTTTTTGCTGCGTCAGAATCTTTACCGTCGTCTGATTCTATTTTATTGCCTTCGGGGTCTGTGACAACCACGGTCTCCTTTTTTTTGTGCTTTAAAACATCACCCTGATCTTTCTTGTTCGCAAGATCGCCGTAAAAAAAATCGGGGAGGTAATCACCAACATCGGGTGCCTGACTAAAGCGATCCAGCCTCGTCTGCGTGTGGAGGTCCTTCTTGAGCGGATCGTGATTAAGAGAAGTCTCTTTGACATCGTGATCATCAAAGAAATCTCGGCCGTCGCCCATGGGATACTCCAGAGCCGATAACGGGTGTTCTGCAAGAGCCACACCTCTGTTGCCAGATGGATCGTCCTTCACCAGAGAATAATTTCTCCCCGATATCAACCCGTTTGAAATAACCCCTGTTTTATTTTTTTTGCCTGCATCTGGTTTTAATTTTGTTTCGGGGAGTTTTGAATTTCTGTAGTGTGCATTAAAACTTTGCACAAACGTGCGGTCGCTGGAATATCTCTCAACGTATATTTTTGTATTATCGACCGAGGGGGTCGGCTTAAAGACCCCGTCGACAACATTGGTGAGCTGCGTGAGTGCGTGCTGTTTAAAATGGTACCTGAAAATATTGGCAATCCCCGTGCGGTAAGAATCAAAATAAATACTCTCGCCGTCATGCGCAAAAACCGGGTGCGCATCGGGGGCAATGTCGTTGGTGATTTGTGATAACTTTGCCCCTGTCTTTGAATAAATCACAATGTCCCTGAAACCCGTTGTGGGGTCTTTTCTGCTGACAACAATCCTTTGACCGTCAGGTGAAAACCTTGGATTTGACAACTGCGTGTATTTTGGCTCGGACGTGATGACGTACCCCTTTTTTTCGTAAAGATCGAAAAGATACAGTTGATCGGTATTTAGAAAATCTCTCACCATCACAAGCCATCTTTGTCCGCCGTCAAATGGCGCAAAATCGGGGTCCTTGACCCTCATGGCCTTTTTGGAACCTAAGCAGGTTTTTTCTACGCGTTCCGGCATCAATTCTTGCATGGTATTCGGCCGCGCAGGATCTTCAGCTTTATGCGGGTTGGGTCTGTCTTTGTCTACCACCCTGAATAATTTTTTGTCTTTTGTGTCGTAATAGTAGACCTCAAAGTGGGCGGTTTTGGGTTCGACACTCGCAAGGGTTGTAAAGGCGAGATACCTCCCATTTTTTGAAAAGGTCATCTGCCCGTAGAGGGCGCGGGCAATCTCCTGAGGTTTTGCGGCCCCGTCTGTCTTGATGATAATCTTGTTGTTGTCGTCCAGGCTTCTCTCGAAATAGGCGTACCCCCGGCCGTTGGGGTGCGGTATAAAATAATCCTGTGAATTTTTGTTACTGACCACATCGTTGAGGGTGGTGAGCCCCAGGGACTTCACCTCACCGGTTTGCAGCTGATACTTTGCGGTCATCTCGCTCTTGAACTCATCCCACAACTTGTAAAAACTTTTTCCGTAGACCCTGCGCGCCTTGTTGTTAAGCGAAAAAACCCAGAGACCCGATGCGTAGAGATCTTGATATTTGTACATCCTGTCTTCGCCGTATTTTAAGGCCAGCCAGTCAAAAAATTCGCCGCCAAACAAATAAGGCCCTTTTCCCTCGGGAAAGTACGAGCTTGACCCTGCGATCTGGTCGATCTTTGGAAACTTGTCTTCGACCACCGAGGTGCGCATGACCATGTCTGTGTAATACGAATTGGCGCGTCCAAACCCCTCGTCCACACGAGACTCTTCGTAGACGGCCATCCCCTCACGCATCCATGAGGGTGTGGCCCCGTTCATGGCCACAATCTTGCCAAACAAATAACGAAATGGAGTAGCCACACGGGAGTGTTTGTCGATATGGAGAATGTGTGCGAACTCGTGATTAAACAAAAGTCTGTGGTAATCCTTGTAATGAGACAGGCTCGAATCAACCGTGGGCGGGGCAACATAAAGAAGAACGTAATTGTACGGCATGACCGTCGCCATCCCGTTGGCAAGGTCGGTCTTGTCGGTTAAAACAACATGTGTCCTTCCCTTGGGCGTCCAGCCTGTGCGCGCTGTGAGTCTGTCAAAACCCTCTTCGGAAATGGTTTTCATTTCGTTGGCAACGGGACCCAGCCCTTCCGAAAAGTGGATGTAAAAATGCTCTGTCTTGACCGTATAGAATTTTGTCTTGCCGTCAAAGTAGCCAGCCGTTGTGATCCGCGGCATACAAAACAAGACCAAAAAAAGGACCGCAAAAAAAACAGCAAAGAGACCACGGCAAGCCTTTGTATAAATATCACTCCGCACGGTATCGATCATTTTGTTCTCCCTTAAAATTCTTGATCACCTGCATTTTCTAAAAAAAACCTGAGTCACTTGAATAAAAACCCAAAAAAAGATACTTTGCCAAACATACCCAAGGTAGTGCACAATGTCTACGAATTTTATATAGTTGACACACCCATCACAGAAAGGAATCCCGCATGTCAGTCCGTAACATCATCATCATTGGATCAGGCCCGGCCGGTTATACGGCCGCTATTTACACGGCACGCGCCAATTTAAACCCGCTGCTGTTCGAAGGGTACTTAAGCGGCGGACAACTCATGAACACCACAGAGGTCGAAAACTTTCCCGGCTACCCCAAGGGGATCACCGGCCCAGAGATGATGATGCAGTTTAAAGAACAGGCCGCACGCTTTAACACAGAATTTCTTGCACAAAATTGCGATGCCGTCGATTTTACAAAACGCCCGTTTAAAATCATGGCCGCACAAAAAGAATACCTTGCCAAGGCCGTCATTATTGCCACAGGGGCAACCGCGCAATATCTCGGTCTCCCATCCGAACAAAGGCTCATCGGCAAAGGGGTCTCCGGCTGCGCTACCTGCGATGGTGCTTTTTTCAAGGGAGAAAAAGTGGCGGTCATCGGCGGCGGCGACTCTGCGATAGAAGAAGCCCTCTTCCTCACCCGTTTTGCCTCCGAGGTGGTCCTTATACACCGTCGGGACGCCCTGCGCGCGAGCAAGATCATGCAAGACAGGGTCTTAAATCACGCCAAAATAAAAGTTTACTGGAACACCGTGGTCACCGAATGCATGGGAGACACACGGCTCGAAAAACTCAAACTTAAAAACACAAAGACAAATCAGGAACAACAAGAACCCTTTGGAGGGATGTTTTTGGGTATCGGCCACACACCGACAACAGAGATCTTTAAAGGTCATTTAGAGCTTGATCACAAAGGCTACATTGTCACAAAGGGAAAAACCACTCACACCAGTGTCGCGGGGGTCTTTGCCTGCGGTGATGTGCAAGACAGCGTGTACAGACAGGCTGTGACGGCCGCGGGGAGCGGCTGCGCCGCCGCCATCGACGCCGAGCGGTGGCTTGAGGGGCAGTGAGGCCCTTTTGAAAAACACCAAAACCCTCACCGTGATCCTTGCAACCGTTCTCCTGGTCTTGTGCGCTGGTGTCACCCGCGCAAAGATCACCGACTACAAACCATTTGGCCCGTTAAGGGTACGCACACAGCACCCTCTTTATCTGCAGCTCCTCTCCCTGCCCATGGAATCGCCCCAGACATTAAACAGGGACCAGTTTGAACTCACCATCGAAACCGTTTTTTCAAATGTCTTTGAGTTCGATAACGTCGCCACAACAACCATGGACATCGACATGGAGGTCTGGCGCACCGCACTCACCGCCACTTACGGCATCAACGATCAAATGGATGTGCAGATCGAGGTCCCGTTTATGACCACAGTGGGCGGCTTTTCGGACTCCTTTATCGAGGGGTATCACAACCTGTTCGGTCTGCCCTACAGCGGCAGGGGATTTGTGGCAGAGAACAGGCATTCTTTTCTTGTCACACACAGGGGGCGCAGGCTTGTTAACTACCCCAGGACCGATTTTGATCTCTCGGACATCCGTGCGAGGGTCAAGTACCTTCTTTCGGATCACTGGGCTTGGCCTTTTAAACTCGCTCTCGCCGGTTATATAAAATGCCCTGTGGGAAAAACAGAGCAGGGGCTTGGCAGCGGACAGTTTGATCTTGGGTTTTCACTGCTCGCCCAAAAAAGTATCAGGCGTTTTCACTTTGTCTCACACGCGGGCTACGTGCTTCTGGGCAAACACGCGTACCTTGACGCCATACTGGGACACGGTTTTTTTAGTTTTGGACAAAGTATCAGATTTGACATTCTCGACGGCCTCTCTGCTGTCGTGCAGCTTACAGGCAATACCGCGGCCTTTAACAATGTTGATACCCGCGATCTCGAAGAAATCATTCTCGATCTCAATGTGGGTTTTACCGGATCATTTACCCTCAATCACACTGTCTTTGACGAATTCTTCTATCAATGGTCATTTAGTGAAGATGTCATGTCATCAGGACCGTCCGTTGATTTTTCCGTGCTGTTTATGGCAGGTGTAAGATATTAGGGGTCTGTCGGTTTTGTCCAAGTAATGCATTGATCAATTTTTGCAAAACAGATAAAAAAATCGCCGGTTCGGTCACACAAAAAAAGGTCACTCCCCAAGGAACTCATATGAGCTCAAAAAAACTTGCCCTTCTCCAATCATTAATTGTAGCGGTTTTCCTGTCCATCCTGTTGTCCGCACGACCCTGCCCTGCCCAGACTGACCTCGATGCCAAAATAAAAGAAGTCCAAAACAACCCCAGAGACGCCTCTGCCCATTACAATCTGGGTGTCTCGTATGGGCAAATAGGACGCCATCAGGATGCCATCACCGCCTATCAAAAAGCGATCAGCTTAAGCCCGTGTCTCCATGACGCCTGGTACAATATGGGGCTTGCCTATTACAGTCTCAAGTCTACCGACAAGGAGATCGAGTCCTATCAAAAGGCCATCGAGTGCAAATCGGACTTTGCCGATGCGTGGTACAATCTGGGTCTTGCCTACCACGATCAGGACAACACACGCCAGGCCATCGATGCCTACAAACAGGCCATCTCCAGTAACAGCAACTACCCCGAGGCCTGGTACAATCTGGGGCTCGCCTATTCAAAAAACGACATGGAGCTCGAGGCCGTCGAATCCTACAAAAAAGCGGTGGCACTCAAACCCGATTACGACAGTGCCTGGTACAACATGGGTATTTCGTATGGGGTTTTGGGAAACTATCAAGAAGAGGCCAATGCCTATCACAGGGCCATTGCCATTAATCCGGGTTATGTCAATGCCCATTACAACCTGGGGCTCGCCTACTACACCCTCAAGCAATACCCGCAGTCAGAAAACGCCTACAAAGAGGCCATCAGGCTCGATCCCAAATTTGTCAACGCGCACCTCAACCTGGGACTTGTATACGATGCCACAAGCAGGGGCGCAGAGGCCATCACCGCCTATAAAAAAGTCATAGAACTTCAACCCGACTACGCCAAGGCATTTTACAATCTGGGCATTGCCCATTCCAACCTTAAGCAGTACCAGCAAGCCTACGATGCCTATAAAACGGCGATTGCAAAAGACCCCCTCTACACCGCCGCCTATTACAACCTAGGGCTCGTCTGCTACGAACTCAATAAATATCAAGAAGAGATCGCCAACTATCAAAAGGCCCTCGAGATCGAACCCAACTACGTCAACGCCCGCTACAATCTGGGGCTCTCGTACATCGGGCTAAAAAATATCAGCCTTGCAAAAAAAGAATACACCGAGCTTTTAAAATACTCCGAAGATGCCGCAAACAGGCTACTTACAGAGATCAACAAGGCTCAATAGGGCATCAGCCCTTAGGCCCGAAGCCCCTGCAGGGGGCTTCGGGCTTAAGGGCTGATGGTTTTTGGTAGTTCGTAATTCGTAATTGGGTGGGAACAAAGAGGGCTGGGTGATGGTAGATTAGGATGTTTATGGCTAAGAGCTAAGGGAGAATTAAAATGACCCGTTATCAATCCACAGCAGTGACCGTGATATTTTTTTTGACCGTTCTTTTAGTATATGCCCGCGGACCCTTAATGTGCAAGTCTTGGGCGGCGGTCTCCAATGTTTACTACAGTGTCGGTTCCTCCTCTGCCGATCTTAAAACAGGGTCCCCAAAAATCACCATCAACACAAGCGGCGATGCCACATTTGATGTCGCGCAGACCGACAATATCGGGGTTGGGGACCGCGTTGTTTATAACACGGACGGCTCTGTTTATATCTCCGGAAAAACCAGCACATCACAATGGTCGGTGGTCACGGTAAATGGGGCTAAACCTGCCGCTGCCATAGATCAGACGGTCAATTCGATCAAACGGGTGTTCCCCTCCTTAACCACTGCCGAGACAAATGCTACCGCGGCCGCTTATTTAAACTCAACCGTCCTCACCACAGGGGAAGGGACTATTTTAAATTTTCCCTTATACGGGGATAGTGCCTTAACTTACGCAGTACAGTTAGATATTAATTGCTGTACCACCGATGCAACACGATACGTCCGCTTTTACACCCCAACCAACACCTCGACCGAGGCCAACCAAAACCAGCGCCACAGCGGGGTGTGGGATGCCAATAAGTTTAATATCAAGTTTACCGCGGGGGCAGCTTTGTGCGGTTTCTGCAACACTGTGAACACGCGCATAGAAGGCCTGCAGATTAAAACCGACTTCGATGAGGTGATTCGAAACAATGCCGCAGTCAAGCTGTGGGTCTCAGACTCTATCCTCTGGTCTGCTAATGGTGACGGCATATCCCCACGTATTGCCAGCCCTTCTTGTATTGTTTACCTTTGGAACAGCGTCATTTTCATTGGATCTGTCAGTAGCAACCTTGAAGCCGTACACACAGAGGCCAATACCTCTTTTCTCATCGCCCACAACAATACCATTATTGTACCTGACTCGCAAACCGAGGCCATATTAGCCAACGCTGGCGGCTCTATTTGGGCAAAAAACAACATTATCCAGTGTGGCACAAACAGACTCGATGGCCCCTGTGTCTCGAAGGGATCTAGTACTTGTTACCTTTACTTAGACCACAACGCAGCCTCCGACAACAGTCTGACCACGGGTCCCCAGACAACTACTTACAATGCAAGTATAAATGCACTGTCCAACGCCGTCTTTAGATTTGTGAGTTCTGGTACTGGCTCCGACAACTACTCCCTGCAGTCAGACGACACGGCGAGCATAGACATGGGGATGGATCTGTCCTCCGACGGTTCCCTCTCCTTTGGTGACGACATTCTAGACGTCACCCGCCCCGTAGGTGCAGCGTGGGACAGGGGGGCGTTTGAATATCAAAACCCAGCCAATCCCCGACTCATCTTTATCAGCAAAAACGAACCTGAATACAACCCGCCGCCCTTAAATCAAGAGGACTACACACCCCTGTACCGAAAAGAAGACGATTTTTTTGCGGTCTTGGAACAGATGGAATACTGTACTGAGCGATATAAATAATTGCCAATAAAAGAAGCAAGCTGCGTCATTGCGAGGAGCGAAAGCGACGCCGCAATCCATATGACCCAAATGGTGTCCGGGGGATCGCCACGCTTTGCTCGCGATGACGATGTATGCCCTTGCGGCAAAGAGGTATCAAAGCAAATTTTCTTTTCTCAAAACAACTTGAAATGTTTTACCCCACATCAAAATAAACAAGTGGCAACTTTACCTCCCTGCCAACAAGATGCATGAGCCCCCCGATCATCACCCCTTTAAACTGCCCTGCAGACTGCAGGAGCCCGCCATACATCAGGCCCTTAAAATCGCCCCTGACCTCCTGCCAAAGCCCTGTGGGGACTACCTGGAGACCGGTAAAATCTCCCATGATCTTGTTGATAAGACCGCCCACCTGAACCCCTAAACTCCTCTCGGGGGTGATGGTCTGCGGATCTATAATCATCAATCTCTTGTCAATAGGCTGCTGCATTTTTTTTATAGGCAGGGGGCTAAAGTGTTATGGCAAATGTCAGGGGTTTTATTTCTATCTTAATTGACACCCATCCCTTCTTCACGTTTCATTTTTTTTCATAAATCAACTTTATTTAGGAGGAAAATAAAATGTCAGTTTCTCTCTCACACGCAGTCTTAAGGGATATTGCCACTGTCGATGATGACGCTTGGGGTCCACTGGGGTATCTTAACGAAGGGGACTACCTGGTTGTTGATGGCAGGTCCCAGAGGGTCAACAGTTGGGACCTGTCTTCTTACCAGGCGCTGGATTCTTTTTTGGAACAGGCTACAGGCTCCAAGATCGATTTTATAGAGCACAGCGGGTCATGGGGCGGTTCCAGTGCCGCGTACATGGTCTATCGCAGCAGGTCTCGCGGTATGGGCGTCATGCACATGGCTAGAGAGCGCAACATGCTCCCGCTAAGGCCCGAATCATACAGAAGACCGGACTACGATGCCTACCAGCTTCAGTACTCCGCAAGGCTCATGCTGTGCATCCTCGACCCCAGCTGCGCCGGGGTGATCAGCTCGGATTACTACAACCTGCAGGCCAGTGCTGCAGAGTACACACGCGCCTACAACGATTATAACAACGCGTACCGCAAATACGCAGACACACAAAGGTACAGCGCACTCACACGACAAAACATCGCAGACCTTGTGGCAAAATCAAACCTCTACCTTAATGCAAAGTACAACTTCGAACTCTACGAGTCGCGCTTTTACACGCGTGACCCATATATCCCGGATTATCACATCCCGCGCACCCCCGGTGGCGGTTCGCCCGACAGCGACTGGGACAGCGACTGGGGTGACGACTGGGACACACAGCCCCCGCGGCGCACACCACCCAGGCGCTTGCCCCCTGACAGGGACACGCGCCCGCCGCGACGCACGCCGCCCCCCCGCACCCCCGGCGGAGGCGACCCCGGTGATGATTGGGATACACAGCCCCCGCGGCGTACACCGCCAGATTCTGACGACGGCTGGAATTAATCTGACACCTTTGTACCCATAAAAAAAAGCCGCCTTAAGGGCGGCTTTTTTTATGACGCTGGGATGATTAAACCTGGAAGCAGCAATTGAACCACGCGCAGCGACAGGAGATACGGGATTTAATTGGGTTCACAAAAAACAACGTGACCTTGATCCAAATATGGCGTACAATTATGGAGTATGTTCTTAAGATCAATCACCCCGTTAAAATCAAACAGTTTTTTTATTTTTGGCGGCCGTGGGACAGGCAAATCAACTTTTTTGCACTCTTTTTTAAAAGAAAAAAAAAACCTGTGGATTGATTTATTGTTGCCATCAACTGAAGAACTTTACGCTACAAACCCAACCGTATTAACAGAACAAATCAATGCAAATAAAAATAAGATAGAGTGGGTTGTGATTGATGAAGTGCAAAAAAACCCCCAACTCCTCGATTTGGTCCACTACCACATCGAAAAAGATCAGCTTAAGTTTGCCTTGACGGGTTCATCGGCTCGAAAGCTAAAACGAGGTTCTGCCAATCTGTTGGCAGGACGCGCCTTTGTAAATCATCTCTTTCCTCTCACTCATCGTGAAATCGGGGGGCAATTTAACCTTAAAGATTCCCTGCAGTGGGGGACCCTGCCAAAAATTTATCAACTCCAGACAGATTTAGAAAAACAGGAATTCCTGAGGGCCTATGCCCAGACTTATCTCAAGGAAGAAATCTGGTCAGAACACATTATAAGGGAACTCAAACCTTTTCGTCGTTTTCTAGAGGTCGCGGCGCAGACAAACACACAGATCATTAATTATTCCAACATTGCAAAAGACGTTGATGCCGATCCCAAAACAATTCAGTCATACTATCAGATATTAGAAGACACCCTCGTTGGTTTTTTGTTAGAACCCTTTGATTATTCCATACGTAAAAGGCAGAGAAAAAATCCAAAGTTCTATTTTTTTGATACAGGATTGGTCAGGGCCTTGGAAAAAACAGTCGCCTCCGAGATTTCTCCAGGGTCATTTGAGTATGGTCGGGCATTTGAACACTTTATCATCAATGAGATTTTTCGTCTCAACCATTACGGGCGTAAGGATTATTCACTGTACTATCTCAGGACAAAAGACGACGCCGAGATTGATCTGATTATTGAGAGACCTGGTATGCCACTCGCCCTCATTGAAATAAAATCCAAGTGCCGTGTTGATGAAAGGGACACGGCCCCCTTGAACCGCTTTTATAAAAGTTTTAAAAACGCAGAGGCGTTTCTGTTGTCCAACGACCCTTTGATAAAAAAAATGGGGGCCGCTTTATGCATGCCCTGGCAAGAGGGGCTTAAAGAAATTGGAGTGTAATCAAAACCCAATTTAAACCATCTGGTAATCCATACCAGTCGCCCTGCGGACAAAGGTGTTGGCACCGCTGTAGAAGTCGTGTATGCCGCCTTCCCCGATGAGTCTTTCGATATCCCGATTGCCGTCTCGTGCCTGACCCGTGTCACCTGCAATCAGCGGCGTAAAACGAGGGCCCGTGGGCACGACACCGGGACTAAATAATCGACGTCTCTGCTGGGTGTCGTTGACCTGCACATTGCTCGCCACAACAAGGACAAGACCGCTCTGATGAATACGGTCGTGCACAAACAGGCGGCCCTCTCTATCGTTAAGCCTGTTTTTTGCCTTAAGACTACCGTCAAAACCCGGTTCGACAACAACATCGCCCACGGGGGCACCATAATTGAGTGCGTAAAGATAGGCCGAGAGCTCATTTAAATCACGCGGCAGAACACCCGTTTGCTGATACACATAATCTGACAGCTCAGCCATGGTAACAGCCACACCAGAGGCCCCCGTGACCATTTGTCTGCCGCCCGGCACCATCGCCACAAAGGCCAGGTCGCGCCACGCAATCACGTCCGGTCCCTGATTTGCCGCGCCAAGCATCATGCCGTAAAAGTGGCGGTCATCATGGCTCATTTGCGTATGCGATGAATACGTAAAATTAAGACTGGCATCGCTACCCCAAAAATCACGATCCCCGCCGTGCTGCGACATGGTCCGCCACCGGCCGTCATCGGTCTGATAGTCGTGCCCCAAAAAAGTCTTAATAGCCCTCCCGCTGGACCAGCCATGAAACTCCCTCAGGCGATCAAGCACACGGCCCTGTGGATAATGAGCCAGTGTGGCACCCGAGCTTTGTCTCGGATCGAAGAGATCGTTCTTGGTGTTGATATTACCCATGTGAGGTAAAGGTGACACCCCCCTTGTAAACATTTGCATCTGCGTATTTGTTGGCAACGAAATATACATAGCTGTACTCCTTAACCGCAGAACGCGGCATCAAGTTACTAACTTGACTTTTACGCGGTTGAATTCCTCCATTTTGCGAGGAATGCACCCGCGCTCTGTCGACTTTGAAATTCCTATACACTAAATTAGGTTTACCAACCCCCCCTGTTCTTTTCCTGGACTATTTGACCGAGTGTAAAATGATTTTGCAAGATAAAAGTGAAACTTTGTAAAAAAAATATGACGCGGGGTTGGTGATCTTTGAAACAGCAGTTGAAGAATACATGGCGACAGGAGATACGGGATTTAATTGGGTTCGGAGAGTCAAAGTTGCGCAACAAGCAGGCGAAGCACGGGAAGTCGCGTAGAACCCAATTAAATCCCGTATCTCCTGTCGCTTGGCGCGGTTCAATTACGTTTTTAGGATGATTTTAGAATGACGGGGCCTTAAAAAAAGTGATCCCACCCTGAGGCTACTAAAGGGTGGGACCGGTCTGGGACTACAAGGGCATATTCCCTTGCAAAATTTGAATACCGTATATGCGAGATACCGATGATAACAGCGTTTGGTGTTGTGTATCGGGCAGCCTCCGGTATTACTCTATTAAACTCTCACTCGCGAGCTTTGCCTTATCCTCCTCCTCTTTGTCTTTTGTCGGCATGACAAGATTTCTCTCGTCGGGTACAGTCTTGAGCAGGACCAGATCAACCCTCCTGTTTTTTGCCCTGCCGCCCTCTTTGCTCACATCCCCCTTTGGCCTGAATCCTCCATACCCTACCGTGGATATGTACTCGGCGGGGATGTTGTATTTGTTGATCAACATATCGGCCACATCCTCGGCCCTCTTGGTGGACATCTCCATATTTGACTGGTACGGACCACGATCTGCATCTGTACCGTCGGAGTGCCCTTCTATCTGGATCAGGTTGCTTCGCTTTGAGACGACCTTCATCACCTGCTCCAGCGCCTTTGCAGTCTCGGTCTTGTGTTTGCTCTGACCCGTATCAAAAAAAACAACATCGTTAAAACTCACCACAAGCCCCCGCGATTCCATTGAGACATCGAGGTTGGCGTTGTTATCAAGAACCCCCTTAAAAAAATCCTGCATCAAAGAATCACGCACGCGGGTATTGGGCTTGTACGTTTCATCCGCGGTCGTCATGTTTTTCTGGCGGTCGACCTCGGCATCATCGTTCTGGGGCTCCGTTGTATTGGGCTCTTCCTGTTCGTCGAGATCAATACCTTCACCCCTTGGTTTCATCCTCTGGCTTGTAATATTTGAACCCCCTCCCTTAAATATCGCAAACGATGTAAAGGTCTGCTGCGTCGCTGCCGTAATCAGCCGGGTGTTGGTGTCCTCTTTGGGTGCCGAAGAAAAAAGCACCACAAAAAAGGCAAACATCAGCGTAATAAAATCCGCATACGACACCAGCCATCGCTCGTGGTTGACATGACCTTCTTCTTTATGCTTCTTTGACATGTGTCCTCACATCTATCCAACATACACCCGCAACAACCCTCAATCGCAGCACCTGCCAGGCTACCCTGCCTTAAGATGCGCCTTTTCCTCCTCATCGAAGAAATTGTATAATTTTTCCTTGATGACACGCGGGTTAATCCCTTCGATCATCAACAGTACCCCGCTCACAATCATTTCTTTCATAATGATGTTCCAACGGTGCTTTAAGGCCACTTTTGTTGCCACGGGGAGCAGGACCAAATTGGCGCCCCCCACACCGTAGATGGTCGCCACAAAGGCCACGGCAATACCGTGCCCCACCTCGTCGATATCCTGCAAGTTTTTCATCACTTGAATGAGCCCCATCACAGCCCCCAGAATCCCGATAGTCGGGGCATAACCGCCCGCGGCCTCCCAGACCTTTGCTGCCTGCTTGCCGTGTTCTTCCATGTACTCAAGCTCCAGATCCAGCGTGTCGCGCACATCCTTGATACTTGAACCGTCAATAGCCATCATCATGGCCTTTTGAAAAAACGGATCCTTAATCTTTTTAACCTCATCTTCAAGCGAGACCAGCCCCTCTTTTCTGGCCTTGTTTGCAAAATCTACAATGGTATTGATCAACTCTGTTGGTGATTCGGTGGAGTCAAAAACCACTTTTTTAAACGCCTTTACCCCCTGCAAAAAGACCTTAAAGGGAAATTGAATAAGTACGGCACCCACGGTGCCAAACGCCACAATAATAAAGGCCGTGTATTGGATAATATCGCTCATCTGGCCGCCCTCGAGGAGCAGCCCTCCGATAATCCCCAACATACCCAATATGATCCCTGCAATTGATGAAATATCCATAACAGTTACTGTTAAAATGTGTGGAAATGACTAAAAGAAAAGGTCTTTTGATCATTTGCCACAAGTGCCATGAGTAAACCAACACAAAATCAGCAACTTAAAGACTTTTAATGTTCTTCCATGAACCTAAAAAAAGTCATCACTATCAAAAAGTTTACTGACCCTGCTTGACCCACTTCCTTGTGGCAAATCAGGATGAGTTCTTAATAAGTGCCTGTCGGGAAATGCCCTGTTTCGTAGGCGTCCTGAAAAATCATGTCCCGTGACAAG
>JADGCS010000107.1 GCA_015228875.1 Deltaproteobacteria bacterium | reverse complement strand
TTTTTTCTTAGGGATTTTTTTCTGAGTGTCCAGACAATGAGGCGCCGGATTTCTACAGAGGGATCATCAAGGTGGCTGATGATAAATTTGTGAAGCTGGCGCTGGCCGGATTCGTACAGCGCTGCTGTGGCAAGCAGTGCGTGAAAGCGGATGGCCTCTCTTGTATCATTTGTGAGCGGAAGGACATCGTACAGGACGCGCTTGTCGTTGAGAAACCTGAATCCCGAAAGGATGGCCTTGAGCATGGTCTCGGGGGCATCGGCCATCTTGCGTAAGAGATGCTCTGTGGCCAGGAGCACACCTGCGCTTGTCAGGCGGTCTATTGCAAAATACTGCGCCTTAAGTGTGGGGGCCGAAAGGATGGGGATGATTTTTCTTGTCTTGTTGTTGAGTTTGTTTTTGTCAAAGGCCTTGATCGCGTTTTCGATGACGGTCTCGTTTTGATCGTTCAGGAGTCGCACAAGAAAATCAGCAGCCCTGTCTTCTGGTGCACTTGACAAAAAACGACAGAAGAGAATTTTTAAGATGGGGTCGTTACCGTTGATGATCCTGTTGATCTCCGCCTCTGCCGGCTTTTCGTCGGACCCGTACAGTTCCATCCAGGCGATGAATCTTGCGTCTTCGCTCTCGCCCTCGATTTTTTGTCTGATTGACTGAAGATTTATCATTGGCTGATCCCCCACCAGTTTGCCATGGCGAGCCACTCGGGGTCTTCGTCTTTAAGTTTTACCAGATTGGCCAGTTCCTTGTAAAAAACCTTGTACTGCCTTGTGTGGTAAAAGTACTTTAATTTTATTTTGATAATTTCGCCAAGGCTCACGACCGATTTGTTTTCCATCATCAAGGCTGTTTCAAAGACCTTTTCCCAGTTGCTGGCACGTTCGTGAATGTCAATCAGCATCCTGTAGGCATCTTTGTTTGCAAAGTCCGCGTTGATCGAAAAATTGAGGTGATGCACGGCCTCGCTGAGGCAGTTTTGTACACTGGATGCGTCAAGCAGATTTGATCTTGCATACCTGATGTATGTTTTGGCAAGAAAGATTCTTGCCGAGATTTTGTAGACGTCGCCCTTCATCTCAATCTTTGCGGCATCAAGCTGTTCATCAAACGATTTTTTTATGCGGGTGAGGGACGCGTTGATAAAAAACCGGACTTCGGGAGCAGGATCGGAACTGTGCGCAATGAGCATCTTGATCGCCTCGGGCGAGGCAATCAGGGCCAGTTTTTCTATGGCGCCGCGCTTGAGGTCGATATCGTCGCTGGACAGGATATCGGCAAGGGGAACAATCTCGATTGCCTTAAGGGTCTTTGTTTCTGAAGAATCGGCAGAGACAGGCCTCTGCAATAGTTTATCCATTTGAAAGAAAGTGATGTCTTCGCTAAACAGGGCCTCAGGATCGTTGTTTTGTTTATAGCCGAGAAAAAGAAAAATTGACAACAGAACACCAAACAGGGGCATAAAGAGTGTCAGGACAAAAAAAAGCTGGGCCCAGTTTCTGTGGTAATGAAACCAGCCTCTGCCGCGTGGTGTTGAAAAAAACATCGCAAGGGCAGCAAAAAAATGTATGGCGAGCATTGCGGCGGTATGGGGATTGATGTACGCGTTGTCGTAAACAAAATAGGAGAAAAAAAAGGGGAACTCTAAAATAAGCGCAAGCAGGCTGTACAAAAAAAAGCGCGGCGTAAACTTGTGTCCGGATAGCCCTGTCAGGGTTGCGTCTTTTGTGGATTCATGCGGCATGATCAAGTTCCTCTTTTGCCTGATCGATGAGGGTCGCAAGATTTTTTACCTTTGGGGTAAAGTTACCCATGCCGATCTTGAGTGAAACGAGGCTGTCGAGCTTGAGTTTGTTAAAGTTGGCGATGATCTTGTTTTTTATCTCCAGTGCCTGCGGCTCGCTCAGTGTTGAAAACAGGCACGCAAAGGGGATTTCGGGTTCGGGAAAGCTGGCAATGACGTCGATGTCGCGGCAGCTTTCTTTGATCACCTGACTCACAGCCGCAAGGACTTTGCGTCTTTTGTCCGCTTTAAAATCCCTGATACCGGGGATTTTTATAAGACAGATGCTTAGGGGCAGATAGTAGGTGTTGGATCTTATAAATTCTTGTTTAAGCCGCGACTGAAAGTAGCTGTAGGAATAAACATTGTACTCAGGGTCGAGGATTTCGTGGGCCTTAAGCTCATCAAAATAACAGGCGCGCCCCACAGCGCGGGCGGCCCAGTTTAAAAGAAAGCTTAATAGATTAATCGTGGCAGAATTGATATTAAGGAGCGGCATGCCCTGCACGGCAAAGACTGCGATGATCTCTCCCTTCTCGCCTTTTTTTATCGGGCCTGCCACAAGACACTCTCCTGCGGGAGTGATGTGAGGAGCGCCTTCCTTGCCCCCGGCTGCGCTGGGGTTGGGGCCGATAAAATCCCTGATGGTGATAATTTTTTGCTTAAAGGCCGCGTTGCCGACGATTCCCTGATTGAATTCGTAAAAGGTACTCCATTGGTTGTCGTGATCCCACTGGTAGCGATACTGAACTTTAAAACCCTCGTCGGTCTTAATGTAAATGGCGGCCTTTTCTGCCCCGATGGTCTTTGAGAAAAAATCGAGGATCGCCGGAAAAATTTCATCCATGTTAATGGATTCCATCCGCTGCGCGCCCTGATACAGCGTGGCGAGTGTGGTCATCTTGGTGACAATTTTTTTTTCGAGTTCTGCATTAATGAGCTGCTGTGTGGCGAGTTCTTGATTTAAGTCCCTGATGCCGGCCTTTTGCTGATTAACCTGTGAGTGCAGTTTGCTGATGAGCTGGTGGTAACGGTTGACACCCTGTCCGATGGCTGTTCCCACCAGGAAAAAAAAGGCGGGCTGAACGTAAAAAGATGCGTCTTCAAAACGAAACCTGTCGCCGTAAAACCAGTTGATCACGAGATAGAGGGCGGCGGCTACAAGACCCGAGATGCCGCCCGCGAGTGTCCCGTATCTGAACCCGAACATCATGATGCCAAGCCAGTAGGGGTGTGGCGAGATATCGAGAAAGGCGGGTCTCTCCGGAAAAAAGAACTGGTTTACTCCAAAAAGCACAAGATACAGAATCGGGATTTCGTAAAGATAAGAGTACTTTTTCATAGAGACTGACACGACCCGCCGGGAAAAGTGAACTCAAGCAATTAAGTAGAGCCTGTTGGGAAATCCTCGATTTGAACAACAAAAGAGGATTGTCATCGCGAGCAGTGCGTTGCGGTGGACATGACGGGGTCATGTCTAACGCTGTGCGCCCACGTGGCGATCTCCCGGATATCAATTGGTTACGGGAGATTGCTTCGTCGCTAACGCTCCTCGCAATGACGTAAACCGGGCATTTCCCGACAGACACTAAGTATTCTCGAGTAAAACTTTGATCTGGTCGATCAGCCCTTGCGGTTCGAAGGGCTTGATGAGCAGATGAATATTATTTTGCAGCATAAACTTGCGCTCTTCGTCGTTGAGGGTCTTGGCCGTCAGCACAATGATGGGGGTCTCTTTGTATGAGTCGCGCCCCCTGATGTGTTTGATGAGTTCAAAGCCGTTCATGTTTGGCATCATGAGGTCTGAGACAATAAGACCATACTGGTGTTCATCGAGGCACTTTAAGACCTCAAGGGGATCGTTTAAGACCTTGACGTTTAAGTTGTGAAACTCAAGCATTGTGCTGGTTAAGTCGGAAAAATCTTTTTCGTCATCTATAAGAAGTATATCTTTTGACATAAGGTAATGTGGTATAGTGCCCGGCATATAAACACATTGATCAACCAATATCAACGGGGTTTATTGTTATTGTGACTGCCCCAGTACCCTGTAAGGTTGATGGTCCACTGGTGATAGTCGCCTGCAATGCCGGACAAGGTTTCTCTCCCGTACGCGTATGATGATTCGATGATAAAAGAGGGATGCACACGCCACTTGAGGCCGACGCCGCCCCCAAAGAGATCACCTTTAAAGAGGCGCAGATCCCTTTTAAAATCCTCTCCAATAAAAAAGTTTGTAGACAGGGCAAGGTTGTGCAGAAGATCGTGGCTTAAGTTTAAGGTGAAATAATGGGCGTTCATTTCGGGGATCAAGGCCACGCTGTTAAAAAAACCATTGTGGTTGGATATTTTGCTCCATGTAAACTGATAGCCCGCTGTGAGATAGGGTTTTTTTAAAAGGACAAAACCGATACGCGGCTCAAGTGTGTGTTCGATGCTGTAAGCCCCTGTTTTAAGGTAAGAGCGGTTGAAATCGTATTTTGCATAAAAAAGAACCCTGTCAACGGGGGTAAAGTTGAATTCGAGGGATGCTGTATCCTCAAGGACACCCGCCGAAATGGCTGTGGGGATGTCGGTTCTTAAGTCTCTTAAGCTGGTTTGGAGGTTGAGAGCAAGATTGTCGAGCGGTTCGTAGCCGATATCCAGAGAGAGCGATGGCGTTTTTCTGGCCTCGCTGATACCGGCACCAGCACCCAGTTTGAGGACAATATCGGTCAGGTGATGGCTTGTGAGAGACACAAAGGCCTTGCCCGAAAACTGCGTGTTGTTGAGGGCCGAAACCCCCGCCTTGAAGGCGTGGATATCCGCCGACAGCATGAATTTTTTTGAGACATGCCCCCTAAAACCTGTTGTGATGGACATGATCTCATCGCGGCCAAAGTCCGCAAAGAGGTATTCTGCATATGTTCTGTAATCGTGAAGGTCGCGAAGCGCCCGGATGGTTTGAGTGATCGTGTCGTTTTTTGCTGTTTTAATCTTGATTGATTCCAGGAGATCAAGGGCTGCCGGCCATTCGCCAAGTTTGGCATATGTTGTGGCGAGATCCTGTTTAAGATAGACCGAGTGAGGCTGTTCTTTAATGAGGGCTTCGAGCATGGGGAAGGCCTGCCCCCAGTCGTTTTTAAGCATCGCGAGTCTTGCCTTGTAAGGCCTGATCTCTTTTGAAAGCCCGGGAAAGTCATCGGCAAACCTTGATATTTCGCTCTCTGCAGCAGATGTCTTTTTGTTTTCGAGGAGCAGATCGATAAAGTCATAACGCAGGGGGATATGATCGGGATGATCTTTAATGGCCCTGTTGTAATCGCGGGTGAGATACTTTGTAAATTTAAAGCGACCCCGTGCCTTAAACCACAGGCGATGATCCTCGAGGGTGGGGGTACGTATCTTGTGAAAGAGGGCGATGACATGTTCTGCGGCCCGCCGTGTCTGTTTTTTCTGGGAAAGGGCGTATGAAATCTCGGTGAGCCAGTGCCAGTTTTCGATGGAACTGTTAAGCTTGATGGCCTGCTTGATGTAGTTTTCTGCCTTGTTGGCCGCACCCATGTAATAAAGCTCTTTCGCTGCAAACACGAGAGTCTGTGCGTTTGCGCCGTCTACCCTGACCAGTTGGTCCAGGAGCCTTTCGATGTCTGACGCGCCAGCTTGTTCCATGTATATCTGGATCGCCAGGAGTATCATTTCTTTGTCATTTTGATGATGGTATAAATAATTTTCGATGAGACCAAGCGCCTGTTTGTATTGTTTAAGTGCAATCAGGTTGTCTATTTTAAGATCAAGGACGACACGATTTCCCTTAAAGAGCGTGTCGATCCTGTCGAGCCATATTTGTGCAAGTGGCCTGTTGTTTTGATTGATGAGACCGTAGGCTACATCCAGCGCAAATGTGATGCGCGGCTCTTTGGTAAGACCGTCAAGGTACAAATCCAGTCTTGAATAATCCATCAGGTCGTACAGACAGGTGTCCATCAGGATTTTGAGATATTTGATGTCGTCTGGAAATTCGTTGGTGTAGGAGGACAGATAATCAAGAAACTCCCCCTGATTTTTTATTGTCTGCAGGTAGTCGATGAGATCGTGCCAGTTTTGCGGGTCGGTGCGGTCTTCTTTAAGAAGGGACTTGTAGATATTGACGGCGATTGTTTTTTCGCCGTTTGCGGCATGGAGCCTGGCGAGGCGTCTGGTCTGTTCTGTCAGGTCATCTTTGTGCAGCGAACCCACAGAGATGAGTGTCTGTGCAAGTTTTATGGCCGTTTTAATATCTCCCGACCTCTCGTGAATATCGATGGCGAGCTTTAAAAATTCGGGATTTTTGTTATCGAGCGTGAGTCCGTGATTGATGATTTTTTTTGCCTGGTTATAATCTTTGGTGACAAGGTAGATGGCCGCGAGTTCGTGGATGATATCGTGGTTTGCCGGATTTTTTTTAAACTGGCCATTGAGCAGTTTGATGAGATGCCCGGTTCGTTTAAATCCCCTGTCCAACAGGGTCATGTCGTAGATGTAGTCATCCGGCCGCTTGCTGATACGTATGATGTCCGCGAGGATTTTATAGGCATCGTCGTATTTTTGTGTCCACAGCGCGTGCTGGTAGGCCGAGTCGAGGAGTTCTTCGATCTTGATGGGGGCAATTTTTTTGTCGTCGATAAAGTTGTTGGCAAGCGTGCGTGTGAGTTTGTAGGTGGCCTCTGCATCGTTTGTGTCCTGAACATACGACAGGTAATACATGGCGAGGTCCCAGTCGTTTTTTCTGTGATTGTAGAGCTTGTCAAGAATGGGCAGCGCCTTTTCGGGGGCCGCCATGCGATGGTAGAGATTGGCGAGCCTCATCACGGCAAGTTTGCTGTGGGGTCTTTTTTCGAGGTGCCTTAAATAATAGCCCTCTGCCTTTGCCAGCTTGCTCTGCCCCTCATAAACGTAGGCAAGAAACAGTTTGTTGGGATAAAGCATCCAGCCCAGCAGAAAGATCGTGACAAAGAAGAAGATGATTTTGGTCTTTGATAGAGTCAAAGCTGTTCCCGTTTAGTAAGTAATGCGGACCGGAGTGCTGTCTTTCTCGTTCTCCGCGGTTTTAAAATTTATTTCGAGTACACCTTCGTCTGTGGCCGTGGCGTTTATGCTTTCGTTTGGCGTGGTGACTCGGTAATCTCTTTGAGGGACAAGTCCCCCCAGTCTGATTTTGCTTTTATGCCATCCTTTTTTTAAAAAACTGATTGTGCCGTTGTTGTCTGTAAAATTTTTAACATCAAAACTGGCGTCGATCACATAGGGGTGGTCCTGTTTTTTTTCGGTCAAAAAAATCCTGTGCTGAGTGGTCTCATCAAGGGAGACATAAAGGCTCCCCTGATAGTGTTTAAAGCCGATGACACCTGTTGATCTGCTCATGTCGACATTTCTTGTCTCGTTGTCGTAGCGGATGGTTCTCAGTGCGCCCTTGTTGCTTATTAAATCACCGCCGGGCAGCTTGAATATTTTTGTGTCAAAAAAATCGTGGACAATGGGCGGGTAGGCGCTTGTCTGGATGGGAAAAATCTCTTGAGAAAGGGCATACTCATAGTTTTCTTTGAGGGCTATGAGCGCCGCTGTGTTTTCACCGCTGTAGTAGTGATAGTAAATGTTGATTGGCTTGATGCGAACGGGAGATTCTGTGTTTGCAAGTGTTTCCTTGAGGAGTTTAAAGCCGTAAAAGGGTCCCGTCCATTTGTTTGTGTAGGTGTATTCGTTGGAGTTGGAGGCATACACCTGAAGGGCGTTGTTTTTCAACATACCGAGCGGCGCCACATAAGCATAACTGTCGTATTGTCTGTCGAACCGGGAATCCCCTCCGTTTATGTTTTGTATTCTTAATTGATCAACCGCGGTGATGTGTTCGTGGGATGGAAAACAGTCTCCTGTCCACGTAAACAGCCTGATTTTTTTGGGGATGTTTAATTTTTGAAGGAGCAGTGTGATCCTTAAATACGAGGTGAGCATCTCGCTCTTTGGCGTGAACTCGTAACCGGGGATTTTAAAGGCAAGGACCCCTTTCTTCCAGTTAAACGGGTGCGCGTGGCCGTGAGAGGCGGGCTCGATATGGGGCAGCGAGAAGATAGTTTGATAGATTTTGTCGATCCGCTCTGTCTTGTATTGTTCGAGATCCAGGTAGGCCGTGACCAGTGTGGTGGTGATGGGGATGGAGGTGTACTTTTTATAGATCTCTTCGAGGATGATCTCGATAGAAAAAGACTTGCCGTCAATATGCGATATATTGAACGGAGAGTCGCCATCGATGTGATTGTAAAAGATGCGTGTGCCATTGATGGTATTGGTATCGGGTTTTGGCAGGCCCTGCGTGTCAAAAGCGGTTGCAAAAAAAGCGAAAGGATTAATGATCCAGTGCCTTTTTCCCAGGTTGACATCTTCTTTAAGGACATAAGAATCATAAACAAATCCACCCTGTGGGCTTGTAAAGACCAGGGCAGAGCTGCTGTCATCGAGATCGGCGCGATTGATTTTAAGGTGGGGCTTGACAGCGGGGTCTGTGACCTTGATCAGACTGTAGGTGAGTCTGTCGGCAAGGTTTATGTGATGTTCAAACCCGGTCATCTGTTTGTCCTGAAATTCGATATTAAAAAAATAGGTGTCGTTTGAGTATTCGCCAAGAAACTCTGCCCCAAGGGATTTAAACATGGCCTTGCATTCGGGGATAAAGGGGTCCTGATTGGATTGTGTAAACCCAAAATGTCCCAGCATGACGAGTTTAATCCCTTGCTGCATCTGGGTGTTAAGCCACGAGCAGTATTGCTGTGGATTTTTGACAATGCCGTGCCCGTTAAACCATGTGAGAATCCCCCTCACGTCTGTCATTATTGTATCATCGGGCAGGGGGGCTGTGATGGACCAAAAAACAACCTTAAGCCCAAGGTGATTGAGGACGACCTCTGCCGCTTGATGAATGTCGGTAAAAAAGGGATCGTTATGGGGGTTGGGGTTGTAAAAGGCGAGGATGGTGCGGGGGATCGGGGTTTCTGGTTGCGTTGCAGGCGCTGGTTTGGCGGCAAGGGTCAATGGCGTTGTATTTAAAAGTGCAAAGATAACAGCGAGTGCGATGAGGTTTAATTTACGGGTGTTCATTAATGGGACAGTGATTCTACTGCATGGTTCCTATTTTCATCAAGTCTACAGTTGTGACGTACCAGTTGTATCCCTTGCTTGCGGATCTTGCGATACCAAACTTTGCAAGCGATGATGTTGGTGAATCGGCGTAAAGGATATTATAGACCGGTTTGTTGTAATAATTTGTAAATTTTGAGAGGATGGCTTCTTTGTACTCCATGTCATCCTTTGGTGTTTTGATATTCTTTTTTGTTTTAAAGTCGTGGCGTGTGTAAAGGTCTTCAACCACAACCCCATCGATGTTTCTGCCAAAATCCATGAGCAGTTCAAGGCCGTTATTAGTGATGATCGTGAGGGATGGGTAGTCTTGTTTAAGTTTTTTTATAAACGCGATCATGGCCTGCTTTGAACCCTTGAATTTTACAGGATCTGTTGTTTCAAGATAAACGGCCGTGTCGATAGTATCCAAAAAAAGGCCGTGATAACCCTTGTTGACGATGGGGGGGATGATTTTTTCTAAAAGCATTTTCTGCCACGCGGGGGAGCGGATATCGACGAGGTGATTTTTGGGCCAGTTGGGATTTTTTGAGACCAGAAAATCTTTGTCCATAACATCGAACCAGTAGGGGCGGTATTCTTCGGCCTCTCCTATGCTTACATAACCGATGAACTTTGTTGAAACGCCGGGAAATTTTTTGGGTGCAATGTGCGCGGGTTCAAGAATGGCAAGGGCCACACCATTAAGTTGTTCCTCGGTTAAGAGGTCGCCGTAATAAACCATCCACTTCGTAGGCTTTTGGTCGCATGATGTCATAAGGCAAAGCATGAACAGGGCAAGGATGACTGTTTTTACGTATCGGGCCTGCATAGCAGGGTATTACTATGTTGTGACCATAAGAGCCAAGTGTTATTTGAGTCCAAAGCCTCTAGTTTTCCCCAATTACGAACCACGAACTACCAAAAACCATCGGCCCGCAGGGCTGATTAAAGTCCTCTTAGATACTCCGGGCGGATCAGCGGGGATGTTGGTGCATTGATGACCTCTGTGATAAAATTGATTGTTTTGTACTTATCTTGGGGAAAAACTGCCTTGATGGGCAGGTAATTCGAGGCGTGATTTGCGCGGATAATGCTGTTTTTGACCTCGAGGTGTTCAAGCGTGGTTTTAAGTTCGCATAAAAGACCCCGTTGATCAATGGGGGCGTAATCGTCGCCAAAGGCACTTATAAAACGCCCGTCCCCAAGGGGGAACATCACCATGAGGTAGGAGATGTATTCGGGGTTGGCATCGCTTAAAAGTTTTGCGGTGTTGATGGCATGCTCATTTGAATATTTGAGCCCGGCAATGCCCAGCAGATTGGTCGTCGAGACCTTGATACCCGCCTCTCTGGCCTTGATGATCCCCTGTTTTATTTCATCGTGCGTGGCCCCTTTTTGAATTTTTTTTAAAATAACGGGATCACCCGATTCGACCCCGTAATAGATCATTTTAAGGCCGGCGGATTTTAGCTCTTTGAGGTCGCTTAAGGGTTTGTTGAGAATATTCTGCGGTGTCGCGTAGCTGGTGATTTGTTTTAAGCCTTTAAATTTTTCGTTGATCCTGTTTAAGATGGGAATCAGCCTGCTGTTTGAAAGGACAAGTGCGTCGCCATCGGCGAGAAATATTTTTTCTATCCCGGGGTAAGAATCTGCAACATGATTAATTTCCCTCTCGATATCCTTAAAGGGACGCGGGCGGAATTTTTTGGTGGTGTACATGTCGCAGAACGTGCACTTGTTCCACGAACACCCCAGCGTGATCTGAAGGATCAGCGAATAGGCCTCTGAGGGCGGGCGAAAAAGGGGTTCGTCGTAACAAATCATTGTTTCTTTAGTTTTTCGATAGCCCTGTTGATGGGTTCGACGAGTTCCTGACAGTAATCGTTTTTTCTAAACTTGATTGCGCCAGCCTCGCCGGTCTCGCTGATGCCCTCAAAGTACTGGCGCAGGCGCACAAGCGGGCCGGCCATTTTGTGGGATATGATCAGTGTGACAAGGCAGGAGAGGACAAAGCCGCCGACGAGTGCTATGGAGAGATAGCTGTAAAGCAGGTCTGCGTGGCTCTTTAACAGGTTAAAATAAATATGATCGGGTGTAAAATTTTTTGCGTGACCGACATCGAGCATGTTTTCGAATGAGCTTGCCGTTTGAAACGTAACAAAGATAATCATGCCAAGCATAATGACGATATTGGTGGCAAGAAGCCTTAACTGAAAACGGGGATAGACAAGAATTTGTCTGCGCTTGATCTTTTGTTTGGGCGAGGATGGGTCGGGCTGATGATTGTTTGTCATAAAGCCTCCAGAAAAAGGTTTATTTGGTGTCTGTCGGGAAAACCCCTGTTTCTCCGGAAGTTTGAAAATTTTGCCGCTTGCAAAATATGTCAAACCCTGAAAAATCATGTCTTCACATTTTGTCACGGGACATGATTTTTCAGGACTCCTACGAAACAGGGCATTTCCCGACAGACACTCTTTGTCAGGGTATCTGGGGCAAAATGTGGGGCGGGTCAAGTTAAAACTTGTGTTGACCTGCATCCGGCAGATAAGGCACACAGGGCGACAGGAGATGCGGGATTTAATTGAGTTCTACGCGACTTCCCGTGCTTCACAGGTTTGTTGCGCAACTTTGGCTCTCCGAACTCAATTAAATCCCGCATCTCCTGTCTGTTGGCTCATTCTTGCCGCGTTTTTAGGTTAATCCGTTGTCAGCAGTCTTGTGAGGGCTGTGGTGGTTTATTCTATCTCGTGGATCATGGTTTTTGGGTGGTCATAGGCGGGGTGATATGTACTTGCTCATGCTTTTTTTTCTCGCAGTGTCTCCAGGCATCGCGATCAGTTTTTATGTGTATCACAGGGAGCAGGACGCGAAAAAATCCCTGTGGCCTGTCTTTGCGAGCTTTGTCTTTGGGATCGGGGGTTTTTATCTTGCCCAGAATGCAGGGCCCGTCTTTGTGATTCTTCTGCAAAAGATTCGGGTCTTTGAAATCATTATCAACAGCCCCTTTAAAAGTTTTTTTTATGCCTTTATTATTGTTGGTTTTCTGGAAGAACTGACAAAGTTTCTTTTTGTCAGGGCCTTTTTATTTAAGTCGCGGTATTTTGTGGAGCCTTACGACGGTGTTTTTTACTGCATCATGGTGGCGATGGGTTTTGCCACGGTGGAGAATATCCAATACTGCCTGTGGGGCGATGTGCATCTTGCCCTGATGCGCATGGCGACTGCGGTTCCTGCCCACGCCTTTTTTGCGTCGCTGATGGGGTATTTTCTGGGGCTTGCGCGTTTTAACAACAGCGCACGGTTTCAGATTTGCGGTCTTCTAAGCGCCGCCCTGCTGCATGGGATCTACAATTATTTTCTGATTCAAAAAATTTATTCCGGCTTGATGCTCGGTTCGTTCGCAGCCCTCGGAGTGGGGTATTACCTGTTCCGCAGGATACTGGAGGGCGGGGACTGATGTTTTCTGTTGGGCGAAATTGGTGATGTGCCAGAAAGATTTTTCCTACCTGGCACCGGCTTTTCTGACACCATTTTTCGTTTTGAACCACCAAATAACCTGTATTGACGTCTTTCTGTGCTTGGTCTCATTTTCGTGCTTTTTTACAATTTTTTATTAATTTGCATATTTTTATTATGCATATTACAATATCATTGTGTACATTTTAGATAAAGTTGCCTTAAAATTGGCACTCAAAAAAAACGGTTTTTCGAGTATGACGGAGCTTGCCAAAAATTTGGGAATCCATCGAAACACAATCAGTTATTATCTAGGCGAACAAAGCGTGATCCCCGAAAAACTCGAACTCATTCTCAACAGGCTCAACTTAAATTTAAACGATGTTGTCATTAAAGTAAAAACAGAATCCAAAAACAACCTTGAGATCATGGCCCCGCTCATTGATGCCCTACTCAACAAACACCCCGAATGTTGCCTTGTTTTGTTTGGATCAAGAACAACAAAGTCTTTTGGCAATTATTCTGACTGGGATATCGGAATTTTTTCTAAAAAAAAATTTCCACACGCCCAATACAGAACCCTTCTCAAATTAAAAAGCGAATTCACCGAATCCCTGCCTTATTTTGTAGACCTTGTTAACCTTAATAATGCTGATCCCCCTTTTTTAGAAAACATAAAAGACAACATGGTTTTTTTGGCTGGTAAATTCAGTGATTGGCTCTCGTTAAAGGAAAAATGTCATGAACAAAAAATCAACTGACAGTAAACTTGAAGAATCATTAAAAAAGCTTGAAGCAGCATTAAAAAATGAAAAACTTCTTTTTGATGATGATGTTTATTTTGCCGGGGTGATCAAGTATTTTGAAGTCGCCCTCGAATACGCCTGGAAATTCATGAAACACGAGGTAAACAAGCAGGGCTTTGAGGCCTACTCCCCGCGTGAGTCCATTAAACTCGCAGGGCAAATCAAACTTATCGACGATGTAGAAAAATGGCTGGATTTTTTAGAAGACCGCAACCTCTCTGTTCATGATTATCTGGGTGTACCCGAAACTGAATATCTGGAATTGATCAGGGATTTTGTTCTTCATGCCAAAAGACTGGTCCGGCGTTAGAGTTAAGACCGCGAGATTTAAAAAAAAATAACGGAGGTCAGCTTCAATTTTTTTTCAGGACACGCCTATAGACCCAGATCATCCGGCGGGGGTTTGAATTTTTTCTTAAATCGTTTGAGCCAAGCGGCTTTTTTTTGTTTTATCTCTGATCTGAGATTTTCGTATCGCACCTGTACCCTGACGGGGTCGCCGATAAACAGCAAAAGTTTTCCTTTGGCGTTGCGATAAGGACATTTTTTTAAGACACGTTTGTCGTTCTCAAAAATAAACTGCAATTTCTTCTTGTAGGCCTCTTGTCTCTCTTTGGGGGTCTTGCCAAGTTTGAGGTAGCATTCGTCATGCGGTCTGATGATGCGGTCTGATGCGGTCTGATTTTCTGATTCAAAAAATTTATTCCGGCCTGATGCTCGGTTCGTTCGCAGCCCTCGGAGTGGGGTATTACCTGTTCCGCAGGATACTGGAGGGCGGGGACTGATGTTTTCTGTTGGGCGAAATTGGTGATGTGCCAGAAAGAGCTGCTCACGGGATGTTTAGAATTAAAAAATATTGATCTCTGTCTTGCGTTCTTAGTGTGGCGGGTTGACAACATACTTAACAACTTTTTTCTCTTTTACATAGAGGTTGGAAGAATCAAGGAGGAGTTTTGTGGAGACGCCATCTCTCTCAAAGCCCTCAAAATAGTCTCCACCACACCCTCCGCCGGCGGAATAAACAGCTCTGGAGGATTCATGATTTGCGGACAGGGTTATTTCATGTGGGCCTCCCTCACCAGCAAGACTGGCAGAATAATTACCTGCCGACAGTTCTCTTGGTCCAAAGTCTCTACACGAAACAGCAGCACCTGCACACACGGTCCGATCTGCTTGAGTGCACTGATGATGCACATCTTCTCCTCTCGCATAAAACAACCACTGATCAAACATGAGGGGACCGCCTTCAAAATCGAGTAGAAAAACATAGTTATCGCCAACCCTGACCACCGTCGGGGCGCTGGAGGTGCCTGCCTCAGCCCTGTTCATGCAGAAGCTGACGTCTACATTATCAGGATTATAAAATTGTTTAACGCAAGGTCCCGTAGGATAATCATCAACGGGGGCTATCATGTACAGGAATCTTGTAAATTTTTGCTGATCTTGAGTGGCAATATAACCAGCGCCAAACCGCTCCCGAGTTAAACCATCGCTGTTAAGATCCAGCAGTTCGCTTGTGTTGCAGTTTGTATCCACAACAAAGTTTTTGTCTCCTCGTTGCCATCTTTCTCCGTCTAATTCGGATAATCGTGATAAGGCAGTATCAAGTTGCTGCATATGACAATCAACAGCAAGGCCGTCATAACCTGAGTTGCAAGACATGGTATCTCCTTTTGGCTGCTTGTGAAGAGTTCTCGGCGAGGGCTGTAAAAAGTTGTGCGTTAACCGGCCCTTTTTTCCGCGAGTGACACAACCCCGTGATATGCACTATAATTTCTGGGGGGCTTTTTAAAAAAAGGTCGTTTTTTGGGCTTTTTTTGTGATTTTTGTGATTTTTTTTGGACTGCAAACGCTTGG
>JADGCS010000106.1 GCA_015228875.1 Deltaproteobacteria bacterium | reverse complement strand
AACCAAGGGCGCAGATGCAAGCGGAACTTTTGTGTATGAGCGAGCATTTCAGAGTGTCAAAAAAAAAGGCGATAAAACCTCAAGGGTGTAGTGTTTTCTGTTGACAGGTTATACTAATGGGTGACCCCTTAATTCTGACCCCTTAATTTGCTGACCCCTTAATTTGATGCCGCGGTTTAATTTTACCCCGCTTGATTGTGGGTTCCCCCATTTAACCAAGCCTCAAAATCCAATGATCACGCTTATACCGCAGGATGAACAGTAAAAAAACCAACACAACCCCAAAGTTTTGTCACTTAAGTCATGCCCCGCGGATCAACCCGGCAGTGATGGGGGATGATGGATCGTTTACCCAACATGACAAACCACCAACTACAAAATGTCGCGTGGTAGAAACAAAAAGAAAAGATCAGACCATCACATCAGCGGGGCGCATGGGGACATACACAGGCTCCGAAGATGACACGTCATCTTTGTGTGATCCGTAATCACTCTGATCGTCAATCTCGTCTGCCCTTGCCACAGCAAGATCTCCCTGATGCTGTTGATGAGGATTGCCATCACTGCCGCTGTGAGTCTGCGCGTCGCTCTTGACCCTGTGCGTGAATTCGCTCAGACCTTCGGCAACCTTCGCGGCATCACGATTGCCGTATGTGGAAAGATTTCGCGACTCAGCAAGACACATCCCCGCTGCAATATAAACAAAGCCTTCCTGGGGCATCCTGCTCTGGCTTGCAGCGTATGAGGATCTCTGTTGATTGACTATAAGCTGATCGACGTAGGGAAAGTAAAAAGAAGCAATGGAAGAAGCGCCTTCCGAGGCGGATCCTGCCTCTCCACCCGCAAATAAAAGAGTCGCAACGGCTGCACTGCCATCACCGGATATCACAGAGTCTGTTTCTAAAACCTGCACCGTGTGCCGTATAACAGCGGTTGCCGCCACAGAGGGACCGTTGATACCGGCTGTTTCCGTCGCAGTCGCCACAGAAGAATGAGTCATGGTCGCTGCACGAGAATGAGTCACATGGACCGTTTTTAAATCAACACTCAGATCACCGGAGAGATCTGCATTTAAAGCAACAGCAGCCGACAAGTCCGCAGGTTCTTCCGTAAGTGTAGTAACTGACGAAGATGAGGTCTCCTGTTCACCCTGCACAGAGGCACTGAGAGTCAACACAGGCGCTGCAGAATCGCCGCGGGCTGTCAGGCTATAATCCGCATCATAAGTACTGTTCGTTGAGAGTGATTCCGCTGTCTCTGCATAACTCTCATAGACCACTTGAGGTTCGGCATCGACTGTTTCGGCTGGTGTGGCAAAGGCCACCGCTTCAGCAGACGATGTGGCATACGTTGTTGTCTCTGTAACCGGCCGTGGATCAATAGCCTGTACCGGTTCTTCTTCGACAAAAAAGACTGCGGGAGGGGTTTCTTGAAAAATTTCGGGCACAGTCTGCACGGCCACCGGGGCCGCGTCTGTTGCCACATGTGTTGTACTTGTGGTACTTGGTGCACCTGCTGCCGCACCGCTTGGGGGGGCAGACAGCACAACTGCGGGCTGCGGCGCCGAAGCTGAAGATTCATAAGTGGGATAACTGACAGGCGCCGGCAATGTCACATTGGGTATCTCTATCCCGTTCTGAGCCAGCATTTGCTGGGTGGCATCAAGAATACTTTGTTTTTCCATTTCGCGAACAAGACCCGCATCAAGCGTCAGTTGTTGATCCAGAAGAGACGGGCGGTTGGTCAACCCAGGTATCAAAGAAGGATCGGCACTTGCAAGACAGGCCTCTTGAAAATCGGGGTGGCACATGTTGGGCATGAACTCGTCAGCGATCTGCAGATCAAAACTCATGTCAAAACCAAACTGGCCAAAACCGCTTCTTGACCCTGCCATAATGGCGCTGCTGCCTACAGGCTCATTGCTGCACAGGGCATTTTCTTCATCGTAGTGAGCCTCGGAATTTTCTTCACTGCACATACCCGCTTCTTCATCGTACAAACCGCCGGGAGGTACTAAATTATAGGCCCCGCTCTCAAGCGTTGACTCGGCTGACATGCTACCGGCCATGCCTTCATCAACCGAAAGCATATAACCCGAACCATCCTCAAAACCTTTGTGTGCTGTGTCGGAACAGACAAACTCCTCCGGCGGTTGCATGAGTTTGAGACTGCCCAAACTATAAGAAAATAACGATCCCAACAGGCTGCGTCTTGTAACCTCGGGTGATGAAAAAAGGGCTGCGTCTTCGGAGGCCATTCCCAAAGATTCACTATTAAAAGCATCTTCTGGCTCACAGACAGCACCCACACCGGATTCTTCTGAAACGCTTTCGTCTTCACCCTGCGTAGAGACCTGCTCTGGAAGTGACTGGGGTACTGATGTCTGTATGTCAAGCCCCGGCAGCGTAGATTCTGGGGCATCCGCAAGACCAAAGGCAGCAAGATCTAGCGTCAGCTTAAGCGAACTCGCCCCTGATTCTGCTGATTCTGGAGAAAATCCGGAAAGATTGTTTGTTAAACTTGTTGTCATTTTTTTGGTTTCTTACCTTATAGTATAGTTATCGTGTCAACAGACCTGTAAGTTGCCCCCTGTTTTTATTTATTTTTCTTTTTCTGATTTGAGCATTTCACAATCACGAAATGGGTCAAGTCTTTTTTGTGGGTATTTTTAAACCTGTTTTATAATTATTTCACATGCTTGGTTTTATTGATTAATTTATTTTTTTGAGTTGTTTTTTTTATTTTCTGGGGTCTGTTTTTTGGACGACTTTTCGGACAACAAGGCCATCTTAATCAAAAACAGTGTCGTTTTTTTTATAATAGATCGGCGTTGATGAGTCTGAGCGATTCCAAATACCCGTCTTTTTTTTTAAGAACACCCACAAACTGATCGCCGTAAGTGGCCACAATGGTGCCGCCCGAACACGGGGCATCTGCACGATCAGAACCATCTGTTCCAAGCATAAAATCCTTGATGGCGATTTTTTTTCCGTAAAACAAATCCTTCACCTGAGCGTCATTAAGGCTCACCTTTTCACAATGATTAATCAGTTCATCGATCGGTATCATGTGCTTTTCATCAATATGATCCGCATCGGGCAAATGCGCCGCCAACACGTTATGACCGCAAAGAACTGTCCTCCTGAGCGACTTAAGATGAGCGCATGTGCCCAGAAGCCCCGCAAACTGCTCCGCAAGAACACGGATATAAGTCCCCCGCGAACATGTGGTGGATACCCTGACCACGGGATGCTCCCAGCCAAGAATCGTAAAATCAAATATTTCAACAGGACGTGCGGGTCTTTCAATCTCGATTCCCTTGCGGGCCAGTTCGTACAATTTTTTTCCGTTGATTTTTTTTGCAGAGTACATCGGCGGCGTCTGTAACATACGCCCCGTCATCAGTTCGGCCTTCAGGGTGATCTGACTTAATGAATAAGGTTCAACAGCCCTTGATTCGAGGACCGCCCCTGTGCAGTCCAGCGTGTCGGTCCTGACGCCAAGATAAATCTCTGCTTCGTAGGTTTTTCTGCAATCATCAACAAACTGAAAAAACTTTACAGCCTCATTGACACCCACCAGCAAAAGCCCCGTGGCAAACGGATCAAGTGTGCCATGATGTCCCGCTTTACTGATCCAGTGTTTTTTTTTAAACCGATGCAGACACTGCTGCGAGGTCATTTCTGCCGGTTTGTCAAGAAAGACAAAATAGGATTTGATGGGCGCCATATTTTTTCTGATTACAATGCCGAGATCATTCTGCTGATCACCCTGTTTTTAACATCTTCGAAACTCCCCTCCAACCCAAAACCGCTGGCCCTTTCATGCCCCCCGCCACCAAACTCTGCTGCTATGGCTGCAACATCGACACGGGTTTTAGACCGCAGACTCACCCTGAATTTTCCTGCTTCTTTTTCCTTAAAGACAATGGCCACCTCAACGCCCTCAATCGAACGGGGATAGTTGATAAGGCCTTCAGTCTCATCGGGAGTGGCCCCTGTGTGCATCAGATCGGACAACAGCACCACAATCCAGGCAAGTTTTTTGTTTTCGTGAATCTGCATCCCCGCAATCACCCGCTTGAGCAGTTCCATGCGACTCAATGAAGAAGTTTCAAAACAATGCGAAGCCACCTCCCAAAAATCAATTTTGAATTTTGCCATCTCAGCCGCCACCACAAAGGTTTCGCTGTTGGTATTTGAGTATTTAAACGAACCTGTATCCGTGACAAGAGCGGTATACACACACACCGCCATGGCCTTGTTAAATTTAATTTTGAGCTGTTTAAGCAGTCTAAAGATAATTTCACCGGTTGATGATTTTTGAGGCTCACAAAAATTGTAGTCGGCATTGTGCCCGCCGCTCTTGTGATGATCGATACTGACTGTCAGTCCGCGTCCCGGCAATTTTTGAAAATCACCGCCCACACGCTCCACCTCTCCCAGATCTACAATGAGTGTCAGATCAAATTTGTCTGTCTGACAAAGCGTGTGTTTGATTTTATTTTGTCCCGGCAGAAACTGATACATTTTGGGGACAGGATCGGACATGTACAGAGTCACTTTTTTTTTGAGCTGCGTCAGCCCCATCCCCAAAGCCAGCAGCGAACCAATCCCGTCACCATCCGGATTTTCGTGCGTGGTGATCAAAATCCTTTTTGCATCCCTGATAAAACCTGTGATTTGTTTAAACGTTGTTTTTTTTGCCTGGTTCATCTTTCTGCCTCGCGATTTTTTCAAAGAGTTGGTCTATCCCTTCTGTAATTTCTTCCCGGTCATCGTAATAAAAGACAAGATCCGGGGTGTATTTGATTTTGACACGATGGCTGATCTCTCTTCTGATAAAGCTCTTTGACTTTTCAAAACCGTCCTTGACCTCCTGTTCACGCACCCGACCTTCGGGCACGTTGTAATACACACGGGCAAGTCCCAAGTCGTGGGTTAACACCACATGTGTGATGTAAACACCGGAGAGCCGCGGATCCTTGATACGATAACACAACAGATCCGATAACTCCCTCTGATAAGCCGCCGCAAGCTTGAGATGTCTTGTATTGTTCATGATACTGTTAAGGAATAAAATGGTGTCTGTCGGGAAATGCCCTGTTTCGCAGGAGTCCTTAAAAATCATGTCCCGTGTCAAAATGTACAGACATGATTTTTCAGGGTTTGAAATATTTTGCAAGCGGCAAAATTTTCAAACGTCCGGAGAAACAGGGGCTTTCCTGACAGACTCTAAATTCTAAAGAGTCTTCTTGACCTCAATGAGATTAAAAGCCTCGATCACATCGTTAGCCTTGATGTCTTTGTAATTCTCTATACCAATGCCGCACTCAAAGCCCTGCTTGACTTCTCTGGCATCATCCTTAAATCTCTTAAGCGAGGTGATTTTTCCCTCATGCATCACCACATTGTCCCTCAGAAAACGAATATGCGCTGTGCGTGTGATCACGCCGTCAACAACCATCGAACCGGCAACGGTCCCCAGTTTGGACACTTCAAAGGCCTGTCTCACCTCTGCACGTCCGAGATACTCTTCCTTGATGTCGGGGGCCAGCAAACCTTCCATGGCCAGCTTGACATCGTTTACAAGATCATAAATGACCTTGTACAGTTTGATGTCTACGTTGTTTTCCTTGGCATAGTGAATGGCCTTGATCTCGGGTCGGACATTAAACCCGATAATGACGGCCTTGGATGTGAGCGCAAGGGAAACATCTGACTCGTTAATACCTCCGACTGCAGAATGCACAATCTTTGACTTGACCTCTGCGTTCCCTATTTTTGAAACAGCCTCACAAACTGCTTCAAGCGAACCCTGAACATCGGTTTTGATAATGAGATTAAGTGCACTGATCTCCCCGGCCTTCATTTGTGAGAACATATCCTCGAGCGTCATCCCGCCCTTGGTTGTCTGCTCTTGCTTCTTTTTGTGATCGAACCTGAAACCCGCCACCTTGTGAGCATCCTGATCACTGCCGACAATATTAAATGTATCACCGGCAAGAGGAACGCCTTCGAGCCCCAAAACCTCGACAGCAGCAGAGGGGCCAGCCTCCGTCAGGGGTTTTCCGGTCCAGTCGTTCATCACGCGGATCTTGCCTGCCTCGCTACCGGCAACAATAAAATCTCCAACACGAACCGTCCCCGACCGGACAAGCAGCGTGCTTAAAGGCCCGCGTGCCCTGTCCAGCTTGGATTCCAAGACCACGCCTTCGCCTCTGTTTTCCGCATTGGCTGACAACTCTAAAACTTCTGCCTGCAGAATAATACTCTCAAGAAGTGCCTCGAGCCCCGCTCCGGTCTTTGCAGAAACTTGATTGAAGATGGTTTCACCACCCCAGTCCTCGGCCAGAAGTCCGTGTTCAGACAACTGGCGCTTGATCACATCGGGATTGGCTTCGGGCTTGTCCATTTTGTTGATCGCGACAATCAGCGGCACTCCGGCGGCCCTTGCGTGATTGATGGATTCTATCGTCTGCGGCATCACACCGTCGTCGGCAGCCACCACGAGCACAACGATATCTGTCACCTGCGCCCCGCGGGATCGCATGGTGGTAAAGGCTTCGTGTCCAGGTGTATCGATAAAGGTGATAGCCCCCTGAGGCAGGGTCACGGTATAGGCACCAATGTGCTGTGTGATGCCGCCGGCCTCACCCTGGGTGACGTTGGTAGACCGGATCGCATCCAGTATGGATGTTTTGCCGTGATCCACATGCCCCATCACAGTAACCACCGGTGGACGGGTAACCTGCCCACTGTCTGCATCACCTTCGATCGCAGCCGTGTTGATTAATGAGGATTCTTTAAAGGAAACATCCCTCACTTCGTACTGATGCTCGCTGGCGATGAGTGTCGCGGTTTCACGGTCGATTTCCTGATTGATGGTCACCATCATGCCAAGATCCATAAGCTGTTTGATGATCCCGCCCGCCTTGATACCGAGTTCCTGCGCAAGCCTGCTGATGGTGATCGTCTGGTCGACCGCGATAATGCGCTTGGACAATTTTTTTGTTGTGATCGCCGTTGCTTTAAGACCTTTTCTGGCAAGGATTTTCTTTTTTCTTCCGCGTCCCTTGATGGTCACGCCTGGTCTAAACACCCTGTCTAATGTCAGGGCCCTCAGCTGTGACAGGTGAGTCGCCCTGCCCTGGCCTTCTATGTCGAGGTCTCCGCCGATATTTTTGACTCCCTTTTTGAGACGCGCTGCCTTTTCAGGCTTGTTTTTTTCGACTTCTTCTTTGTCATCATAGACATGGGGCGCTGCAACACCGGCTGCTGCAGGTGAGGCCTGCTGCCCAGCCTCTTTTTCTTTTGCCTTCTGAGGCTTGAATTGATTGAGATCTATCGTCCCCTTGATTCTGTCTTTAAAGGAAAGAACCTTTGGCTTTTCGACCTTTTTTTCTTCTTCTTCTCCTTTTGGTTTTCTTATAATAACGTGCTCTTTAATAAACTCATCGTCTGTCTTTTCCTTGACCTCTTTAACAGGCGGCGGCAGCTCTGCACCCTCCTGGGCCTCTTTTTCTTTTTCTTTTTGAGGTTTTTTGCGTCCGAGATTTTTGAGAATGTTTTCCCGGGCAATTTCCTGTTGTCCCTTATCAAGCACAAGAGGCTGCGCTGTTATTTTTAAATCTTTTGCTTTGCCAACGACTTCTTCTGCGACCGGCGCTGTCTTGACAGGATCATCGATGCTGACGGCTGTTTCTTTTTTGACAACAGCTTCTTTGTTCACAACAGGCTCTTTTTTTACAACCGGCTCCGTTTTGGGGGCACTCTCTGTGACAGCAGCCCTGATTGTTTCCTTTTTGGGCGCAGGAGCTGCTTGTGGTTCGCTCTCTGCCGGGGTTGGGCGTGCACGCCGACGAATCACACCACGGCTCAAGCGTCTCTCGACTATTTCGGTTTTTTGTTCATCCATGCAGTTATCTTTCTGTCTTAAGTTTTGTTTGTCATTTATGCTTGGTACTTCGATTCGCAAATACGGTAACGTAATTTGATTACCATTGAATTAAATTTTTGCTCACTCAGTACTGGGTGCCGAGTGAATAAATATGTTGCCATATTTATGAATCGGGGTACTTGGGGTTATTCTGCCTGTTTATCGTGTTCCGTCTTTGCCTCGTATTCGATAGGTTGTGTCGTCTCCTCGTCCAGCGGGTCTATCGCCAAATCTGCAGAATCAAGGTCGACACCAGACCCAGTCTCCGCCTCTGTGTCAAGGGGGTCCCTGACCAGCGCGCTTGCATCTTCTTTTTGTGCCTCATCAGTTTTTTCTGCATCCGCCTCTGGCTTGTTTTTTGCGTCATCACGGACTTTTGTCGCCTTGGCGTAAATTTCTTCGAGCGACTCTTTGTTCATGCCTGGAATAGAAAGAAACTCTTCCTTTGTAGCCTCCGAGATTTCTTCGATCGAACGAAAGGCATGCCCGTAAAGCAGTGTGGCCATAGACTCGCTGACGCCGAGAAGCTCGATCAGCCTTGACTTTGAGAACGCCGCCATTTCTTCGACCTTGGCCTCGCTGTAGACGTCGATATTCCACCCCGTGAGGTTGGCTGCCAGTCTCACATTCTGACCCTTGCGACCTATGGCCAGCGACAGTTGATCATCGGGGACAATGATTTCCATAGAATGTTTGTTGTCCATGATAATCACCTTGCTCACCTGGGCAGGCGCAATGGCATTGCAGACAAACCGCGCCGGATCTGCATTCCAGAGGACAATGTCTATTTTTTCGCCACGCAGTTCCTGAACAACAGACTGCACCCGCGAACCCTTCATACCCACGCACGCGCCAACGGGGTCAACATCACTGTCTGCCGAATAGACGGCGATTTTTGACCGCACCCCCGGATCCCTCGCCACCGACTTGATCTCCACAATGCCATCGGCAATTTCGGGGACCTCCATCTCAAAGAGCGCCTTGACAAACTGCGGATGACGCCTTGAAAGTATCAACATCTGGCCGCGGGCCCGTGTGTCGATCTCGAGCAGAAAGGCCTGAATGCGGTCGCCGGTCTTGTAATTTTCGCCCTCAACCTGCTCGCGTTTGTAAATAACGGCCGTGGTTTTTCCAAGATCGATCACCAGATTTCCCTTTTCGTACCGACGCACAACACCCGAAATGATTTTGCCAAGCTGGTCTTCGTACTCATCGACAATGACGTCTTTTTCGGCGTCCCGCATTTTTTGAATGATGACCTGCTTTGCCGTCTGGGCCGCGATGCGCCCAAGTTCCTTTGAATTTATTTTTTCTCCAAGCGAGTCGCCAATCTGCGCGTCGGGGTCAATTTTTTTTGCGTAGTCTGTGGAAATTTCGAGTTGATCGTCCTCGATTTCTTCGACAACAGTGCGAAACTGAAACAGCTCTACTTCGCCAATGTCGGGATTGTAGGCTGCCTCAAGGTCACCGTAAAAACCAAGTTTTTTTCTGGCAGCAGACATCATGGCCGCCTCAATAGCCTCTATCAAAACCTCTTTGGAAATTCCCTTGTCCTTTTGAATTTGCTCAAGAACATGATTAAGATCTAATATCATTTTTTTACTCCTTGTCTAACCGTCAGCCCACGGCCCCCAAAAACGAAGAACGAAGAACGTGAACGAAGAACGTGAACGAAGAACGAAGAACGAAAAACGTGAACAAAAAACTAAATCATCCACCACCATCAACGATCAACGGTCCCGCACTGCCCAACCAATCTGGCCCGCGCCACCTCTGTAAAAGGCAGTCTGTATTTTTGATTGTCGATTTCTAACGTCAAAAAATCAGACTCAACATCGGTCAATACACCTTTAAAATTTTTTCTACCGTCAATTTTATCCTTTGTAATCACCTTCACCTTAAGCCCAATAACTTTTTTAAAATGCTCTTTGAGTCTGAGGGGCCTGTTTTCACCCGGCGAGGAAACCTCGAGATGATACCGGCTCTTTATGACACCCTCGACCTCCAGGAGGTCTTCGACAGAACGCGAGACGCAGCTTAAATCGGCCATCGTCACACTACCTGCGGGCTTGTCGATGTAGAGTCGTAAAATCTGTTGGCCATTTTCGACAACCAACTCGACATCAAGAAGTTCGCAGCCTTCTTCTGCGACAATACCCGATGTGAGTTCGATGATCTTTTGTGCTGTGTCTTGTGCCACAAGTTACCAACTTGACTTTGACGCGGTTGAATGCCTCTATTTTGCGAGGAATGCGCCCGCGCTCTGTCGACTTTAAAATTCCTATGCATTAAACAATGACAGCCCAAACTTCCCAAGAATCAAGGGCGATACCAACAGACCCTCAATACAAAAAAAAGGGCTCATCAAGAGCCCCCCATTGCGTTCACTAAATTTACGAGCAGGGTATTTATATGTAAATCACCCTTCTATTGCAACCAAAAAGAACCTAGGCAGGTTTTTTCTACGCGTTTCGGCAACAAAATTTTCGAGTCGCCTGCCCGCGTAGGTTTTTCCTCTTTATGCGGGTTATGAGGTATTTTCTGTGCCTGCGATCAGAGAGCGGGCAACTGTGCCAGGCCCAGATCGGGCTGCAGCATGTAGTTGACGCGGCACTGATTTAACGGCTTGTTATCACATGGATTTTCTGTGAGGAGTTTTACAAAGCCTTGCGGAGTCGCTGCATCGTACTTTAGAAAGCAAATACTCTCGTGTGAAACGCGGGCCTCAATAGCGTCAAGGCCAAGCCCCGAGATGATCACCGGTCTTAGGCTGGCCTTGGTGTTTTTTTGCACATGATCAAGGGTCTGGAACAATCCTGCATCAAGGTCCGTGATTGTTTTTTCAAGATCTGCAGCAGACAGAATTTTTTCTTCAAACTGCTTTTGATTTTCTGTACAATCAAGTATCCCCACCGCAAAACGATTTCTTCCAAGCACCACTGTAGAAATAATCACCGCCGCTTGAAAATCGAGACATGAGTAACACCGATAAAGCAGTGAAGACACCTCTGTCACCCCGACTGCCCTGCCCCAAAACAGTCCCATCAGTGTGGCAAGTCCCACTCTCAGCGAGGTAAAAGAACCAGGCCCGTTGCAAAAAATAACATTTTTAATTTCGTCAAGCCCTGTCTGCCCCTGCTTGAGAAGGTTATCGATCACACCCATCATCGCCCCCGACTGAGAACCCACAGGCACGGCATCGTAAGACGCGCAGATCAACTGATTTTTTATAAGTGCCGGTGTGATTTTTTTAACAGAACAGTCGAGCGCCAGCGTGGGAAGGTTGGGATTGATCACAAGTTACTAACTTGACTTTTACGCGGTTGATTCCCCCCGTTGTGCGAGGAATGCACCCGCGCTCTGTCAACTTTGAAATTCCTATACACTAAACAAAAAAACTTCAAGACCCGATTTAACGCGGTTGGGTCTCTCCAAAACAGCCCATGCCGCAAGTAAAAGGATTTTTCGCTCATGCCACCGAAGGTTTGGGAAGCCTCCAACGTGGGCCGCGCTGGGTTCTAAAAAAAAGATTTAATCGAATCGATAATACGTGAAAACCCCCAGATGCTGTCGACATCGTTGATGGTCACAAAGAGCATGAGGCCCAAAAGAACCACCAGACCCACCTGCATGGTCACCGACCTGAATTTAAATGAAAGGGGCTTGCGCCTGATCCCTTCGATGCCCATAAATACAATGTGTCCGCCATCGAGCACCGGGATCGGCAGAAGATTCATGATGCCCAACTGCATCGATAAAAAGGCAAGCAGAAAAATAAATTCACCAATGCCCGACTTGGCCGCTGATGACGTTGCCATGGCAATCTGCAGAGGACCACCCAGTGTCCTGACGGACAGATTGCCTGTAAAAAGACGGCCCAGAATATCAAAGGTCAGATCAAAAAGCTCCACACATTTTTGAGTCCCCAAGATAACAGCCTCAACAAAGCCGTACCTTTTTTTGACATAATAACCTTCGGGAAAGCCCTGGTTGATGCCTATAATCCACGCAGCGAGTTTGTCACTGTACTCGGGCGTGACCGTCACGGCAACATCGGCCCCACCCCTTGCCAACACAAGGTTAAGCGGCTGATCCTTGTTGTTTTGAATCATGGCGGGGATTTCTTTCCAGTATGTGACGGCTGTCCCGTTGACACTTTTAACCACGTCATCCTTTTGTATCCCCGCCTTCTCGGCCGGAGACCCCTTGACAATCTCTCCAATCAGGGCCTGATGAAACTCGTAAAACTCCACCCCCATGTAACCTACGGTCTGCTTGACCCCTTCGTGTTTTACGAGAGGCACGGGCAGGGTCATCACGTCACCCTGTCTTTCAAGTTCTACATCTACAACCACATCGGGGTGCAGTAAGATCTGTGTTTTTAAGTCTTCCCAGTTGTTGGTCCGGTAGCCATTGACAGATAAAACAAGATCACCGGCAACAATCCCCGCCTTTTGCGCGGGCGATCCGTCTACGACATCGATGATCACGGGTTTGTCTTCCAGTAGTTTGGGCTGCAACCTGCCGATCATAAAACACAGGGGCATCAATGCAAAACACAAAACAAGATTCATGACAGGTCCGGCAAAAACCACACCAAATTTTTTATACAAGGGCTTTGAGCTGAAGGAAGCGGGATCACGGGCGATCTCTTCTGCTTTTTCTATATCCCCCTCGGCCTCTTCGAGCGGCTCCTGCCCGAAAATTCTGACATAGCCACCAAAGGGAATGGGGGCAATGCGGTATTCTGTCCCGTGCCATGTGAACCCAAAAAGTTTTGGACCAAAACCGATGGAAAAAACATCAACACGAACACCCGACAATTTTGCGATGATAAAATGTCCCCACTCATGCACAAAAACAAGGAGACTCAACGCCGCAATAAAAATAATTACTGTTGTCATGAAGTGGTGTCTGTCGGCACATGCCCTGTTTCGCAGGAGTCCAAAAAATCATGTCCCGTTATAAAATCATGTCCCGCTATAAAATATAGAAGACATGATTTTTTAGGGCTTGTAGGCACTTCCGGAGAAACAGGGGCTTTCCCGACAGACACTGTTTAAGGTCCCGTAGTCTTTTCGCCTCATCCCAACGCCATAACATGGAACCTGTGATGTTGTCATGCAGATCTCTTTTTTAAGAGAGAGCGGCTGATTAGTTCTCTGGCATATACCCGCGCCCATTGATCCGCGTAGAGAACAGCCTCTAATGTATCAAGCTCAAAAGGATCATGCGCCTCAAGACACGCCTCTATCACGGCGCTGATATCTACAAAGGAAATCCTGTTGCTTAAAAAATGTTCGACCGCCACCTCGTTTGCCGCATTAAGTACGGGCGCATAACTCTTGCCCTGCTCTGCCGTTTTAAACGCCATCGCGAGGCATTTAAATTTTTCAGGATCAGGGGCAAAGAATGTGAGTTTATCCCTCTCGGAAAAACAGAGCCTCTTGACACCGGTTGCAATCCTGCGCGGGTAACTTAAGGCATACGCAATCGGCGCCCTCATGTCGGGTTCGCCCATCTGACAAATCACCGAACCGTCGATAAATTCGACCATCGAATGAATCACGCTCTGCGGGTGAATCACAACCCTGATGCGGTCTGCGGGAATATGAAACAGCCAGCTGGCCTCCAAGACCTCCAGCCCTTTGTTCATCATGGTTGCAGAGTCAATCGTGATCTTGGGACCCATAGTCCAATTGGGATGCTTGAGGGCCTGTGCTCTGGTGATGCTGTTAAAATCAGACAGGGGCGTGTTTAAAAATGGGCCGCCGCTCGCTGTGAGCACAAGATGATGCACATCCTCAAGAGACTCTCCCTTAAGGCTTTGAAAGATGGCCGAATGCTCCGAATCAACCGGCAGGATCTGCACGTTGTGCTGCCTGGCCTTTTCGGACATGATTTTTCCTGCAATGACCATGCTTTCTTTATTGGCCAGTGCGATATTTTTACCTGCCTCGATGGCCTTTAAGGTCGGGACAAGCCCCGCCGCACCAACAACAGCGGATACCACAATATCTGCGGCCGAACAACAAGCCGCTTCCTGTATGCCTTCGGGGCCAAAGAGAAGCTTGACACCCCGAGGCAGTGTGCCCTGTAATTCATCGGCCTCTTTTTTCGAAAGGACCGACACAATCTTTGGGTTAAATTCTTTAACCTGATTCAAAAGCATTCTGGTATTGCTCCCTGCGGCAAGGGCTACCACCTCAAAACGATCGGGATGCCGTCTGATAATATCCAGGGTAGAGACGCCGATGGACCCGGTTGAACCCAGAATGGAGATTTTCTTGTTAAACATAATACGAAATAAAATAAACAAAGGGCGCTGTAAACAACAGACTGTCCAACCTGTCAAGGATGCCCCCGTGTCCCGGTATGATTGTCCCCGAGTCCTTGACCCCAAACCCCCTCTTAAGCAGTGATTCTGCAAGGTCGCCCAAAATGCCAAGGACAGCAATCACGGCCCCGATACCGACCATCATGGCAACATGAACCTCGGGCCGAAACAAAAGCCCCACAATCACCGCGGCAACCATGCCACCCGCAACGGCCCCAAAGGCCCCCTCTACTGTTTTTCCCGGCGATATCACCCTGGCCAGTTTGTGTCTGCCAAAGGCCCTGCCCGTAAAATAAGCACCGGTGTCACCGAGATAGGTGCAGGCAATGGCCAGAAAACACAGGAAACGATAGTCAGGCCTGTCAAAGATGGCCGCAATAAAACCAAAAAGAAACACGCTGTAAAGAACGGCCAGTACAAAAAAAGCCGTCCGTTTTATTTTTTCATCCGTGGACTCTCCCCCAAAAAACTGCATGACAAACGCGATAAAAATAACCACGTACACAAACAACAGAACAGACTGCAATTCGCGCGAAAAAATCATCACAATGCCGCCGACAAGGGCACACAAAACGCCCGCAGCCCGGACAGACACACTGCCTTTAACAGCGATAGATAAAAACTCCCAGCAGGCAACCAGGGACAAGAGCACAACAAACCCCTTGATGTAAATAACAGGCGCATACAGGATAAGCAGAACCACCCCGACCGCCATGAGTACGCCTGTGATGTATCGTGCCATAAATCAACCTTTAGCCACTAAAAACGAAGAACGAACAACATGAACGAAAAACGCCCCCACCTCTTTTTTTTCCCCACCAACTACGAATTACGAACTACCAATAACCATCAGCCCGCAGGGCTGATCCCCCCCCAATTACGAACTACGAACTACCAATAACCATCAGCCCGCAGGGCTGATCACGAACTACCAAAAACCATTCCCTCTCCACCGTCTACCATGTAGTACTCCGTCTTACAATTTTTTTTTCTCCGGAAGTTTTAAAACTTTGCCGCTTTCAAAATATTTCCCACCCTGCAAAATCATATCTTTACGTTTTGTCACGGGACATGATTTTTCAGGACTCCTCCGAAACAGGAGTTGTCCGACAGGC
>JADGCS010000105.1 GCA_015228875.1 Deltaproteobacteria bacterium | reverse complement strand
ATCAAAAAGGGATAAATCTGAATAATAATTCATTGGAAAAAATGGAACCCACTGATGTAGAAAATTTGTTTGAAGAGGAGGCCTGGCGATTGAATGGGATGTGTTTATTTGAAACGAATCGATATTTAAAACATCAAATAACCAGAATCGAGAAATATGTATTAATACTAATGGGTGACCCCCCATTCTGCATTCTGAGAAATGAAAAGGGCCGTATTGAAGTGAGTTCGTACTTAATCAAGACTTGACCCCCCACTTCACGACCGCGACCGTTATAGGAGCAAGATGAGTGTCGGCATCTCGCCAAGGGTTCTGGCAATTCTGGCAATCAGTTTGGCCCAGACGATCTTCTTTGGTATGATAGCAGGAACTTTTCCAAAATGATGTTTTTAAATCGACCAAAAATTTGACAAAAACAGCATTCGCCCGCCTGACAACACATCAAAACGAAAAATAAATTGTGTGAGATATAAATAAAAGAACTAAAAAAAAATGACGGAGATCGACTCCAACAATAATGATTTTTGAAACTTAGGTGACTTGTTTTGGAGACTTCGTCTGATTTTCTATCGGGATGTCAGAGCGACTTTGAATAAGACCAAAGCGATCATGTGGTTTCTTCGGTAGCGGGAGCGGCTGTGTCTTCTACATCTTCCACATCGACATCGCACTCACCGGTATCAGCATTGCATGTCGTCCCGGATTCACAAACAGGATTGCATATGATCACACAGACCTCGCTGACACATGTGTATCCTGACCGACATGAGGGCTGACAGACTTCGCCACAACCAGAGAGAAGACCGCCAAAAAAAATCAAACCAAAAATCATAAATAAGAGGGTACGAAGAGTTTGCATATAATAAACCTTCAAACTTGGTTTTGTTATTACTGATCTTTCAAAACAGCCTGAATCTCGCAAACAGCCTGTTTAAGCCCCACAAAGACCGCGCGTGCAATGATGGCATGCCCTATGTTGTATTCTTCGATCTCGGAAATCTCGGTGACGGGTTTTAAGTTGTGCGTGTGCAGCCCGTGACCCGCAAAAACCTTAAGTCCCAGGGCCGCTGCTTTTTTTGATGCTGTTTTTATTTTTTCAAGCTCCGTATTGACGCGCGCAAAGCTGGCTTTGTCTCTCGTGTAATCATAATGGCCGGACGAGGCGTAAAATTCTTCGATCACATGACAATAGGAGCCCGTGTGAAACTCTATGGCATCTGCACCAGCCTCTTTTGAAGCGACCGTCTGCCGCAGATCCGGGTCGACAAACAGACTGACACGTATCCCCCTGCTTTTTAAAACGTCCGTTGCCTGTTTTATTTTTTCAAACAACCCCACGCAGTCAAGCCCCCCCTCGGTGGTGATCTCTTCGCGCTTTTCGGGGACAAAGGTGGCCGTGTGAGGACATTGTGATGCCGCGATACGCACCATCTCTTCTGTAACTGCCATCTCCAGATTCACGGGGAGAACACCAGCCTTTAAGATGGCCGCAAGGTCATGATCCTGTATGTGCCGCCTGTCTTCGCGAAGATGAATCGTCACCTGGTCGACAGCACAACCTTTTAAAATGGAAAGGGCATCAAAGGGTGCCGGATAAGACACCTTGCGCGCCTCCCTTAACGTGGCAATGTGATCGATATTGACACCGAGACGTCTGGTTATTTGACTTATGCCGTTCATGTTTGCCTGCATCCCTTTCCCTGTTTAAGCCCCAGATCCCTCGTATACGGACAAGACCGTCACGTGAGACAGGACAAGGCCACACTCTCTAAAACCCCGAGTTCCTTTTTTATCAACGCCGCGTCCTCACCCTCGATCATGATCCTTAATACGGGCTCGGTTCCTGAATAACGCACAACAGACCGCCCCCTGCCATTCAATCGAGTCTCGAGGGTGTTGATGGCTTGCTTAAGTTTAAAAATTTCATCAATTGGAACTTTTTCCCGGACCGTAATCTTTGTGCTGACCTGCGGATAAAGAGGAATCTCAGAAACAAGATCACTGAGTTTTCTTTTTGACCTTACCATCGCGGCAAGGACCTGCAGGGCCGCAATCAGGCCATCGCCTGTTGTTGTATGTCTGGAAAAAATAATATGGCCGGATGGTTCTCCACCAAGTTTAAGCCCGCGGTTTCTCATTTCTTCGATGATGTAACGATCACCAACGGGTGTGCGGATCATGCCAATGCCTTTTTTCTTGAGATAATTTTCGACCCCCATATTGGACATGATCGTCCCGACAATCTGGCTGTTGTTAAGCGTGCCCTCCATCGCCATCTGAATCGCACAGAGCGCAATGACCTTGTCGCCATCCACGATGTTTTTGTGTTCATCACACAGGATCACCCTGTCGGCATCACCATCAAGCGCCATCCCGAAATCGGCCCCATGTTCCTGCACCAGCTTTGCCATGCCCTCGGGGTAAAGGGCCCCGCATTCGTGATTGATGTTTACCCCGTTGGGTTTGATGGCCACAGGGATCACATCGGCCCCCAATTCCCATAAAATCATCGGTGCCAGTTTGTAGGCAGCACCATTGGCACAGTCCACGACAATCTTGTAACCATCGAGTGTCAGGGCCTTTGGAAAGGTGCGTTTGACAAACTCGACATAACGGCCCGTGGCGTCATCGACACGAAAGGCCTTGCCAATGGATTTTCCCACAGGTCTGTCGGATGATTCCATGATCTGCTTTTCGGCAATATTTTCCATCTCCAGTTCAACAGCATCACCCAGTTTAAAACCATCCGCATCAAAAAACTTGATGCCGTTATCCTCAAAATGGTTATGCGAGGCACTGATCATGACGCCCGCATCTGCACGCATCGCCTTGGTGATAAACGCCACACCAGGTGTGGACATGGGGCCGAGAAGCACAGCATCGCTGCCCATCGAACACACACCCGCTGCGATCGCAAACTCGATCATGTAGGAACTGAGCCGTGTGTCCTTGCCAATCACAATCCTGTGGGTTGTTTTACCATTTTTAAAATACCTTGCAACCGCTTGCCCCAGAGAAAGAGCAATCTCCGGGGTGATGGGGTACAGGTTTGCCCTGCCTCTCACGCCATCTGTTCCAAAAAGTTTCTTCATGTTTTTTCCTTCTGTCTGTTTTTATTGCTTCATCATCAGTGACAAACTGCACAATCAGAAAAATCCATCGGGGTTAAAGTCTGCCGATGATTATTGAGATATTCCCTCGTCATTTTGACATTGTGAGTCCTGATGATTTTAAATCCAGCTCCGCATGCCTTTAATGCAAGCTGAGCCGAGATAATATCCCTTTCGTGAGGGGCATTCTCTCCGGTGTATTTTTGCAAAAATCTTTTTCTGGATATTCCCAGCAAAAGAGGGAGATGATATTTCTGCCAGACATCAAGGTTATTCATCAAGACAACGCATTGATCAGGGGTCTTTGCAAAACCAAAACCCAAGTCCAGAATCACCCTGTCAGGAAACAATTTTGTTTTTTTGATCACTGTTAACCTGGCATTGATTTCGTCCATCATTGTATCCACAACACCTTGAGGATAGGCTGTTTCATTCATCATGGTCTGCGCATCCCCACGTGAATGCATAAGAATGTAATAACAGTCATGCTGTAATGCAAGTTCGAGCATGCGGGGGTCGGACAAAAAACTCACGTCATTGAGTATGTGAACGGTGTACTTTACTGCGTCGAGGGCCAGCCCGTATTTTTTTGTATCCAGACTCAAGGGAAAGGCCGGAAATTTTTTTCTGAACTTTTCGAGAAAGGGAAGCACCCGTTTTTTTTCTTCATCAAGAGTCACGCTCTCTGCATGCGGACGGGTCGATTCGCCGCCAACATCTATAATATCGGCTCCCTCCGCAATGAGGGCCTCTGCCTTTTCCACAAAAGTCTGAAGCCCCGCATGGGGAATCCCGTCAGAAAAAGAGTCCGGTGTGAGATTAAGAACCCCCATGATGACGGGGGCCTGTCTTTGGAGAAGTTTTGATATTGGGTGAACCATATCATAACCCGCATAAAGCCGAAAAAACTACGCGGGCGGACACCATGCAAAAATTGATGCCGAAACGCGTAGAAAAAACCTTCCAAGGTTCTGGGACCTCAGACCTCCTGCGTACCAGGCTTATAGCCCGGTTGTGAAGCATCTCCCAAATGATCCTGATCCTGATCTTTTTTTTCATCTGCGGGGACAGCATCCGCGGGCTTATGGATTAAAGTCTTTGACGAAACAATGACCTCACCATTAATTGCCATGTCGATCTCCCGGGCGTCCAGGACTTCCAACTCAATCAGGGCCTTTGCCAGATGATCAAGTTTGTCCCGGTTTTGAGTAACAACATCCTTGGCCCTGCTGTAATTTTTTTGGACAATCCTGTTGATCTCTTCATCGATTTGACGGGCAGTGGCCTCACTGTAATCTGGGCTGTGATGAATGCCGAGTTCCTTGCCCAAAAAAACATTTTGATCGTCCTTGCCAAATCTGATGGGCCCAAGTTTTTCACTCATCCCCCAGTAACAGACCATTTTTTTTGCAATCTCTGTGGCCCTGTCGATATCGTTGCTCGCACCCGTTGTGAGTTGATCAAAGACAACCTCTTCGGCCACCCTGCCACCCATCAGAACAGAGATGAGATCCTCGGTGTAATCCTTGGACTGCGTGTACTTGTCCCTTTCGGGCAATTGCTGAGTCAGACCCAATGCGCGTCCCCTCGGTATAATGGTCACCTTGTGCACAGGATCGGTGTGTTTAAGCATCCGTGCGACCAGTGTGTGCCCCGCTTCGTGATAAGCGGTCACCTTTTTTTCGTCATCGGTAACAAACATACTCCGGCGCTCGGCCCCCATCAGCACCTTGTCTTTGGCAATTTCGAGGTCTTCGTTGTTTACCATCTTTTTGTTGTTGCGCGCCGCGTACAGGGCCGCTTCGTTGACAAGATTTTCGAGATCCGCCCCGCAGAACCCCGGCGTACCGCGAGCGATTTCAAGGAGGTTTGCCTCTTTAGCGAGCGGCACCCTGGCTGAATGTATTTTGAGAATGGCCTCTCGGCCCAGAAGATCAGGCGCGGTCACCACCACCCTGCGGTCAAAACGTCCAGGCCTGAGCAACGCAGGATCCAAAACATCGGGTCTGTTGGTCGCTGCAATAATAATGACACCATCATTGGATTCAAAACCGTCCATCTCGACAAGGAGCTGATTAAGAGTCTGCTCCCTTTCATCGTGCCCGCCGCCCATGCCCGAACCACGATGACGACCCACAGCGTCGATCTCATCTATGAATATAATACAGGGCGCATTTTTTTTGCCTTGTTCAAACAAGTCCCTGACGCGGCTTGCCCCGACACCCACAAACATCTCTACAAAATCGGAGCCGGATATCGAAAAGAAAGGCACCGAGGCCTCTCCGGCCACAGCCCTTGCAAGCAGCGTCTTTCCGGTACCCGGAGGACCCATTAACAGGACACCCTTGGGGATACGCGCCCCAAGTTTTGTAAATTTTCGCGGTTCTTTGAGAAAATCGATGATCTCCTGCAGTTCTTCCTTGGATTCTTCTACCCCCGCAACATCTTTGAATGTAACCTTGCGTGAGTTTTCGTTAAGAAGCGTTGCCCTGGACTTGCCAAATGACAAGGCCTTGCCGCCCCCCATCTGCATGGATCTGAAGACATAGACAAAAACAAATATGACAAGCAAGACCGGCAGGTAAACCAGAAACTGCTGCCAGAAAGGGGCCCCTTTGGGCTTTCTGTAATTAACATTTGTATTTGTTTTTTCGAGAATCTCCAAAACTTTTTCGGACTGCAATGGCCCGAGTGTTATAAAATATTCACCGCCGGCATCCTCTGTAAATTTGCCCGAATACTCGTCTTCTTGAATATTGACTTCTTCGACGGTATTCTCGCGGGCCGCAGCAAGGAATTCATTAAAGGTAATTTGTTTGACCTGATGACGGGGCGGTTCGAACATGACGACCGCCGAAATCACCAGAAAGATGATCACTGCCCACAACGCAAGGGTTTTTTGGTTTTGTTTCATGTTTTTTGGTATCACATGCCTTGCCCACCCGTTGTGCCCGACAACAGGCAGTCCCACAACACATTACAAAAAGCCCGCCCCACTTGTTTCATCCGATCAAAACAAGCTAGCGCTTGGCGCAACCACGCAACGAAATCTTCTCATTTGTCAGGCTACCCTGCCCGCGTTGTCACTCTTTGAAATCCTTGAACATCGAGTTACCAACTTGACTTTAATACCCCGAAGGCAATCCTTATCCTGCCCTTGCCTTGTCGTGGTTTTGCTCGACGTCTTTCATGGAAAGTTTGATCTTGCCAGACTGATCAACATTGAGTACCTTGACTGAGATCACGTCGCCTTCTTTTAAAACGTCTGTAACCTCACGAATCCGCTGTTTGGAGATTTCTGAAATATGCAGAAGTCCGTCCGTCTTGGGAAGAATCTCGACAAATGCACCAAAGTTCATGATTTTTTTAACCTCTCCCGTGTAGATCCTGCCGATTTCGGCCTCTGCGGTCAGGTCGTAAATCATCTGTTTGGCCATTTCCATGCCATCGTTGCTCGCAGAAAAAATTCTCACACGCCCGGTATCGTCGATATCGATTTTTGCCCCGCTGGTCTCGACAATCCCCTTGATGTGCTTGCCACCAGGACCAATGACGTCTTTGATTCTGTCGATACTCACCCTCATTTCGTCGACGCGGGGCGCGTAGGCAGACAATTGAGTCCTGGCTTCTGAAATGGTTTCTTTCATTTTGCGCAGAATGTGTTCGCGCCCTTCCTTTGCCTGCGACAGGGCCTTGGCCATGATCTCGCTTGTGATGCCATCTATTTTGATGTCCATCTGCAGGGCCGTGATCCCGTTTTCATTTCCGGTGACTTTAAAATCCATATCGCCCAGGTGATCCTCATCACCGAGAATATCGGACAGCACCGCAAAATCTGTCCCTTCTTTGATGAGCCCCATCGCAATACCGGCAACAGCACTCTTGAGGGGGACACCGGCGTCCATAAGTGCCAAAGACCCGCCGCACACGGTCGCCATCGAAGAAGACCCGTTTGATTCTAAAATTTCTGAAACCAGCCGCACCGTGTAGGGAAAGCTTTCGCGGTCCGGCAACTGGGACGACAAGGCCTTTTCAGCCAGAAAACCATGGCCAATCTCTCTTCTGCCGGGTGAACGGAACGGTTTGACCTCTCCGACAGAAAAACCGGGGAAGTTATAATTGAGCAGAAAACTTTTTTTGTATTCTCCCTGAAGATTTTCGACCCTCTGCTCGTCATCGGAAGACCCCAGCGTGATCACGGCAAGTGCCTGCGTTTCTCCTCGGGTAAATAGGGCAGAACCGTGCGCGCGCGGCAGCAGACCAACCTCACAGGTGATAGACCTGATGTCCTTAAGACCCCTGCCGTCGATTCGTTTGCCCAGCTTTAAGATGTCGGCCCGCATAAGCTGTGATTTGATCTCTGAAAAATCGTTGCTGAGCTGCAGTTTGTCCTCGAAGGGAGAGTCTGCTGTGATGACACGGGACTTGATCTCGTCTTTGATTTCGTCGAGTCTGGCATAACGCGCCAGTTTTTGCGGGATAGCCAGGGCCTCTTTTATCTGCGCGCGTTTTTCTTCGACTGCGCGGGTTATTTCTGCCTTGAGCACCGGCGGTGTGACTGTGCGTTTTGGCCTGCCACAGAGCTGCTGGAGTTCTTTTTGTGCCGCAATCACCGGCTGCACCGCTTTAAAGGCAAACTCAATCGCTGCGAGCATGTCTTGTTCGGATACAACATGAGACTCGCCCTCCACCATGACAACGGCATCCTCAGTTGCCGCAACAACAAGATTGAGGTCACTTTTTTCGAGGTCGTCTTCTGACACGTTGATTTTAAAGGCCCCGTCAATCCTGCTCACACGACAGCCCGCCACAGGCTTTTTTAAAGGGATATCGGAGATGGTCAAGGCAGCACTGGAACCAATGATCGATAAAAATTGCGGCGGATTTTCGGGGGAGGCAGACAGGACATATGTGGCCACCTGTGTCTCACTGTAATAGTGATCGGGAAACAGGGGTCTTAAAGGTCTGTCGACACATCGTGCAACGAGTATTGCGGCATCGCTTGCCCTGGTTTCACGCTTGATAAAACCGCCGGGTATGCGGCCCGCCGAATAAGCCTTTTCGAGATAATCAACTGTGAGAGGTAAAAAGTCGCAGTTTTCCCTTGGCTTTGCATCTGATGAAGCGACAGAAAGGATCATGGAATCACCACACCTCACCGTCACAGAGCCATCGGCCTGCTTTGCCAGTTTTCCTGTTTCAATGATAATTTCTGAATCACCCAGCATGCAACGCACTTCGTGTACTGTCATAAAAAATCCTCCGTATAACAAAAGTTAGTAAGCTGACTTTGATGCCCCGCAGGAAATCCCCTTGGGGTGTGCCCGAAGGAAATGCCCTCGGGGCAAACGCTGCAGCTTCGCCATCATTTGCACGCACTGCCCGCGTTAAATCAATTTTGAAATCCCAGACGTTAAATAAACAACCCCACGCTCTCAACAAAACAACGAGCATCACGGCCACACAGTCACATTAAGACCATGCACGCCCTAACGTTGGTGACCCTTAAAACAAACCAGCGCAGGTTTTATTTTCTGATGCCCAGCTCCTTAATGAGCTTTTGGTAGCCACCCAGATTATTCTTTTTAAGAGATTGAAGGAGTCGACGACGCTGGTTAACCAGCATGATAAGACCGCGACGTGATGAGTGATCCTTGACATGCTCTTTAAAATGTTCTGTGAGATTGTTGATGCGCTCGCTTAAAATGGCAACCTGGACCTGAGCAGACCCGGTGTCATGCTCGTGTGTTTTATATTTACCGATAATCTGTTGTTTTGCCTCGGGGGTAACCGACATAATGTCTCCAATTGTACAACACTGTAAATTTCCAGTCATTGATCACCGTCAGAACATTTTAAAGTCATTAGGCCATTAAAAGATTCTTGGACACATCTGCAAAAAAAAGGCCCCAAATCATTTAATGACATAATGACACTGCCCTGACAGGTGAATAACCAAAAATCCCAGTCATCCTCCTGGATAATAAAACATAAAAAACAATAAAAACAATGACAGGTCATGCACACCAAGTAACTAAAAACACATGGCAATCCCTGTTTTTGCCTCCGGGCTTAACTCGCACAATTATCATAAGAATGTAAAGAAAGAAATTCCAATAAATTCCAAATATATGGGACCTAAACGGATGAATATTCGTGGATTATTTTGATGATCGTCGGTATGGGTGCAGTGTTCTATGGGCTGCAAAATATTCATTAATCTTTTGATCGTGCTGCTGATTTCTTCCGCCTGCGCAGGCACACCAAAGTTTACGTTTACCGATCACCCTCAACACAGTTTTTTTTCCTCCCAAAGCAGTCTCGACAAAAACACCAGATTGGACAAAGAGTTTAAAATTCGGGACTTCGACAAAGAAGGCCTCAATGATAAAATAGGTTATGTCATTCTTGGTCTTGCCGTGGCCGGAATCACAGCCGGTCTTGTAGCCCTGCCTATTATCCTTGCCCGGCAGTAATGGTATACTCCCCGTCGTCATGCGCGCCCTGTTTTAACAGGGTTGTTCGCTTTAACAAAGAAAAATGGCGCATGCCCCACAAAAGAGACGCAGCAAGTCATGTGATGTTGGCTATCATCATCACATCATGTTGATTCACTTGACATCACAGCACCTGTCGTCTGTAGTTTGGTTTGTTTTTCTGGATTGTTTTAAGGAGTTTCTTATGGCAGACACAGAGGCCAATGGCTTTTTTTTAGATGAAATTATTTCACTCCCGGACATCGAATTGCTCAAGGGTTCACAAAACCTTGTGATAAAAAAATCACCCCGCAAAAGAAAGATCGGTACAAGCATCAGGGCACACCAGAAAACCGATCATGCAGGCCATGAAACCGTCAAGGGCAATAGGCCCGCTCATCACATCAAGACCAGCGAACCAACCCTGTTTGAGGACACCACGGGCAGAGACGATCGGGACATGCGGGATATAGCAGAAGACCAACCCCCCGCAACATTCCCCGTCTCTGTCTCTCCTGCTGAAACAGAATCACACCACACATCGGAAAGCACGGAGGGTCACCTTGAGGCACCTGCCATTGTCGACAAAAAATTAAGCCGCCTTGCCTTTATCCAGATCTCGGGAAATCTGGCGGGTTATCCATTTGTCAAGGTCGTGGTCGATAAACAAGATAACCAGATTCACTTTTTAAAATACAATCATTACAAGTTTCATGCAGATTACATTGGCGAACAAATCCTCAAAATACCGCTTTCGGAGGTGTTGTCCAATCTCGACGAGTTCAATCATTCTTTATATCTAAAAAAAGACCGCCGCTTTTATCTGGGGATTCTTGCCCTTCATCGCAGCGAAGAGGGGCCCTTCTTTACACTGGAAACCATTGAACACGACAACATGGATGCCGCCATGCTCCTGTTCTTTTTTAAATTTGTTAAATCATATCTGGATAAATCCATCCCGCTTCTTTACAAACCTGCAAGCCACCTGCACGAATCACTCATTGCCACCATTGACACCATAAAAATACCGCGCGTTTACAATCACGAACTGTTCACATCTTCTAGGTACATTGCCCTTAACACGGGCTGCGCCCGCGGCCGACTGAGGGTATTTAAATCAAATGAGGCCTATACCGAATCGCTAAACAGCATCGAATGGTTTGACATCATCGTCATGTCCAAGGTGCCGGACAATATCCCGCGGGTCTCCGGCATCATCAATGCAGATTTTACCACGCCCCTCTCTCACACAAACATACTGGCCAGCGGCTGGCAGATCCCCAACGCCGTCAGTCTCGGTGTGTTTGCAAAAATCGAAACAGAAAATCTCGACGGCCAGTGGGTCAGCTACGAAGTTAAAACAGACGAAGAAGACGTCCTGATCAACAAAATAGACAAGCCTCAGGAGGTTTCTACAAAGCCCGTGTGGCAGGTCCAAAAAATCAATCTGGAAACACCTGATACGCTCAACACAAGGATCTGCAGACTTGACAACTTAAGATCCATCGACAACTTTTCATACGGAACAAAGGCTGCCAATCTGGGAGAACTGCGGCATGTCCTCAACAACGGCTCGGACAAGCTCATCGGCTTTTACCGCATTAAAAGACCCCCGCGTGAAAATCTTCTGCCCTACCTTGCAAACTATCTCAAAACAGATGTCGACGCTGACCTTGATAAAAAAGCCTACGAATTTATAAAGACAAACCTTGAAATCCCCAACGGGATCGCCATCCCTTTTTCTGTCCAGCAGGCATTTCTGCAGTCCTCACCGGCCATTCAACAGGCCATCGGCAAGCTCAAGATGGCACTGGAACTCAACGCCCGACAGACAGACGCCCTCTGCATCAAACTGCAGCAGTTGATTCAGCAGACACGCATCCCCGACCAGATCAGGTTTCAAATAGACGCCTGCATCGCGCGCCACCTTGGCGGGGTGTCCAGCTTTGTGGTCCGCAGTTCATCAAACGCCGAGGATCTCGAAAAATTCTCCGCCGCTGGCATTTACGAATCCATCAATCATGTCACAACATCAGACAAGATTTTTGAAAGCATCAAAAAGGTCTGGGCCTCACTGCTATCGCCGCGTTCTGTACATTTGAGACAGGAAGTGGGGATCTCCCTTGATGACTGCTACATGGGGGTGATTGTCCAGGAAGAAATACAATCCGACATGGGCGGTGTGCTGGTCACAACCAATCCCATCAACCGCAAGGATGTCTTTAGAGATGTCTATCTTAATGTCTCAAACGAATCTGTAACCAATGTTGTGCAAGGATCAGAACTCCCCTACCAATGCCTGTTTAATACCCTCGAAGGGGGAGGCAAAACCATCTCCATGGGTAACTCAAGAGAAGACTTAAGCCACGACAAGAAAGAGAAATTGCAGAAACTCGCTGTGGCAGGCCGTTTTTTGCAATCACACTTTTCTCCCGATTACACATTCAGCACACCACTTGACGTTGAGTGGATTGCCAACGGAGACAAGATTTATATTTTACAACTCCGTCCCTATGTTAAATAACGCGTCCCCCCCCAAGCGCCTCCCTTTTTTGTATATTGGTTTTCAAACCTTTTTTTCTCTTTTTCTGTGGCTCCCTGTTTTTTACGAGTTTCAAAAACACATCGGCATCACAGACACGCAGTATTTCAACATACAGAGCATTTATTATCTCTCCTTTTGTTTTCTGGAGATCCCGACGGGGTGGATCGCCGACCGGTGGGGTTACAAAAGATCCATCGTCTGCGGCGCCCTGTTGATGGTTATGGCGAACACCCTTCCTGTGACCTGTCAAAGTTTTTACGGGATCCTTGCACATTTTATTGTCCTTGCCGCCTCCCGCTCAATGATATCGGGGGCTGCAAACGCATGGCTCTTTGAACACCTTAAAATTTTGGAGAGGACCAAAGAGTACAAGGTGATTGAGGGCAAGGGCCGCGCCTATGGCCTGATTGCAAAGATTGCCTGCTGGCCCTTTGTGGGTGTGTTGATGAACTGGTATATCCCCCTGCCTTATCTCATCACGGCCTTCTTTTCATTGGTGGCACTCCTGATAGCACTGAAACTCCCCGGCCTCAAAACGGGACAACAAATCATGTTTCAACAGATGGGAGAAAAAAAACACAGGACACCACAAATTAAAATTTTCATCCGCGCCCTCACGGCAAGCCCCCTGCTTGCATTTTTGATCATTCAGGGCGTGGCCATTTTTGTGATGGGGAGGCTTCAGATCACCTTTTATCAACCCCTGCTCGTCGAGAGATCATGGACCACTGTAAGCCTGGGCACCATCATGGCCGTCATGACCCTGTTTGAGGCTGCCGGTTCATTCACTCCGAGATGGCTTGATAAAATCGGGCTTAAGGATATTCATGGTCTGTTTTTATGCACCTCACTGATGGCCTTAAGTTTCATCATGGTCTGCTTTTCGGGACAATACGGTGCTGTTGCCGGGTTTTGTCTTTTTTGTTTCTTTATCGGTGTGGTCTCCCCCATCCAGCAGCAGCTTGTTAACGAGGCGATCACCGATTCCCGTTACAGGGCAACCCTGCTGTCGATGGAGTCACTGGTTCAGCGGCTTTTAAGTGCCTGGGTCATTGCGGTCATGGGCGGGTTTGTCTCTGCGGGCCGCACCACATTATTTTTGACGGCCTTTTCGATGATCGTTGTTTTAACAGTGATTATTTTTTATCCCCTGACACGCCGCTGCTATAAGAGAAATCTGTCCTTAAACAACACATCAACTTAAAAACATCCCAAGAATGAACAAGCAGCATCAACAGCGCACACAAATCTGTGACAGCACAGCCCTGTGATCAGAGAGCCCTGTGTCAATGATCTCCGTCGTACTGTTTGCCCTGTCCCATGCCCCCCCTTTTGCGGGGCGCAACAGAACGTGATCGAGTTTGTATTCGTTGCCGGAATGAATACTCTTGTATGTCTTTAAGGGGTATCTGGTTTTATCGGGGAACACCCCCCTCATCACATCAAAAAACTTTAACTCATAGGGATGGAGTGCCCCTGATTTTTCAACCAGCATGGGGTATTCATCGTTGTACTCTTCGATGTTGAGATCACCGGTGAGCAAAACAGTGTTATTGGGATTGTGTGTCTGTTTGATGAAATGAAGGGCCTCCAGAAATTGATGTGTGCGTACCGCGAAGCGAAATTTTTGCGAAAGATCGGATGACTGTGTGTGTATGTTATACACATCAATCTCGCAGCCCTGTGGCAGCTTGATCCGTGTCAGCAGAATCCCCTTGGCCACAAGAGAGTCCAAAAGTTTTCCCTGAGAAAAAATCCTGTATGAAGACCCTGTGATCTCATGCCGTGAGAGCGTGCAGAGCCCGCCCTGAAACAACCGCCCCCCCCTGTCATTGACAGCCATAAAGTGCTTAAACTCACAAGCCCACGGCCTGATGAGATGGTTGTCTCTCAGCGCCGTCCTGTAAGTCTCCTGCAGGGTGATAAAATCCACCCCCCTCTCTCTGGCAAACCGGACGAGCCAGGGACCAATCCGCTTGTAACGTGCGGCCACCGCCGGTTTTAACGGTGCGCCCATTGTATTAAAAGTAAGGCAAGTAAAAGTTAACGAGTTCATTTGACGGCCCCTTTATTATTTGGCAAAGGTGGAAAATGATAACACTCTACCAAAAAAATCGCAAAAAACTTGTTCAAGCCCTTAAAGACGGACTGATCATCGTCCCTGCCCCCAAGGAAACCCTCCGCAACGGGGACGTGGTTTACAAATTCAGACAGGATTCTTATTTTGCCTATCTCACAGGGATTCACAAACCAGAACACGTACTCGTGCTTGATCCCAAGGCTGGCAAAACCTGTTTGTTCATTCCCGACATCAACGAAAAGCACCGCCTCTGGCTCGGCAAACAACTCAACTGCGCGCAGGCAAAAAAAATATACAAGACAGATTTTGTTTATTTTACATCCGCCCTCGATGCCTTTGTTAAAAAAGCCTCACAAAAATACAAAAAGGTCTACCTGCTCCCCAACAGAAAACTCCCGCTCAAGTCGCTTTCAAAAAAACTGCATCAAGACAAAAAAACACTCATCAAGGTGCTTGATAATTTAAGGCTCATCAAAGAACCCGAAGAGATCAACCTCATGAATCAGGCAAACAAAATCTCTCACAACGCCTTTGTCACAGCTATTAAGGCGACAAGGCCCGGTGTCTTCGAATACACAATACAAGGCACCTTCGAAGCCGAGCTTGTCAAGGCAGGTGCGGCGCACCTTGCCTTCAGCACCATCATAGCCTCCGGCCCAAACGCCTCTGTCCTGCACCACGTCGAACAAACCAGGCGCTGCGAAAAAGGGGATCTTTTACTCATCGATGGCGGCTGCGAACTGGACGGCTACGCATCGGACATGACCAGAACCATCCCCGTCTCCGGCAGGTTTTCAAAAAAACAAAAAGAGATCTACGAGGTGGTTCTTAATACAAAGCGGGAGTGCATCCGCATGATCAGCCCCAAAGTCACCATGCTCGACATTCATATTCATGCAGCAAAGACGATTTTAAAAGGGCTGATTAAACTGGGGCTCATTAAAGACGCAGACATCGACATGCTCTACGAAAAAGAGATCCACCGTGTCTTTTTTCCGCACGGTATCGGGCATCTTCTGGGTCTCGATGTCCACGATGTCGGCAACAAGTACAATAAAAAACTTAAGGCAAAGGCAAAGAACCTGCGCGCCTATCTTAAACTGGAACCCGGCATGGTCGTCACCATCGAACCCGGCATTTATTTTATCGAATACTTTTTTGATGCGCCCAAAAAAATGCGCGAGTACGCAAAATACGTCAACTGGAAAAAGGCCGCTCAATACAGATCCATCGGCGGCATCCGCATCGAGGACGACATCCTCGTCACACAAAACGGCCATAAAAACCTCTGCACCCTGCCTGATGGGATAAAAGATATAGAGAAAA
>JADGCS010000104.1 GCA_015228875.1 Deltaproteobacteria bacterium | reverse complement strand
TAAACATCTCATGTTTAACGACCCCGACCCCCATGTGAGACAGGAGAGTGTCACTGGGCTTGCACCCTTCCCATCCAAAAAAAACATTCACGACCTTATTAAATTTCTCGTGAACGAAAAAAACAAGATGGTCGCCTTAAGGGGAGAAGCGGTCCTTCTGGCCATACCGGCACAAAGACTGATCAAGGCCTTTAAGAGAGTATTAAAAACAAAAGACGAAGAGATCAAAAACAGGGTACTCCTGCTTTACTCCAGTTTTCAAAAAAAATCAGACGTCTATCTTTACTACCTGATCAGGGAACTAAAAAAGGCAAAGAACGACAAGGCGCGACTCCCCATTATCGAAAGTCTGGGGCTTCTCGAAAACCAAAAAGCGCTCACTGTGCTCAACGAGAATCTTCACGCCTCCCCGCTGATTGCCTACGCCAGCATGTCCTCTATTGTCCGCATCTGGAAATTCAGCAGGGACTTTCCTATCATCGATTACCTCGAATCAAAAAGCCTCGTGGATATAAACAAACAGATTGCCCTCAAACATTTTATTAAAATAAGTAAGGAGAGTGACTACACAAAACAGGTTATAGAAACCCTGACCAAATTTTTAAGACACACTAATCTCAATTTGAGATATCTTGCGGTTCAGGCCTTAAGCATACTTAAAGACAAATCAATCCTTGAACCTTTTATGATGTCCATCTTCTCCAAACTCGATGATTCAACCCAGGAGATCCTTAAAAAAACAGTGGTCAATATTATCTCCGATGACACCGCCTCTCTCACCTCACTGCTTGAGGAATACAAACACAACCCGACCGCGATGAATGAAATCCTCTCCATGGTCGAAAAAAGCACACGCATCAGGGCCAAATTTCTTTCCCTGTGGCCGCAGTTGACCGACTCTCCCCTGGACCTCCTCAATTCGCCGTACAGCGGATCCCTCATGCGCATTGTCTTGTCCCTGATCATGGAACAAAAAATAACACTCTCGCAGCTGCTCCACACGCTGCAGAGCGACGAGAAAAAAATCAAACTGCTCAGCCTGTTCTCGCGGCAGATTAAAAATCACCCCACACTTAAAACAGAGATCCCCCCGCACATCATCACAAAATGGCTGGACGATGCCCCCCCCGAGTCCAGCAAAGACATGATTGGGCTTCTGGGACACAGCAATTCGGAAAAGGCAATCCCCCTGCTTGTCAGTATTGCTCTGGACCGCAGATACGAACATGTCCACGCCGCTGCGGTCAACTCACTGGGAAATCTTGTCGGGGGGGCTGTATGATCGATGTCTGCATGCTGCTCGAGGGCACCTACCCCTTTGTCTCAGGCGGCGTCTCAACATGGGTGCATCAGCTGATCACAGCCATGAAGGACATCCGCTTTGGGATCCTCTATATCGCACCGCAATCGGACCCGACACGCACCCCAAAATATGACATCCCCAACAATGTTATTTTTCTCGATGAAATTTACCTGCACAATTATGATCTCGACCGATCGGCAAGAAGGTCTCCCCGCACAAGAGACTTTGAAATCGTAAAAAATTTTTACGAAAAAATTCTCAAGGAAGAATACGACACCTTTAAACAATTTGTATCCCTGTTCAGGGGTCCAAAAAAATGTTTTGACGCACACACTGTTTTTTCTTCAAAAAAAATATGGGAGCAGCTGGTTTATTTCTGCGAAAAAATAAGCGAGGACACTTCTTTTCTTGATTATTTCTGGACATGGAGAGGCACTCATCTCCCTCTCATGCAGATACTTCAGAGCAAAATTCCGGAGGCCAAGATCTACCACGCGGTCTCCACAGGTTACGCGGGACTGCTGGGGTGTATTGCCAAGACAGAGTATGAATCAAAATTTTTTCTGACTGAGCACGGCATCTACACCCACGAAAGGGTGCTGGAGATCTCGCAGGCTAACTGGATCTATGAAAAGGAAAAGATTCATTTCAGGGCCGAGAGGGATCTCAGTTTCTTTAAACTGTGGTGGATCACCATCTTTAAGGTCATGAGCCATCTGGCCTACCGTCATGCAGACCGGATCTTCACCCTGTACGAAGGCAACAAGATCAAACAAATCCTCGAAGGCGCGCGTGAGGATAAAATTGCGATCATCCCCAACGGCATCGATATTAAAAGATACACGGCACTCACCCGCGAAAAAAAAGAAACCGTCCAGATCGCCCTGATCGGCAGGGTTGTTAATATCAAGGACGTCAAGACATTCATCAGGGCTGCAAAAATATTTAAGGAACAAATTCCTGGTGCTGTTTTTTACATTATGGGTCCCACAGAAGAAGAAGAAGACTACTACGATGAATGCCGCCAGCTCATTGATAGTCTGCAAATGGCAGAGGATATTATTTTTACCGGCATGGTCAACATCAACGAGTACCTTAAATTTCTCGACCTCATTGTGCTGACAAGCCTTTCGGAGGCGCAGCCGTATGTGATCCTTGAAGCCAACGTGGTCGGCATCCCTGTCGTGGCCACCAATGTCGGGGCCTGTCAGGAGATGCTTGAGGGGCGCACAGCAGAGGACCAGAGTCTGGGCAAAAGCGGTCTGATTGTCCCCGTATCAAAACCCGAAGAAACCGCCGCGGCCATGATCAAACTCATTCAGGACAAGGCGACGTACAACAGCTTCAGTAAATCCGGCATACAAAGGGTAAAGGCGTATTACGATCAGGAGGATCTGTTAAGCAGGTATTTAAATATCTACGAACAGAATATGTAAACTCTCCGGTCGTGACATGTCTGCTGGATGCTGGAGGAGAAGGGCCTCATAAGAACCCAATGAAAAAGAAAGTGTGTCATCGAGAATGACACGTGGCAACCTCCCGAAAAAACAATTGGATCATAAACCAGTTGAAATCATTGAATGTTTTCAGCTGTTTTCAGAAAAAAAATTGCTCTGCCCTGGACGCTGCTCCGATCTTGCATGTTAAAATATTAATCGTTATATACTCGTCATGGTTCCCTATAAAGACCTGTTTATTGCCTTGGACAAATCTGATGTCCGTTATCTTGTAGCGGGGGGTTTTGCTGTCAATTTTCATCATATCAATAGGGCCACAGCCGATCTGGATGTTGTCGTGCATTTGACAGAAGAAAACATCATTGCATTTGATAAAGTGATGACAGAGCTTGGCTATAGACCACGGTTGCCTGTTACGGGCAAAGAGTTTGCAAAAAAAGAAAACAGGGATATCTGGATCAACGAAAAAAACATGGTTGTTTTTAGCTACATTCATCCAAAGAATTTTTTTGAACTCATTGATGTATTTGTTGAAGAGCCGATGCCTTTTGAGTCTCTCTATCAAAACAGGCTGGTTGTAGAGGCTTTTGGTGTGACAATACCGGTCGTTGGTATTGATGACCTTATCACAATGAAACAGAATACAGGCAGGGACAAAGATCTATTTGACGCCAACATGCTTAGAAAAAAGAAAAATGAACTCTAAACAACAAAACTGGGAAAAATGGAACAAACAACTTCCTAAAATTGTTTTTACCACGGAGCAGACCATCTTGTGGCTTGAGGGTATGCGCGAGCTCTTGTTTGAGGTCTGGCGTAACGACAAAGAAAGAGTTGATCAATGGCATGCGGAGACAAAAAAATTGAGGGAACAGTTTAATAAGCCTTAAATGTTAGGTCTCACTATCATTGAGACACTCAGTCTCACGCTCGCTAAGCGATTCGGTTGAGTGTTTTTATTCTTTCGGAAGTTATTATCCCAGCTCTGCGGCGGTTATCATTTTCCAGTTTATGTTATGCCAATGGTATCAAGTCTTGACTTGGGACTTGTAATTGTGGGGCCATGTCTCAAGTCAAGACTCGACCCCGATTCCAAGTCGACGGCCTACAGGCCGTGCTCACTGCGGTTCTCATGCTTATATGTTTTTCTCCTGCGGAGAGGGTGGGATTCGAACCCACGGTACCCTTGCGGGTACGCCGGTTTTCAAGACCGGAGCCTTCAACCACTCGACCACCTCTCCAAAAAATTACGGCAGAAAATTTTTCCCGAAGAACGAATTACGTAAACGACAATTACCACAAAATTTTAGGGCAACTTCGTATTGTTTTTCGTAATTCGATCACACACTTTATGCCCTTTTTTAAGGCCACAACACCAGTCAACTTAGCCCCTCGGCCTTTTAAACAAAGCTGGCTAATAACTCAAAGGTTTTTTATGCAAGGTAGCTGTACTCCATTGAAGGTTCTCTGGCCGTTATCAGCCCCCATTTTCCCCATTAATCACCACCAAAAACTTTTTGCCGTATTGCGCCAGTTTTTTGTCGCCCACACCCGGAATCCGCGATAGTTCCATTGTATTTTTTGGCCTGTATTTTACCATGGCCTTGAGTGTTGTATCGTGAAAGATCATGTAGGCAGGCAGATTTTTTTTGGCAGCGATCTCTCTTCTGAGTTCCCTTAAATTTTCCCATAGCCCCCTGGAACTTACATCCGATATGTCGATGTCCTCACGGGTTGTTTTAACAATCGCCTTTGGCTTGTGTTTTTTGGGCTCGGGGTCTTCTCTCAGTTGAATCCGCCTCTGCCCCTTAAGCAGCGCGGTACTCTCGGCGCCAAGCTTGAGAGAGCCGTGCTCCATGTCTACGGCAATGTACCCCATTGCAATGAGCTGCCTGAAGACAGAGTGCCACGCGCGTGTGCTGAGTTCCTTTCCGATCCCGAACGTGCTGACCCTGTCGTGACCAAACCTCGCCACACGCTCTGTGTTGTTGCCCAAAAGAACATCGATAAGGTGTGCAGCACCAAAACGCTGTTCCGTGCGGTAGATACACGACAGGGCTTTCTGGGCCGCGATGGTCCCCTCAAAACTTTTTACCTCATCCACGCAGGTGTCGCACGCGCCGCACGGTTTGTGACCCTCTTCACCAAAATATTTAAGAAGGGTGACCCTGCGGCAGGCCGTTGTCTCACAATAACCCAGCATGGCGTTAAGCCTGATCTGTTCTACATGTTTGTGTTCGGGGGAAGCCTCTGACTGCGAGAGCATCTGCCTTAAGGTTATGACATCTCCCATACCATACACCATCCACGCATCCGCGGGTTCACCATCACGCCCGGCACGGCCCGTTTCTTGATAGTAGGCCTCGATGCTTTTGGGCAAATCCATGTGTGCTACAAACCGCACATTGGGTTTATCGATCCCCATACCAAAAGCAATGGTGGCTACCATGACAACATCATCTTCTTTTAAAAAACAACTCTGGTTTTGTAACCTCGATGCATCGCTCATCCCCGCATGATAAGGCAGAGCCCTGATGTTGTTCTGTTGCAGAAAAGCGGCAACTGTCTCTGTTTTTTTGCGTGAAAGACAGTAAACAATCCCTGCTTCCCCCCCGTGCTCTCCCTTGATAAAGTGCAAAAGCTGTCTGCGTGCATTGTCTTTTAAGGCCACGCGGTAAAAGATGTTGGGTCTGTCAAAACTGGAAACAAAAAACCTGGCCTCGTCAAGAATCAACCTGTCACGAATCTCCGCCCGTGTGACCATATCTGCTGTTGCTGTCAGCGCAATACGCGGGACACCGGGGAACTTTTCTTTGAGAATGCTGAGCTTGAGATACTCAGGGCGAAAATCGTGACCCCACTGCGAGACACAATGCGCCTCATCGATTGCAAAAAGCGCGATCTTTGTGCGGCTTAAAAGATCAAGACACCTGTCGGTCAAAAGACGTTCGGGCGCAACATAAAGCAGGTCGAGCCTGTTGTTGACAACACTGGATTCGACGGCAGTGACAGCCTTATAATCAAGTGTCGAGTTTATAAAGGCAGCCCTTATACCCATCAGTTTTAATGCGTCCACCTGATTCTGCATGAGGGCAATGAGGGGCGACACAACAACACCAACTCCCTCTCTTATCAGCGCCGGAAGCTGATAGCACAAGGATTTGCCGCTCCCTGTCGGCATAAGGACAATGGCGTCTTTTCCTTCACAGACCCTGCTGATCACATCAAGCTGACCCTGTTTAAAACTTGAATATCCAAAGGTCTGTTTGAGGATGTGATGGGCTTGGTCTGTCATGGTAGCAATCATTAATGTCCAGGAACTTCAAAGTCAATCGAGCGCGGGCCATGTGCCGTACGTGTGCCGTACGTGCCGTACGAAACATGGGGGATGTAGACTCATGCAAAACAGAAAAATCTGGCCGCGTCCCAAAAGGGGATTTTCTGCGGGCATACAAGTCAAGTGAGAAACTTGTTGTCGCCTGGCAATCAACGGATTTTTTCAGATATACAGCGGGGCAAAAAATTTTGCAAAAAAACGTTTCCAGACGGGAAATTCTTTTTTTATGTTGCGGTTTACAGGATCAAAGCGGCGGCAATAATCTTTTATCAGGTTTCTAATAATGTCTCCGACGCCCCTGATTACTTTTTTGTCGTGCGTAAAAACCAGACATTCAAAAAGGGAGGTGTCTGCCGATGTTTCGAGATTGTAACTGCCAAATCCGGCCATGCGGTCGTCGATGATGTACATTTTTCCGTGTCCCATGATTTCTTTTGTCTCGTATATTTCGATACCGACATCCGTATAATCCTGATAGTTTTGCGCAGCGGCAACATAGGGCATGTCTGAATAAATTTTGCAGGCACCGGCCTTGGCACCTGTTGTAACAATCCTGACCTTGACCCCTCGTCGTGCTGCGTTGATCAGCGCCTCTTTTATTTCGGGAACGGGGTGGATAAAATTTGTCGTGGCCCAGATCTCGTGTCTTGCCGTATCAAAGGCCGCCTTGAGCGTTTTTGTAACCGGGTTTGGCGTGTCTTTGGATTTGACACGGCCATTAAAGTTAAGGGGGTTGTAGGTCACAAGATGAACTGTCTCAAGGGCTCTGCCGTTAAGGAGGGATTTAAGATGCCTTTTTTCGGCCTCTGCCGCGTTTGAATACTACTGCGCTTCCAGATTTTTTCTGAGCCTCTTAAACAGGGCCCTCTGCATTTCATCTGAATTACCCTGTGACGTCACAAGGCTGCTGACCTCAATGGCTTCAAGGGCATCGTGAGAAAGATTGCTCACCACAGAACCTTTAAGCAGCGCCTCAAAATCATGCCAGATGGGATCGCCGTAATACAGCCCCCCAATATTGCGCCCACCAACGATCGCGCATTTTCCATCAACCACAAGGCTCTTGTAGTGCAATCCCACTGCCGGCAGTTTAAGATGCTGAGAGAAAGTCCCATACCAACCAATAATGCCACCAAGGCTCACAAGCCGGTCAATGCGTGTTTTGATGGCCTTTCGCTGGCTCTGTGTCCCTAGCCATAAGCTGTTTATATTCTGGATCGCGCCATCAATGGCCACCATGACCATCACACCCCGCTCTGCGGCCCTTATCAGGGCATCAAGAAACATGAGTCCCTTTTCGTCAGGCTCCACATAAAATGAAGTAAAGACAATTGAGGACTCTGCCTCGTTAACAAGCTTAAGCCTCGTGTGCCACGCCTGATGAGGATCGTACAATAGATCGATGCTGTCTGAGATTTCTGACCGGTAGTTGGTGTGATGAGCAATGGCACAGCCCCGATCGTGAGCCTGCGACACGCTGCTGATGCCCGATTTTTCAGTCAATCCGGCCTGCGGGTGTTTTTTTAGATCGGGGAAAAGCGGGGCCAGTTTTAATTTTGGTGCGTTATCAAGTGGGGGGGCCTGCATCACGCCCCCAGCAACAAAGGAGGTAGACATCACGCCCGACAATAGCCCCTGCATCTGCGTAGAAAAAAGTGACGCCCTCATAAGAAAATTGTTTGTGATGCGGCACCCAATGTCAAAAAGATTAAAAATGAAATCAGCGAGATTTTTTTTAAAAAACACGAAAGGAATTATTGTTATTGCGGCAATTACTTTCGGGCGAGGGGTTAAAGAATACTTTGAGAGAGCGTTACTTTGTCATCCACAGGATCATTCTTTTTTTTGTGCCGATGGTGCCAAACACGAGCCTTGAGTTTGCAATGTCAGCCGTCTTTAAAAGATCCATGAAAGATCTTTCTGTATGAACAAAAATCCTGTTGATGACTCCTTCTAGATTTGAACAATAGAACGGTGGTTGATACGCAGGGTCTGATTTTAAATCGCTGTCTTCACCGTAAAACATTTCAACAAGCGCGGTCCCCGTTGGCCCAAGAACACGGTACATCTCCTTGAGTGCTGCGATCTGGTCGTCGCGATAGAGCAGGTGATTGAAAGAACACCACAGACAGAGTATTTTATTGAACGTCCCTGCCCTATACGGGAGGGCGCACATGTCTCCCTGCCGCCACTTTATGGCAAGACCGGCATTCACCGCATCATGCCGCGCTTCTTTGAGGAGCGTCTCCGAGAGATCAAGGCCCTGAATCTTGTATCCCTCAAGCGCCAGGGGAATGGTGACCCTGCCGTACCCACAGGCCAGGTCAAGGATGCTGTCGTTCTTTGCAAGCGCCGGTCTGATCATGTTCAGGGTGTCCTTGATCGATGTGTAAACTGTGGCGAGTTTTTTTAAACCTTCGGCCTTAAGCTGCTTGTAAAATTCAAGTGACGTTGTTTGTGAGGTTTCCATATGAAATCCCATTACGCATCCACACTATTCCTTCGACAACTTAATTTTTATCTTTCTAGATTGCTCAGGACTAGTGCTGAGCGTTTAATAATTTTCTAATAAAGAAAATTATTAAATTGTCGAAGCACTATTTTCTTTTTCCATCATGATGCCCAGCATGGTGTCATCCACTTTTGCCATGCCGGCGATACTGATCTCACTTAAATTGTAAATTGTTTCTTCGGCAGATCTGCCAACAAATCCTTCAGTCTCGGTGATCCCGTGATTATTTATCGCCATGTAGGCCGCTCGTATCGCAGAATCGGCAGAACTTGCCACCTTGAGGGCACAACCTTCTTTGGCCCCGTCGCAGAGCATCCCGCCAAGATCGCTGACCAGATTGTTGACCGCGAGGGTTATTTTATGTGTGTCCTTGCCGTGATGCTGATAAACAATGGCCGCCGCCGCGCTGACCCCTGCCGCTATTGAACACCCGCACAGGGGGGAAAGATCGCCGGTAAAACATTTTATATAGCTGTTAATAAGATGCGAAAGGGCAATGCTCCTGATGATTTTTTTTTCTTCGATTTTAAAAAATACACCTACATTGTAGGGTACCAGAATCGCCACGATCCCCTGATTTCCCGAGCCACCGCTTGACATGACCGGATAGTTGAGCCCTGCCATACGGGCATCGGTGGCTGCCGCTGTCAGTATCTTGCTCTGCGCAAAGACATCGTTGACGATGTATCCCTGGTTGACAAGGTCGGCAATGTAGTAACCAACTTTTTTTAAGTCCTTTCCCGCATCTGCAATCAGCATGTTCATGGTGATGCCCTGTTTGATATAGGCCTCATCATCTGCATCCATCTGTTCTGCAAGATCCACAAAGTCCGCAAGAGTCATCTTTTTAAGTTCAGCCTTATATGCCTTTTGTGCCAGGGCGTCCCGTTTATCCTTGCCCTCAAAGATTGACCGGTTATTCTTTTCAAGACGGACAAGATTGGTGTGACTGTTTTCTATCACGGCGCGGATGGTGTCTGTTTTTGTCTTGATGACAACCTCGATGTAAAGATCGAGTTTTGACTTGTCAAATCTGATCACCGCCTGTTTTGATTTAATCAGTGCCTCGGCGGCTGCAATCATCTTCTCATCAAGAGCTTTTAAGATCTCCATCTTGAGATCGGGTCTTTTGATCAGTGCTCCAAGGACACCGGCGATCAGGTTGCCCCTTTTAAAGCCTGTGTTGGGGATAATGACCGCAAACCCGTTTTTGTAAACGCGCGGGTCGACGGTGATGGTGATTTTTTCAATGGCCTCTGTGGTGTGACTCGCGGCAATACTGGCCGCACACGCAACCGCAATAGGCTCCGTACAACCCAGGGCCGGAAAGACCTCGTTTTTAAGGACCTCTTTTAAAATATTCATTACCCCCCTGATGACAGAAAAGGGGAGAAGAATCAATGTTTGGGTGGGGCTGAACAACCGTGCCAGAACAACCGTGCCACATACTTTTTTGCTCAAGTCCCGCCTGAGTCCCAATTTTGGGACTGTAATTTTGAGACTGTGATAGTGATAGTGATGGGTATGTGGCACCTTTTTCTTCAATTTTATCCAAAAGCTCAAACTTGGGAAGAGTTAAGGCATCGTGAGATCAAACCTTTTTTTAAAACGATTGAAGCATCTTTTAGACTACGGCAAAAAAAATATATTTTGTCTGGTGAAACCGCACTGGCCAACTTTTCAGACTTGAGTTCACCTGAACAAGATCATATCGCCATATCCAGCAAAGAATTTGCGGCACTCGAACAAGACCAAAAAAAAGAAGACGCAAATCAAAAAAAAATTGTATTTGAGATTTTTAAAGAAGCACCACATCTGTTCGCCATTGACGGTTATTTAAATCCCGTAGAGATTTATCTCACACTTAAGAATTATCCTGATGAAAGGGGGCAACTCAGTTTAAAACAGATGTTAAAGAAATTTCAATTGAGCGTTATAGAAAAGAAAAAAACATGACGTTACCCAGAGGCCCAAAACATTTTTCGGATTTTTTTAAAGATTTTAAACAGTAAAAAAGGGACCAAAAGTATAATGCCACTTGTTGAGCAGGGTAAAATTTTATGGATACAAAAAGCTTTGTAAAAGACAGCGTTAAAAAATATTTTTGGGAGCATGATCTTAATTGTGCCACAACAACACTCAAGGTTTTGGCCGAGAGGTTTGAGATTAATCTTAACGATCAGGTCATCAATGCGGCTCTTGGCATGCACGGTGCCGGTCGTTACGGTGCCCAATGCGGTCTGGTTGAGGGGTCACTAATGTTTTTGGGAATTTTTGGTCGAACAAATGGCATTGCTGACGATAATATTGTTAAATTATGTAGAGAATTTGCACAGCAATTTGAAAATCAATTTAAAAGTTTACAATGTAATATCCTCAGACCTGGAGGTTTTCAGCCAGATGACCCCCCGCATTTATGTGAAAATCTCACATGCGAAGCTAATCAATTTTCAATAGAGTTTATTAATAAATTCCTTTGTAGCTGAAGGTCGCGGCGGTCGCAAAAACAAAAAGCCCGTTACGGTAAAACCATAACGGGCCTATGTAGGCGCGACTGAACTTGAATCAGCGACCTCTACCATGTCAAGGTAGCGCTCTAACCAACTGAGCTACGCGCCTATAAAATTGTAAAACCAAAAAAAGACCACATGCTCAGTTGGTTAGAGCGCCAAATTGCGCTCACCTTACTTCTGTCCGCCTCTCGGCGGAACAACTGAGCTACGCGCCTATAAAATATTTCGTTTCACGAAATATTTTGGTTTCTGGTTTATGGTAATTCGTAATTAGGGGTGATTTATTATTTCGAGTCACCATCTACCCAACCCACCCCAGCGAGTTTTTCGCCATTATGACAGAACAACACCATAAATCAAAACAAAAAATAAGATTTTACAAGACTGGCACGGATAGCCTGATCACCACAGAATCTTTAAAATCGGAAAGCTGGAAAGATCCCCTCGTGGCCCCATCCCCGTGATTTAGACCCCGACTGTTTCAATATCTTCGGAATACATCAGACGATGCATGACAACACCCGCACTATTGTGGTAAAAATTATTTTGATCGACGCCTTCGATATCAACAATTTCAGGATTGCCCGCCCTAAATCTTGCAAGCTGCATTTTGACAAAGCCTAAAAAACCGATCTCTTCAACCTTCCCCATCGCGGAAACAGGTCTTCCACTCAAAAGGATCTCCATCATGTCCACAAGGTCCTGCATATCCTTTGCCTTTATCCTGAATTTTACAAAATCACCACCGCTTACCGTTGAATGCTGTTCCATACGCGCCAGCCCCGTGATCATGTACCCCCCCATTTTTGAGGGCTTGAACCGACCATCTTGCAAAACGGAACCATCTTTGACGACAGGGTGCCCGTCGACGTCGACATTAAACACATTCATGCGATGCGCAAAAAACCTGCGGCCCACGCTCTGTCTGATATGTTCTGCGGTATCACAGGCCTCAACCGGTGTGTAGAGGCAGGAGTTGATGATGTTCCTTAATCTGTGACCCAATTGCTTGAGCTCCTCTTGCTGTTTTTTTAATTGCGCAATGGGCGTATCAAGATCAAATGGCGTCAGGTTAAAAAATTTCCAGAGGGGTATGGTATGACGCACACCACAAAAAACCGTCCTTTTCATTGTGCGTCTCAATTCAATGCTCCTTTGGTGTTCCCACGTTGATGCAAGATCTGTCATAAAGAGAGGACCAACCAGCATCAAAACTGCAATAGCCCCCGCAATAAGCGGGGCATACTCGCGCACGAGGGCGTCATTGTACGTTGGTAATAACTGTATGCCAGCGAGAACTGACATGCCAATAATAAAGGGGGTAGCAAATAACGCCGCGGCCTTTGGCCACGGATTTTTACGCGCCGCTATGGCACCCCGTGCAAGTGCGCTTTCGAGTGTTTGCCTTGCCGCTACTGGGGGGCTAAGCGTTCTATTGTGTCCCTGTCCTGGATTTGCGGACGCTGTTGGCGTGGTGAGTTGTTGCCATCTCTTGACCAGATCGGCTTCGGCATGACCTATACCAGAAGAAACCACGGGACCAAGCCTCGCTGGGGGTAATGCGGTTGTACCCATAGCGTTTAGACCATACCCCATACCACCGTGCACGGCTGCAAGAGCGCTCATAAGTCCTCCTTATGCAATCACGTTTTTATAGGGAACAATTTTTGTCTCCTGCCAAGGGACTCGACAGATTGATGCAAAGGTTGCGAAGAATAATTTTTCTTATATTATCAACACATTGGGACGCGGGTTCACTCTTGGCATCTGCCGCATGAGTGTTGTGCCATCAGACACAGAGGGTTGTTTTAAACACGATCACGGCGGTTCCGGCTACCCGGACAAGTTCCGGCATTTTATTTTTGATATTTACAGAGACCGTCACGATCCCCGGACGCCCGATGGCCTTGCCCTGCAAGGTGGTGTGATTTTTTTATATTTATCAATACAGCAGATACTTTTTTCTTTTCTTAAAAAAATCCCGACTCTCCTTTGCGCAACACTTTATATATTTGTCGAGTCCACCACACTCCCCTACAATGCCCATAAAATATGCATCACCGGTTAACAGATCAATAGCAGGAATGTCTTTGACAAACTCGTAGGCCTTCTCCCTCCACTTAAAACTATCGGGGTAAAGTTTATAAAGGGCATCGATGAGCCTTAACCCTGTTTCATAAGGTTTAAACAAGGACCTGTCTGTCACATGAATCTGGACGCCATGACAAACCTGCCCCTGATGCTTTTGATATCCGGGCCTGAAACTCACTGGACTAAAGACCGCGCCCTTAAGACCCAGGGCATTTAAATGAACAGCGAGTTTGTGCGCCTCGATAAAAGGGGCGCCGACCCATTCAAATGGCTTGGTGGTGCCCCTTCCTTCTGAAAGCTGTGTTGCCTCAATAAGACACAGCCCTGGGTAGAGGATGGCTGTATTTAAATGCGGCATGTTGGGCGACGGAGGGATCCAGCACAGCCCTGTCTCGTCAAAATACATTGTTCTCCGCCAGCCCTTCATGGGCATAACCGTAAGATCACACCCAAACCCCTCCGTCTCGTTAAAATAAAGTGCCAGCTCGCCTATGGTCATCCCGTGTCTCACAGGAAGGGGGTACAGACCAACAAAAGAGGCAAATTGACGTTTGAGCAGAGGGCCCTCAACGTCAACACCGTTGATAGGATTTGGCCGGTCAAGGACAATCACCCGCTTCCCTGCTTCTGCACAGGCCTTCATACACAGGGCCATCGTGTATATGAACGTGTAATACCGACTGCCCACGTCCTGCAGGTCACAAACAAGACAATCAAACCTGTCAAGATCGCGCACCTTTGGTTTGAGTGATGTGGCAGATCTGCCATACAGGCTCACGACGTCAAGGCCGGTCTCTCTGTCCCTTTCGGTCAGAACACCTTCCATGTCCTGCGCAATCCCGTAAAGGCCGTGTTCTGGCGCAAAGAGCAGTGTGAGATCAATCGCCCCGTGGTTGTAAAAAAGGCTGCGCGTTGCATGAAGATGGCTGTCAACACCAGCACCGTGAGTGAGCAGGGCCACACGTTTACCCTTGAGGAGGCGGGTTTGTCCCTTCAACAAGATGTCAATGCCGAGGCTGACCGTCATAAAAGACACCCTGTCTCACGTTTAAAAACCCCTGATTCAAAGCCTGCTTCATAGACCTTGTGAAAGTCTGACAGTTGTTCATCGAGCAAAACGGCGCTGTTATAGAGGACAAAGGCCCTCTCCTCCTTGGCCTCGCCGAGAAACAAATAAGGTGTTGCGCCTTTGGCCAAGACAGCAAGCGCCTTTTTAACATGTTGTTTGGCAACCGTAACCACCGCGCGTGACTGTGACTCTCCAAACAAGTATTCATCGGGTCTGAGATCTGAGTGAATCTCAATCTTAAATCCAAGATGGTTTGCAAAAGAGGACTCCAGCAAAGAGACAATCAGTCCCCCCTCAGAAACATCATGCGCCGATTTGATAAGCCCGCTTTTGTTGAGGGACCCGATGGTCGCCCACAGATTTTTTTCTGCAATAAAATCGAGTTCGGGACAAGGACCGCAAATCTTTCCCGTGACCAGTTTTAAATATTCACTGCCCCCAATCTCGGGGTATGTTTCGCCAAGCAGTACAATCAAGTCACCCTTGTCTTTAAATGAAATACCGATCTGCTCTTTGAGATTTTTAAGCAGACCCACCATACCGATCGTGGGTGTGGGGTAAATCCCCTTGCCGCTGGTCTCGTTGTAAAAGCTCACATTGCCGCTGACCACCGGTGTGTTAAATTCCCTGCAGGCCTCGCTCATGCCCTCACAGGCCTCTACAAATTCCCACATGGTTTCGCCCTTTTCGGGATTTCCAAAATTAAGACAGTCTGTGACTGCCAGGGGGAGAGCACCGGAACAGACTATGTTTCTCCCCGACTCGGCCACGGCTATGGCGGCACCCATGCGGGGATTAAGATAAACATACCTGCTGTTGCAGTTGACCGTAAGACTCACGGCCTTTCCCGTGTCTCCAATCCTCACAACGGCGGCATCCGACCCCGGGCCTTGCACGGTCCCTGTCATCACCATGTGATCGTACTGTTGATAAACCCAACTCTTGTCGGCGATCGTCGGGGATGCAAGAATCTTAAGGACCATCTCTTTATAATCTGCGGGCTCATCAACCACAACCTCTCTGGTGATTTCGTCGATGTATCCTGGTTTTTTTACAGGCCTGTCATAGATGGGTGCGGCCTCGGCCAGGGGATCGACCGGGACATCAACAACCGTCTCGCCTTTAAAGGTGATCACCATCCTCTTTGAGTTGGTGACCCTGCCAACAACAGCCACATTAAGATCCCATTTTTTAAAAATTGCCTCGACTTCTTTTTCGCGGCCTTTTTTGACCACCATCAGCATGCGCTCCTGCGACTCCGATAAAAGCATTTCGTAGGGGGTCATGCCCGCTTCCCTT
>JADGCS010000103.1 GCA_015228875.1 Deltaproteobacteria bacterium | reverse complement strand
GGAATGAAACTCGACATTGACGACCCCATCGCCAAGATCGACAATGGAGGCACCCGCGTTTGATTTGAGGACGCGGTTCTGCTCTTTAAGTCTCTTGATCACAAGCGAGGTGGGTCGGGTCTTGACAGGTTGGTATTTTTTTGTGGTGAGATCAAAATAAAGGACCTCGCCTTTGCCCGATTTGTAAAACACACCGTCACCGTTTTTAAGGCACGCATCGATGAGGGGCGGGATGGCCTTGCCGTCTTTTTTTGCGCGGTCAGCAAATGCACTGACACCAAGGGCGTCAAGGACCTCGAAGGGGCCGAGTTCCCAGCCAAAACCCCATTTCATGGCGTTATCGACATTAACGATGTCGTCTGCAATTTCGGGAACACGGTTCGCGGCATAGATGAGGGCGTCGCGTGTGGTGAGCCATGCAAATTGACCTGCGTTGTCAGTGGCATTAACCACGGCTTTTATTTTTTCGCCGACGTCTTCGATGTTTTTGGCAAGGCCCAGACAGTCGTACCTGACCTTTTCCTGCTCTTTATATTCGCCGGTTTTAAGGTCGATTGAAAGGATCACCCTGTTGCCGGATGCGTCCTTTGATTTTTTGTAAAACCCCTGACCGGTTTTATCCCCAAGCCATTTGTTATTGAGGAGTGTATCGAGAATGGGCGGAAACTTGAGCATGTCACGAGCCTCGTCGTCTGGCAGTTGCTCGTAATTGTTTTTGGCTACATGGGCGAGCGTGTCAAGACCTGCGAGGTCGCCCGTCCGGAAAGTGGCTGATTTAGCCTTTCCGGTGGCTGGCCCCGTGATTTTATCGACGGCCTCAACGCTGATGCCCGTTTGCAGGGCATGCTGCAGGGTTGCCATAAAACCATAGACGCCGATTCTGTTGGCAATAAAACTCGGCGTGTCTTTTGCGTACACCACACCCTTGCCAAGCTTGTTCTCGAGAAAGTCGGCCATAAAGCTGACCACTTCGGGATTTGTTTTTGCTCCCGAGATGATTTCTACCAGTTTCATGTAGCGCACGGGATTAAAAAAGTGCGTGTTGAGAAAGTTTTTTGCAAACTCGGGTGAACGTCCCTCGATCATGTCGGCAAGTTTTATCCCCGATGTGTTCGAGGAAATGACAGCACCTTTTTTCATGTGCTTTTCGACCTGATCGAAGACCTTCTTTTTGATTGCGAGTTTCTCGACAACGACCTCGATAACCCAATCGCACTCACCGATTTTTGAAAAGTCGTCCTCAAAATTTCCCGGTGTGATGAGTTTGAAGACCCTGTTGTCAAAAATGGGCGATGGTTTTTGTTTGGGCAGAATATTATTTATGGCATTAAGGGCAAACTTGTTTCTAAACGCTTTTGAGTCCTTTGCAAGACCCGCTTTTTTGTCATCGTCTGTAAGTTCTGGGGGGACGATATCAAGAAGGTACGAGGGGATGCCCGCATTGGCAAGGTGTGCGGCGATCCCGGCACCCATGACCCCGGAACCAAGGACGGCTACTTTTTTTATATTCATGATAGAACTCCTTGTATATGTGTATATGTTTCGAGATGATCGATTTATAATTGTATATAGGGATTTCAAAGTCGACAGAGCGCGGGTGCATTCCTCGCAAAATGAAGGAATTCAACCGCGTCAAAGTCAAGTTAGTAACTTGTTTCGATGATCATGGCGGCACCCTGACCTCCGCCAACACACATGCTCTCTAAACCGTATTTTTTGTTAAACTGGCGCAAATCGTGTACCAGCGTGGCCATGATGCGACCGCCGGTGCCACCAAGAGGGTGACCAAGGGCAATGGCACCACCCTTGGGATTAATCTTGTCCTGATTGAGGTTGAGTTCTTTGATGACTGCCAGGGATTGCGCAGCAAAGGCCTCGTTGAGTTCGAAAATGTCGATTTGGTCGAGTTTGAGATTGGCCCGCTTAAGCGCTTTTTTGATGGCAGGGACAGGACCAATGCCCATGATGGCAGGGTCGCATCCCGCAACGGCCATGCTTATAATTTTTGCAAGCGGCTTCAACCCGAGCTCTTTTGCCTTGTCTAAAGACATGACCAGTGTCGCCGAGGCGCCGTCTGTTAATGGGCTTGAGTTTCCGGCTGTGACCGTCCCGCCCTGCTTAAATACGGGTTTGAGGGTGGCGAGTTTTTCGATTGTGGAATCGGCACGAGGCCCTTCGTCGGTATCGACCATTTTTGTTTCACCGGTCTTTGAATAAGCGGTGATGGGGATGATTTCGTCTTTAAAAAGGCCATCACGCATGGCCTTGACCGCCTTTTGATGCGATTTAGCTGCAAATTCATCTTGTTCGGCGCGGGAGATTTTGTATTTATCGACCAGATTTTCGGCGGTGATCCCCATGCTGATATAGGCCTGCGGCATTTCGTTTTTTAAGAGCCGTGGGTTAAGGCTGGGGTTGTAGCCGCCCATGGGGACGTGGGTCATGGATTCTGCACCGGCGGAGAGGTAGATATCACCTTGATTGGCCATAATTGCCTGAGCCGCCGCCATGATGGTTGCGAGTGAGGAGCAGCAGAAGTGGTTGAGGGTGGCCGCTGGGACGCTGATCGGCAGTCCCGCCAGAAAACCGACGTTTCTGCCGAGATTCATGCCTTGTTCCCCTTCTGGCATGGCACAGCCAAACAGGAGTTCTTCGATCTCGTTGGGATCGAGTCCTGGTGCCCTTTTAAGACACCCCTGTATGACCTCTGCGGCAAGGTCATCGATTCGTGTAAAAGCAAAATTACCCTTGTGAGCCCGTCCCATCGGGGAACGGACTGCGGAGACGATGACAACTTCTTTCATATATGGTCCTTTCGTTTTGTTTGGCCTTAGCCCAATTTAGTTCAAAGCAATCATGAATCATTAAGGTTGCGCCAGATAGTGTCTGTCGGGAAAGGCCCTATTTCTCCGGCCGTTTAAAAATTTTGCAGGCGGCAAAACTTTTAAACCCAAAAAAAATCATGTCCTTACATTTATGTCTAAGAATTTCAAAGTTGACAGAGCGCGGGTGCATACCTCGCATAACGAGGAAACTCAACCGCGTCAAAGTCAAGTTAGTAACTTGTGTCACGGGTCATGATTTTTTTAGACGCCTGCGACACAGGGCACTTCCCGACAGACACTCGATACGCCTCGCTTGCAATTAGTATATCAATTCCGAATAGATCAATTATTCTTTACGCGATGCTTAATGATATTTGTCATCTGGCTGGCATGACACCAACCAAAGAAAGTCATTGGAAAAATCTACCCATTGTGTATAATATTTGGGTGGGGCATCCCTTTTGCCTTTTGTTTGTTGATTTTGTTGATAAGGGTGTTTTGGCAGTCTCACTCTCGTATGAAACTATTAATACTCTATGCAGGGTTGGCCTTGGGCATTTCTTTTCTTTGTTCGATGCTTGAGGCAATTATTCTCTCCGTAAGATGGTCCCACATCAATCTGCTGATCAAACAAAAAAAACATGGGGCTGTATTGCTAAAGGCCCTTAAAAAGGATGTCGAGAGGCCGCTCGCGGCCATTTTAACACTCAACACAATTGCCAACACCATTGGTGCGGCAGGGGTTGGGGCACAGGCGCTTAAGGTCTATGGGGACAAATGGTTGGCGATGATCTCAATCATCTTTACGTTGGTGATCCTTGTTTTTTCCGAAATCATACCGAAGTCAATCGGGGCTTCGTTTTGGAAGAGACTTTGCATCCCCGGTGCCTTTGTAATCAGGTTTCTCATCACCGTCATGCTCCCGTTTGTGTTTTTACTTCGGTTTATTTCAAATGTTGTTAAATCCAAAAAACGGACCGAGATGACCATGACACGCGAGGAGATGATTGTTGCGGCAGAGACAGGCGTTGAAGAGGGGATCCTGGCCGAGAAAGAGCAGCGGGTCATCAAGAATCTGTTGAGGCTTAATGCCATTCTGGCAGAGGATGTCATGACGCCAAGGTCCGTGGTCTTTACCCTGTCAAAAAACACCAAGGTGATCGATGTTATCGGAAAAAAGACCCCGTTATTTTTTTCGCGCATACCGGTTTATGAAGCAGGGATCGACGACATCATTGGTATGGTCCTGCGTTTTAAAATATTAGAGGCAAGCGCGAATGACGAAGACGACATGAGCATCGAGAAACTTGTCATCCCCATCCAGTCTGTCTCCGAAAAAACACCGGTGGCAAAGATCCTCGATGAGTTTATCAAAAAGAAGGAGCATATTTTTATTGTCACCGACGATCACGGCGGGACTGCCGGTATTATCACGTTAGAAGACGTGATCGAGACACTTCTCGGGGTTGAGATTGTCGACGAATTCGACTCGGTAGAGGATATGCGCAAGTTTGCACTTGATCAATGGGAGAACAGAAAAAAATCACGAAAGTATCAATACGTCGGTGTCGAGGGCGGCGGGACCCTTGTCGAACTCAAAGACATCCATAAAGATCAGATCAAGATTGTAGGCAGTTAAAGGGGCCTCTAAAAATCACCTCTCATCGTCATCGCGATGCGGTGCGTTGCGGTGGACATGACGGGGTCATGTCTAACGCTGTGCGCCCACGTGGCGATCCCACTGAGACCCTTTTATCCAAAGAAATCCGCACTGACTTTTGTGACGACAGGTTCGGTCCCCTGCAGGGTGATTGTTGCGTAGCTTATCGTGTGCGTGTCTTTGTCTGGTGTAGAGCCTGGAGAGGGGGCGACTGTTCCCGTTGATGCTGTTGGTTTGTCGGCTTGTGCCCGCCTGTTTTTGGTTTCAAGTGCTGCTGCATTGAGGATGCTTTTGAGGCGGTCGAGATCACCCTTTGATGTTTTGAGGTGATTGTACTCGACCACATGTTTTGCAAGGTCCGACGTGGGGATGCGGTGGATTCTGGTCTGCACGGGTTTGGTCCAGTCGATGACTTCATCAAAAGATTTAAGCCCGGCAAGGATTCTTTCATGCCCCCGGATGGTGTGGTCGAGGCTTGTCAGTTTGTCACCGTATCGCGGGTTGGTAATTTCGACGAGGACAATTCTCTCAGAGTCCATCTCAACGATCACACCAACAGCGACATCTTCCATCTCTTTAACGTAGATAAAATCACCCACCTCGTAGTCCCTTTTTCTGTTAAAGAGATTAAACAAAAAGAAGTCCTTGATTCTATCGTTAAAGATATACCCCACACCGGCAAGGATACCGGTGAGGACCACACCGCCGCTGAGGAGGGGGTTAAAGTCCCAGCCCACACAGGCATAAGAAGTGGCGAGCGCCGTGATGCTGAGGATGAGTTTGAGTCCTGTGGCGGCTTTTGCAAAGGTATTTCTGTGTTTGGTGTCTTGTATGGCCAACTCAATTTTGCCCGCTATTTTTGTTGTGATCAGCCAGACAAGGGCGGGAACGCCAATGACAATGCCAAGCTTTGCCAGAAAACCTAAGATCGAGACAATTTGGTCTTCATGGGGAATCATTGTGCTGTTGGCAAAGATAGCCGCTGACTGCTCAAGGGGAGTCGGTGCCGGCGGGCCAACCTGTTGTGCCTGTTCTATCGCCTTGACACCTTCTGCGAGGTTTATTTTTTGCATGGCGTCCGACAAGATTTCTGGCGTGATATCCTTAAAGAGGGCGGGAAATTTCACCTGAAATGCAGGGAGGATGCCGAGCGCAAAGCCAAGCTGTGGTGATTGCGCGCTGGGTGTTGTGTCGCGTGATGAGTCTGCCGCTTGACTAAGTGGCTGTATTTGTGTCTGGCCCCCCGATGGTGAGAACACCGTTTTTCCCCGGGGCCTTGTGAGCAGGTGATTTCCAGGAGACCTTTTATTTACAGGGGCTGGCAGGTGATGATGTTGTCGTAACGCAGGTGTGAGAGCGGGAGAGAGCGGGGTATCAAGGTGCGCAAGTGCAGTGACTGCCGGTTGAGGCGGCAGCATCACCTGGTTTAAGTGCATAACGCTGCTTGCTGCAAGCCGTGGCATTTGGAAAGTGGTGAAATTAACCATTGGGTTTATTGTTGGGGTAGATTAAATTTATTTCAAGGATTGATATTTACAAAAAAACGACAGTTAGATGCGGGGGGTCAAAAAAAAAGAATTACTGACAGGGGGCATTGCTCATCTGACACCCATTTTTTGGTCGGGGGGGGTAATAGGGCGGAGACGCGTAGACCAGAAAGGGCTCGATTTGTTCCTGTGTGGCATCTTTTACTGGATTGCTGGTGATGCTCTTGATCAGGACATCGTGGGGAACGTGATAAACGACAACGCGACTTTGTGCTGCAATGTCGGCAGGGCCCATGCCCGCTATATTCATTGACACGGGGTTTTTTACATCGGCAGAGAGTCCAAACGCAACGACGCCATCTGCTGTTTTGATCTGTTGGGGTTGTTCTGCCGACGTGATCGGTTTTTCGGGGTCCGGTTTTACAAAACGTATGAGCGTGGTGGTGAGCGCGCCTACATGAACAACATACCCCTCAACATTTTCGTGCAGGGCATTTTCTATCTTGATGAACCGGCCGGGATCGAGGCTAAACTTTAGCCTGGCCCAGGTAAACAGATTGGGAACGGGGTTATTTGGGCCGGTGATCAGCCCCAGACCAGCAATAGCGGCGATTCCTGCAACGGGCCAGGAGGCCCCCTTCCAGAGTTCGGAGAGATTACCCCCCACAAGGATATACGAAGACAGGGCGCCCAGGGTCACAAGCCCCACCCGCGAAAACGAATTTAAAGAGGATAGCCCAATTTTATGGTGTGGTCTTTCGGACGAAGCGGCGATACGTGTTTTTACTGCGTTGTATATTTTGCCGCTGAGCCACACCGAGGCCGCTGTGCCCACAGCAAAGCCCAGAACCTGCGCCCCCAGGATGCCCAAGGTCTTAAACTCGTTAAAATCAATGTGTGCTGTTAGTTTTGAAAACCAATTGCCAGCGCTGGCGAGTTCCTGTGTGACTTGTGTCTGAGCCGGTTCAGCCCGCGCACCCGCTAAAAACGGCCCTCCCAGGGTGGTTGCGAGCAGCGCAAGGGCACCCAGCGTCCTGGCCCGAGGGCCGGTGGTCTGTTGCGGTCTTTTGTTTGCAGGGCGGGTCCGGCCTGTGTCTGCCTTAAGCGGGGTTGCCGTGGGTGCAGCAGACAGCAGGTGTGTGCGTCTTGCCGTTGCGGCGTTTGATAATGGTGGCGTGTTTACCGGCAAATACGATGCAGGGGCGAGAGGCCTTGACTGTGCTGTGTTTGCAAGACCCTGAGGCAGGGTCCATTTAAGGTTGGCAAGATTGAAGCTCCCCGGTGTGTGTACGGCAACGCGATTTAACATGGATTCTCCTGTATTTGTTTTTGGTACTGGTATAGTAATTCAACTTTTGCCAAGTACAGCAGTGCTTGGCAAAAGTTAGAAATTACTTATGGTTGTAACAATTGAATGTATTAACAAAATCATAAACAACCATATTGTTTGATATTGTGTTAAAAAACCGCAAGGTTTGAATGAACAAAACGACGCAAATTATGACGCGGGGCGTAAGAAAGCCCCTGCTGACAGGTGATGCGGGGTTTAATTGAGTTCGGAGAGTCAAAGTTGCGCAATAAACAGCGAAGCACGGGAAGTCGCGCAGAACTCAATTAAACCCCGCATCACCTGTCTTCTGGTGTGCTTAATTTGCGAACGTGGTTTTAAAAAACGCAGACAGTTGCGACCGTTAAGGACGCAGTTGATTAAAAGTGGTAGGCAAAGCCCACGCGTCCCTCGCCCCTGTGAAAGATAATGGCTGTCTTGTAGAGCACTTCGGCCTTGAGTGAAAATGAGTCGGTGATCATAAAGTGACTGCCAAACCCGACATCGAATGTGGGGGCCACAGCACTGCTCACAATGGCGCCGGCGCCAAAGATAAGCGCAGGTTGGATGCGCTGGTTATTTAAAAAATAAAAACGTCCCAAAATGTCTCCAACAAAAAAGTTTTCCTTGATGACATTTTTAAATTTGTTTGCGTAGGTGAGTCTGGAATAGCCCAGATCGATCTCTGTGGTAAATTTATCTGCAATGCCGTATTCGAAGAAGAGGGCGGCACCAAGGCCTGCGGCCTTGATATCTTGTGTTGGAAAAGAAACATAAAGGCTCTCAAATCCTGAGTTGATGTCGTAAAATCCGGTGACATTTAATCCTATCGTCTTGACGCCCTTTTTGGAAAAGCCGCCGGCCTTTGCGGGATGGATTTGAATGACAGACAGCGCCAGTGCAAGGCACAATATGATCATCGTGTAAGTTTTTTTCATGGTTGATCTCCTATTTGTAGTAGTGTGTTTAGTTTGTTTTATGATCGCCAATCACAAGTTACTAACTTGACTTTGACGCGGTTGAATTCCTCCATTTTGCGAGGAATGCACCCGCGCTCTGTCGACTTTGAAATTCCCATACATTAAATCTGATCGCGATACTTAAAAACATGCGTTGACTGAACCCTCACACGGCCTTTACATCAACCCGCGTATTTTTTGCAAACATTGTCGTCATTTTTTGATCGGGGTGTTTTGTGAGAGGGGGTTTTGTCCTCATATCCCAAGATATCCCAATTGCGTAAGGGATAAAAACTCTTGCTTGATAGCAGGGGAAATCAAGGCTATAGTTTTGCATCGTACTTGGCGGAGCGCATTATTCCGTGTTAAAACTTTTCTTTAAATACTTCAAATTTTTAAGGTCTTATTTCCCTGTTTTGTTGTTAATATTTCTTGCCGATTTGCTTGTGGCGAATTTTGCACTCATCACGCCTCTTTTTAGCAAAATCCTGTTTGATTATGCCTATCCTTTGAGAGAACTCTTTCTTCTCAATGTGGTGGTTCTTGCAAGTTTGGGGCTGTATTTTCTCGAGTTCTTTATCAATGTCATGAGCGACTATCTTGGCACCTATATCGAGCAGGGTCTCACCTACGATCTCACCGAAAAACTCTTTGATAAATGTCAACGCTTGCCGCTTGGATTTCATTCTCAAAAGACGGCAGGAGACCTTGTAAATCGATTTACCAGTGATCTGGACACCGTTGTTCAAAAATCAGTCATGGCTATTCCAGAATTGGTCATCAGCCTTTACACACTTGTATCGATTTTGTTGATTGCTTTTTCGATGAATTACAAAATTACCCTCCTCGCCTTGTGCTCAGTGCCTCTCTATATCCTCGAAACAAAGTTTTTCTCAAAAAAAGAAGAAAAACTGCAGGAAGAAAGTATCAACTTAAACAGCGAGTTCTATGATACGTTGCAGGAAAAATTTAGAAGTATCAAGACCATCAAGGCTTTTGGTCAGGAATCAAACGAGACCAAAAGGGTGATTCAAAAACGAAGGCTCATGAATATCGTTGCCATTAAGCAGGGGCTTGTGACGATCATTGCGGTCTTTGCAAACTCGGTGACCATCAGGATGTGGACCATCTTCATCTCGTGGTACATGGGATATCTGGTTATTCACGGGGAGTTGACCGTGGGTGAAATAGTCGCCATGCTGGCTTATGTCTCAATGCTGAGTGGTCCAATCAGAGAATTGGCGTCGATGTATTCCAGCCTTGTGGTGTCCATGGTTTCATACAAACGCCTGGACGAAATTCTGACCACCATTCCCGAAGACATAGAAGGAAAGAAAGATGGTGACTCACAAGGAAAAGAATCACAGATAAAAGAGGGGCTCATTTCTTTTGAAAAGGTGAGGTTCTCTTACGGTCTTGATGAGAAGGCCATTCTCAATGATCTCACTTTCAGTATCAATGCCAAAACCGCTGTTGCCATCGTGGGAGAAAGCGGTTCAGGCAAGTCCACCATCATCAGTCTGCTCATGCGTTTTTTTGATATACATGATGGAGCGATCTCCATTGACAACCAAAAAATAACCAGTTTTGCACTGCGCGCATTAAGAAATCAGATGGGACTTGTACAGCAGGACTTTACTCTCTTTGCGGGGACCATTCGCGAAAATATCTTGTACGGAAGTGTTGGCAAAACAGAGAACGATATCATCAGGGCGTGCAGACAGGCGCAGTGTTATGATTTTATTTTGGACTTCGAAAAGAGTTTTGACACAGAAATTGGAGTTGACGGGGCTGGGCTTTCGGGGGGGCAAAAACAGCGTGTCGCTATTGCCCGTGTGATGCTCAGAGACCCAAAAATTATTATCTTTGATGAGGCGACGAGTGCCCTGGATCCAGAGTCCGAGTACAAAATTACAGAGATTATCAACGATCTCATTGGCAAGAAAAATTTCTTTATCATTGCACACAGGCTTTCTACCATTAAAAAGGTTGATCAGATCATGATGCTCGAAGATGGACAGATCGTTGAGCAGGGATCCTTCAGCGCACTTATCGACAAAAAGGGCTCTTTTTTTCGTTATTACTCCATGCAATTTGGCGGGTTTGAATCCTTCAGAAAAATTCTCGAAATAGAATACGAAAGGGTCCATCGTTATGGTTCCAGATTTAATCTCACCGCAGTAGAGGTCAGTAGTTATCAGGAGATTCATGACCAGCATGGTGAAGCATTCGCTGCTGATTACATGGGCGAACTTGAATTGATGTTTAAAAAAGTATTAAGAAAGGGAGATAATTCCGCTGTTTTTTACAAAAACATTATCATGATTATGCTTCCCGAAATCTCAGAAGAGGGCGTCGCCGGTTTTTATAACAGGGTTGATCAAGCACTTGTGTCACAATCCATCACTGTGAAAGGCGTGGATTTACCAGTCCACCTCAGATATTCAACGATTCATGTGGGGGTAACCCCGTTCAAGGTTATTGATGATTTGATTAAAATGACTATTCGGGGGCTCGAAAAACTTGGTGATATAGCGGGTAAAAACTTCGTAACACAATGTTTGTCCGAGAAAATAAAACAAGATGACTAAAAATGAAACACGCAGATCCTCGTTGTTTGATCAGTTTGTTCACGACTTTGCAACAAAAAATCTTAACAGGCGAGTCTGGTTTGTGGCTGCAGTTTCGTCGCTGTTAATGATCATAACAATCGTTGCCGGTCATTATCTGTTGTCGCAGAACTTTGTCATTTTCCACGAGGGTAAGGCGGTCATCAAACAGAACAACCTGATTGAGTTAACACTGGATAAGCGATACCGTCGACTGGTTGGCCATGGCATGCAGTTCAAAACCGCTGTAGCAGACCGCGGGCTCACAGCCCTCGAATATGAGCTTACAGATTTAGTAGAAAAAGAGGATAGCCTTCTGTTAAAGCTGATATTAAAAGACCCCGAAAAGCTACTCAAGCCCCTTCAAGAAATCAGCTATCAGTTAATCCTGGAAGACAAAACCTACCGGGATTTGCTCTTGGAAAATACAGAATAAACCGCAGGGCCAGTCAGGTTGTTTTTTTGGGAATCAGGGTGGGCAATTCACCAAGACCCTTTGGTTGTTTGTCCGTGCGCAGTGGCCACCTTGAGGCGTAATACACCTTTTTGGGTTTTTGCCCTGATCGGGTTGGCGGGTACTGATTTTTTGAGTCTTTTACCGGTTTGTTTTTTTTCATCTGGTCCTCGTGGTTGTTAAACCGTCTTATACAATAACTTGATGAGGGGGTTAATATAAAGGCCTTTAGCTTGGCTTTGGCGGTTAAAGGGCAACTTAAATCAGTTGTCCATATTAAAAAGCTATTTTTTTCTCGCAGTCCTCGTTTTGCGTATTTTAGAACTTCTTGCCGAGCTTTCTTCTACCTTAGATTGCGGTGGGTCGGGATATTCAGTAGTAAAGCCCCACGCGTCCCACGCAGTTTCAGTGCACGGCCCCCCCGCCTTTTTAAGCGACCTTACCCTTTTTGTGTTCTTTTTCATACTGGTCTCCTTTTTACTATGTTGATAAAGAAATGTACCGTCTCTCTTGTTAGTGTAATGTAGTACAATGTAACACAAGCAAACTGTATGCCAAGAAACAAGATTTTTTTTATATAATTCATTAATAATATCCAAGGATTGATTTTTTCTTAACAAAACTGAGTACTAAGAAATTGCGATTTATCACAATGATAAATTCATTTTGATAAACAGCAAGCTTTATGCTACAAATATATTAATGACAAAATCCAGAATATCTCGATCTGCCTTTGGTATACGCTATTTTAAAAAAGCCCCCTTAAGGTCAAAAAGTAAAAAAAGAGTTCCTGTAGGACAATGGAACTGGCAACCCTTTGACCCCCAAAGGGCAAATCTTGTTAATACAGGCGATACGAATTGGAAAGATTGCATACAAACCAATTATTATCCGGGTAAAAAACAACAAAAGGTCATACTTATATTTGAAACTGGGGTACTCACTAGTGGTTTTATTAAACACTTTGAAAATATGGGGCTCACCTACTTTTGTTTTGACTATGACGAATTTATCGAAAGGGGTTTTGTCAATGTTGCCCTTGATAATAAGGGGAATAAAAAATCATGGCTTGCGCTCGGCAGTATTAAACTCAATTTAAACGATGTCGTCGCTGTTCTCTGGGGTCGTCCCAAAATGTTTCATTTTTCCCGCTCCCCCGAGCCGGAATTGACAAACAAATATATTAATTTTGTGAGATGGAAAGGTCTCATGCGGGACTTGCCCTGTCTCATTAATCCAAGGGCTCTATGGTTGCCAGGCCCCCCTTTGACAGGTTCTTTTGAATGGCAAAACAAGCTGTCAGAGCTCATCATTGCAAAACAAATTGGATTGAATACCCCCGAAACAATCTGTACAAATAATAAAAAAGTTGTTTCTGCCTTTTGTAAAAAATGGAAGAACAAAATTATTTTTAGGGAGTTTAGCGAGGCAGGGGCTTACTATTTTGTTAAAAATAAATTTGTCAGTTTTAGAAAAGACGAAAAAGGGCACGTCATCAATTCCCCTGTTGTCCTTCAACAGTATGTTAATAAACTTTGTGAGTATAGGGTTGTTGCTGTTGGCGACAAAGTATTTCCCTGCCGCATAGATTCACAGGCCTCTAATTTAACACAAATGGACTGGCGTTATTACGACAATGCCAGGGTCAGATGGGAACAGGCCAGATTACCCCACGAAGTAGAAAAAAAACTTGTGTTATTCATGAAAAAAATCAACTTGACATGGGGTTCTTTTGATCTCATCGAGTCTCCGGACAATAAAATATATTTTTTGGAATTTAATCGTCCAGGGGCCACCTACTGGTTACTGCCCTTTGTGGGTCTTGATGTCCCTTACGAAATTGCAAAGTACCTTAAAAGAATCTTGAAGTGAATTACCCCGCCTTTCCGGGACAAGGTATTCAAATGCCGGTTTCATAATTTTTTGTGGTGTACAAGAGCCCTCATATCTAATAATCACATGACTTTATTGCAAAAACTTGTTACAACGCACGATCATTGATGTCCCAAAAAAGTTTTGGTAAATTTTTTTGTCTTCACTGCGCAATTCTGTACGTTTTGTTTGTCCCGCTCTTCTTACTTCCCTGGCCAGCCCACGCCTCTTCTGCTTACGAGCAGGCCCTGTCCGCTATGGAGCAGGGGCGGTACGATGAATCACTTGCCTTGCTGGAGGGATTGATGGGTGTTGATAAAAAAGTGGCGCTTGAGGGCAAACTCTTGCTGTACAAGAAACTTGGGGACAATACCAATGTCGTTGCCACCATCAATGAGATCCTTTCCTACAAAAAAGATGATATTGGTCTCTCAATCGAGAAGGCTATTGCCTTGCGTAATCTTGGTGGTTGGGAGGATGCGGAAAACATCATGTCGGGGGTTAAAGATAAAATTAAAGACAACCCTGCTTTGCTCATCGAATACGGACGGTACCTGCTTTGGAAAAAAGATTTTGAGGGGGCTAAATCTTTTTTTGACAAGGCCCTTGCCCTTGATCCTGTCAACAACGAGGCCAAACTGGGGATTGCCTATTATCATGTCTGGAAGGATGATGATCAGCAAGCATTTACGATTGTTCAGGGCATTCTTTCCTCCAACCCCCAGGACATGGGGGCCACAATCCTGTATGGATGGTTACTCGCCTGGCAGGGCAACTTTGAAGAGTCACTCAAGACCTTCAACAAGGCCATGAGCATGGCACCAGATCATCCGGAAATCATCCAGGGAATAGCCCAGAATTACGCGTGGGACGGGCAGTTTAATCAAAGCCTCGATTATTACAAGCAGCTTATAGCTATTCAACCCGACAACATCGATATCATGCTCCAGATGGGGCGGATCTACAGGGAGCAAGGGGCCTTTGATGAGGCCCTCGAGATTTTGAAAAACGCCCTCGCAAAAGACCCCGAGCGAATTGATGTAAGAGAAGAATTGAATATTGCTTTAAAATGGACGGACCAGGTCAGCAATTCGATCCGCAAATTAAAGCAGAAACTTTCCCTCAATCAGGGTAACCTTCGAGACTATATCGAATTAGGGAATGCCTTTAACTGGACTGGGGAACTGGCAAAGGCCAAAGAGACGTATCTCAAGGCCCTGGAAAAAGATCCGGACAATATCCAGCTTCTTCACGGTCTCGCCAGGGTGTATGAGGATTTGGAGGACTTGGAGAAAGCGCGTGACAAATACATGAGGATCCTGGAACTCAAGCCTAATTACGTCGATGCGCGAGTGGGGCTTCAAAGGATTAAAAAGGCCTTTAACCCCGCAGTGACCTTTCAATACGGGTTTGACTGGTATAGAGACTATGATCATGAGATTTTTCAAACCTCAACGGTTCAAAAAGAACATAGTTTTACCATGGACTACACGCAACGCCTGCATTCCATGTACACTTTAAGTGCGGGGTACACCATGGGGCTTGCGGATCAATACAGTGAGGAGTTTGATGCCTCTGATTACAATTTTTTTCACCATCAGATGTATCTTTTAAATCAGCTCAATCTGTCTCACAACATTAAGGTCCTCCTGCGATACGATTTTCACCTCTACGTGAACCATAACCCTTATGATAATTATTACGTGCTTTCCAAACTTGTTCCCAAACATGGTGGCTATCTGGTCGTACAGTTTCCCTACAAGTTTAACAATTTTTCGTTTCAGTTTGCGAGATCATTTTTTCAATTAGTTTCGGATGTCGACACCACTCTCTCTGTCGAGTCTACTCATGCTGTATCCGTGTCCGACGATATTGACATCGCCGAAAATGTCTCGGCTCTCTTCACAATCTCTGAAATCACGGACAGCTTAAGCAACGAGTGGGGCTGGGTGGTTTCTGTGCATCCACGTTTTATTGTCCCTTTTTTCCCAAGACTCACCCTCGAATATGATTTGTCATTTAACGACAGTTTAAAGAACCAGAATCATGGTGGCATTGCAATTCTTGATCTGCAGATTGGCCCCTCTATTCAAAGTCAGGTGTTATATGAAATGGACTACTTCAGCAGCATTGGCAAATTTAGTCACATGGGAAATACCACCTTTAGCTGGATACCCATAGACCCGCTGACCGTTTCGATCAGCGGCAGTGTAACTTTTTTTGACAAGGACATATCAACGGGAGTTTTTTCGTCGGTGTCATATGCGTTTTAAGGGGCAGTTTTTTTTTGAGGAGACGATGTTTTTTATTTTTCGATTGCGAGGAGCCTGTCGGACAACTCCTGTTTCGGAGGAGTCCTGAAAAATCATGTCCCGTGACAAAACGTAAAGACATGATTTTTCAGGGTTGGAAATATTTTGCAAGCGGCAAAGTTTTCAAACTTCCGGA
>JADGCS010000102.1 GCA_015228875.1 Deltaproteobacteria bacterium | reverse complement strand
CTACATCATGCGCAGGTGGCGTTGTAGCGGACAGCTGCGTTGCTGGAGCAGCGGCAGCCGATGATGCAAACTGTGATGGTGTTGATAATGATTGCAATGGTACCACGGACGAAGGTTATGTTTCTCTTGCAACAACCTGCGGTACTGGAGCATGTGCTGCGACTGGTGCTACATCATGCACTGGTGGCGTCGTAGCGGACAGCTGTGTTGCTGGAGCAGCCGCAGCCGATGATACAAGCTGTGATGGTATTGATAACGACTGCAATGGTACCACAGACGAAGGTTATGTCTCTGTTGCAACAACCTGCGGCACTGGGGCCTGCGCTGCAACTGGTGCTACATCATGCGCTGGTGGCGTCGTAGCGGACAGCTGCGTTGCTGGAACAGCGGCAGCAGACGATACAAGCTGTGATGGTATTGATAATGATTGCGATGGCGCAGCCGACGAAGATTATGTTGTGCTGGCCACAACCTGCGGCAGCGGCCCTTGTGCATCAACGGGTGCGACTTCCTGTGTGGGTGGTATTGAAGCGGACAGTTGCTCTGCTGATCTCACTTTGGCAGCTGCAGACGATGCAAACTGCAATGCCGTGGATGATGACTGTGACGGCACTGTAGATGAAGACTATATCGAAACTCCCACCGCTTGTGGCACAACAGGTGTGTGTGTGGCCAGTGGTGTGATGGCGTGTGTTGCCGGGGTTGTAACCGACACCTGCACACCAAATACCCCGGCAGCGGATGATTCCTATTGTGACAGCTTGGACAATGACTGTGATGGTGTCGTGGATGAAGATGTTGCCCTGTTGGGAGACGCCTGTACTGGCGACAATCCCGCGGTCTGCATGAATGGCACCTATGCTTGCAGTGCTGATGGTGGTATTGTCTGCAAATTTGATCCCCTTGCAAACGTTGATGAGGTCTGTGACAATCTGGACAACGATTGTGATGGTGTGACTGATGAAAATGGTGCCGCAGGATCCCTTGCCTGGTATCGCGACCAGGACTCTGACGGTTTTGGTGTCAACGATGGCTCCAACACAGTATGGGCCTGCAGGCAGCCGACAGGATATGTCGATAATAATGATGATTGCAATGATACCCTGTCGTTTGTTTACCCTGGCGCAGAAGAAAACTGTGACAATGCCATTGATGATGACTGCGACGGTCAGGTTGACCTGAGGGTCTGGTATGCAGATAATGATGCTGATGGTTTTGGCGGACGATTTGAGACGCCTATTTATCAGTGCGAAAAACCTGCGGGCGCTGCACCTGATTATGCAACAAACCATACTGATTGTGATGATCTTGTTGCTTCAACCAATCCGGGTGCTGACGATGTCTGCAACGACGGTGTTGATAATGACTGTGACGGTGCCCTTAATGAGGGGTCTGACTACTATCCTGATGCTGATGGAGATAGTTTTGGAAGTACCGATGTCACTACAATGATCAATGACTGTGTGCAGCCGGATGGCTATGTGACCGACAATACAGATTGTAACGACGCAGACTCGGAGGTTTTTGAAGGCGCCTTCGAATTTCCCCGCGACAACATAGACAACGATTGTGACGGGGCTGATGGTGATATCATTATCGCTCTTCCACAAGTTGACTCAATCGTTTACCTTGGGTCTACAGCCGGCTTTGGGATTAATGTGACCTACGTGGGTGGATACGAGGGTGATATCTCGCTGTATATCTCGGAAGGTCTTGATGCATCGATGGAGACAATCTTTACTCCCGACTCGATACTCAACGCCCCAACGGATACAGCAGCCTATCTCGTGATCTCAACGGACGAATCAACCCCGGGCGGTCTTTACAATATAGACCTCCTTGCCCAGACTGATGAGTTTGCCCTTATTAAAGAGCTCACTCTGGACGTGCAGAAGAGGGGCTGCTATGTCTGGGATGATCTCGAGGCTGACAAGGAAACATCTTGCACGGACGGCATGGACAACGACTGTGACGGTTATGGAGACGTGGCCGACTCAGACTGCTTTGCGGTCCTGGATAATGATGGTGACGGGTACTGCGAAGATCCCAATTACTGTGAAGGTGATGATGTTTTAACCGGCGACTGTGACGATGCCAATAAGGCAGTCAATCCGGATATTGCAGAGATCTGCGGTGATGAGATCGATAATAATTGCGATAGTGTCACGGTGTACACAAAGATTTGGTATCCCGATTATGACAAGGACAGTTTTGGCAACAAGGCAGAGGGTGTTGCGATCTATGCTTGCGAGCAGCCCGATGGCTATGTTGCAAACAATGGTGACTGTGATGATGCGATCTCCTCAAATTATCCGGGGGCAGTTGAGGTCTGTTACGATGGTGCAGATAACAATTGTAATGGATTGGTTGACGAAGCCGATTCAACTTGTGCAGTCGATCCCGACGTGTCTGCCGACCCAGACGGCGGGGATCAAGATCAAGATCAAGATCAAGATGGAGACTTGGACATCAGTAATACTCCTGATGACATGACCAAACTTCAGGGTGGAGGAGGTGGTGGTTGCAGCTGCAACCTCGATCAGCAGGATCGTTCAGAAAACGGGTTGTTGTTTGGGTTGTTTGTGATCCTTGTTACATTGACTGGCATCAGGTTCTTGATGAGACATAAGTCTGCTGCGCAGTGAGTAACTTGATGTGCGGTTGCATTCCTCGCAAAATGGAGGGATGCAACTGCGTACCCCAAGAAGGGCATTTACTTCCGAGCATCAAAGTCAAGTGAGTAACTTGTCCAGTTTGCCGGCGGCATCCAGTTTTTGAACATCCTCGAACCCACCGTAGAGGACATCATTAATAAAAATCTGCGGCACAGTGGCAAGTCCCGTTTTTTTTTGAAGCCAGTGCCATGTGCTGTCATCGTCATCGACATTGATTTCTTTAAAAGAAATTCCCTTGGTGGCAAAAAGTTTTTTTGCGGCTACACAGTAGGGGCAGTGGCTGGTTGTGTAGATGACGACTTTCGGCATATGCAGACATTACTGCTATTCCCTGATCAAAATCAATCTATCTATTCTGCAGGCGCCTGTTGTGTGACATGGGAGACCTGTCCTTGAGAGACGGATTCATACGAGCCAAGATTTTAGGTTGAAAAATAATGGGAGAGTGGCTAGCACACGGGCATGTCACAGAAGTTCAGTATTTTTGCCCTGTCGGATGCCACGGGAGAACTCGCCTATAATTTTTCCGTGGCGGCGGTAAACCAGTTTCCTTCCCATAATTCTAAAATTATCAGGGTTCCCAAAATAACACGCAAAGAGCAGATCGAAAACTATGTTATCAAGGCCAGGGAATGTCTGGGCGTGATTGTTTTTACTTTTGTCAAAACCAAATTGCGGCACGCAATATTAGATCTTGCGGCACAGCATCAGGTTGTTGTTATTGATGTCATGGGTCCCGCCCTTGATTCGCTGTCCAATTACTTTCATACACTGCCGAGTGACGAACCCGGCCTGCAGTACAAACAGACGCGCCACTATTACAAACGGATAGAGGCACTGGAGTTTACGGTTAAACATGATGACGGCCTTGGTTTGGAGGATATTCATCTCTCCGATATCGTGCTTCTGGGTATTTCACGCACATCCAAGACCCCCTTGGCCATTTTTCTTGCTTATCATGGTTACTGCTGCGCCAATGTTCCCATCGTCCGGGATCTGCCCCTGCCGCAGGAGGTTGAAAAACTGGATAAAAGCAGGATTGTGGGGATTACGATCGATGCCAATCATCTCGCCACGATCCGCTCTACACGCATGGTAAAACTTGGCCGCTCCGAGACCGAACTCTATTCTGACCTGTCACGGATTGAGGCAGAGATACAACACGCAAACCTGCTTTATCAAAAAATGAAGATCGCTGTTGTTGATATTTCGGGCAAGGCCATCGAAGAAATTGCCAGCGAGGTGATCGCTCTCATGACAGAAAAATAAGGGTGTGATTTACTGCGGGGTCAGCGGTCCTGTGTTTTCGAGATGATAAGTCAGGCTCGCGTTTTCGCCTGTTTTATGGATTGTAAACTGTCTCTGGATTATTTTTGAATAACGGTCAAAGGGTGCGCAGATGACGTTGTCGTCGTAGAACTTTAACACAACCTGCTCGGGCGTTGTTTTTGTGACCAGGTATTGTTTTTTATTTTTGGCATCGTATCGTCCGAACGTAAAGCCCAACCATAAAGATAAAATCAAAATCAGTGTGACCACACCCCTGAAGAGCGGGCTGCTGGCACTGGGCAGGACATTGTAGTAAAGGGCAATCCACAGAAAGGCGAGCACAGCCACCATGAGTGTCAAACGATTTGTGAGAATGACATCGGTGATGTTGATGGAGATCAGATCGGTGGGGATGCCGTAAAACTCGCAAAAACCAGCCTCATAAAAGGCAATGAACAAATAGGCAATGGCCAAAGGGATTGTGGCGAGTGCAATTTCTTTTGTGACCCTGTTTTTTTTGTCGCTGTCTGTTTTCATATTCATCGCTGTTCACTAGGTACAAATCCTTGAGTTGTAAAGAAGAATTTAAGATGCCTCCAAAACAGCAATCGTATAAATTTAAATATAAATTGAATGAGAATGAACTCACCCTGCAGATCTTGGATTGTTGATTGCAGATTGCATGATATATTGGTATGGCCTTGTGAAAACGTCAGTCTATGTCCGGAACAGACACATTTATAATTTACCTTTATTCCTATTTTCCCGCCATCATGCTGGGGGCATTTTTTTGGTGGTTGGACAGGATCGAGCGGGAGTCTTTTTTTCTGGTTGTCTTTGCTTTTTTGTGGGGGGCCTTTGGAGCGGGACTCTTAAGTTTTTTTTGGAACACTTTTTTTCACATCGCTCTCGAAATCTATCAAAAAGACAACGCCACAGTAAACGATGTGCTGGGCGGTGTTGTTGTGGCCCCTTTTGTCGAGGAACTCACAAAGGGCGTCCTGATTCTTGTCCTGCTTAAACTAAAAAAAATAAACAATGTTACGGATGGCATACTGATGGGTGTGATTATCGGCCTTGGATTTGCGGCCTCCGAAAACGTGCACTACGCGAAAGAGGTCATCTACCCGCGAAGCGGTGAACTGGCGATGTGGCACAACCTGTGGTTCAGGGAGATTCACACAACACTCCTTCACGCCTCGGCAACGGCCGTCTGGGGCGCTCTGATCGGCTATTCCCGCAATTCAAAAGGCCTGATGACCTGGTTTAACCTTGCCAATGGTTTTGTTTTGGCGGTGATGACACACGCCTTCTGGAATCTCATGGCCAACTATGCGGGCTCTGTGCAGGGGGGCGTTGATCTTGTCAGTCTCGTGATGCGGTTTGAGCTTTTTGTGATCTTTGGCATGTTGCTCGCCATGTTCCTGGCACCGTTAAAAAAACAAGGCGAGATCGTGGTGTTTGTTTGTGTTGGCATCGTTTTTTTTATTGTTATTATTGTCTCCACTATTCTCATATACAGGGTTTTTATCAAGGAGAGGGTCAAAGGATCTCCAGAATACCAAACGGCCTCATATTTTATCATGAATTCCGAAAGTCTTAAAGAGCAGCTCTTGGATGATGTAGCAACACTTGAGTTTGATGATCTGCATGTTTCGGAAAAAAAGAGTCATGGCATTTGTGAGATCACGTTTGAGATCACACTCAAAAATGGACTGACCGAAGAACTGATGATGGGGCTTGTCAAGGTCGCGGATTTCTGGGTTGTGTACGAGGTCCTGATCAGTCCGGGCAGCCCCGCGGCGTATTATCTGACAAGCAGTTATCAAAAAATAATCATGTTTCTGGATCGACTGGGTTATCAGGATATCAAGACGGCACGTTTGATGCTTGATGTTATTAAACAGGAGATTGCTGATCCCGATCTGCTTGATTATCTCACGGCGCGTCTCAACGCCCTGGGCGGTCACCAGGCAGAGGCATTGAAGACACTTCAGACCCTTGAAGACAGGGTGTTTTACACAAGACTCGCTGTGATATATGAAAAGGCCATGATTTATTTTTCGGAGGAAAAATTTAAAGAGGCGGCTGCAGAATTTAATCGTGTGATTAAGCTCTACGGCGAGGCCAAAGCGAATGGGGATTTCGAGAGTATAGAGGGTGGTTTTTCGGACTTGCCCAAAGATCCGTTGATAGCGAGTTTTAATCACGACAACATTCTCGCAGACACCTACCAGAACCTTGCGCTCTCGTCTTATCACACGGAAGATCACATGCTGGCCCTTAAAATGGCAGACAAGGCCATTGCTCATGCACAAGAGATCCAGTCAAAAGTGGTCAAGAGTTCGTCTGTTTTTATCAAGGGGCTTGCCCTTTACAAGCTCAAGAGGTTCGCGGATGCAGAACACGTGTTTCGTGCGGTCACGCAGGATCTTGACAACACCAACCTGTCTCAAAAGGCGTGGGCCTATTTTTACATGGCCGAGATTGCCTCGCAGTTCAGCCGCTACGAAGACAGTCTCGATTACTACGAGACGGCGGTAAACCTGGACCCCTTTAATTACCTCATTCGCAGGGAGACCATCGAGTACCTGATGAACAGAAATCTTGTGGGTGATCTGGAGATCGCTCTGGGCATGGCCTTAAGGGGCATACAGTATGATGTCGAAGTCCCTTATTTTAAGGACCGCGCGGCCCAAATATTCCAGCGACTTGGCATGCCCGATAAAAGCGGGGCCATTGATTAAATCTGCCCGCTGTTTACACATCTTACGTATGTAATGATCATTTCGTATGAAAGGGGTCAGGACTGGACATAGGACAATAACGCAACTCTTGCTGGCCCATGTCCAGGTCTGACCCTCTAACTTGATTTTATTGTCCTCTGTCCAGTCCTGACCCCTATTGTTTTTCAAAGACCGTCGATGATATACTGGAGCTTCTTTTGGCCGAATTTTGGGAAATTGGCCTGCCCAAACTCACACTGCGCGACGCTACATTTCATAAAATCCCAAAAAAAGTACATGTGTCCATAGGGATGCGCAGGACGGGAAAGACCTTCTTTCTGCTGCAAAAAATTCAATCCTTGTTAGATCAGGAAATTTCCAAAAGTCAGATTCTTTTTTTGGGACTATTGCTACCTCATATTTCCTGTAGCCTTGTTTTCGAACTCGCTAAGAAAACAAAACACTAATCCGCGAAAAATTTATACAATTGACACGGGGCTCGTCTGTGCAAATACAATCTGGTCAAAACCTCCATGGGGACGGCTTTTTGAAAATCTGGTATTTCTTGATCTCAAAAGAACGGGTCACGAGATTTCGTATTACCTCACAAGAAACGAGGGCTTTGAAGTTGATTTTGTAGCCATCCCGCCAAGAGGTCGCGGGCGACTCTATCAGGCTTGTTGAAACACAGCCGACAAAAATACCATGGAGCGTGAAGAACGTGCACTTAAAATTGCCAAACAAGAACTCGGTCTCGATGGCCTGATTGTGACGCCTCAAAATTATTATGATATTTTTTGCAGGCAAACTTAGAGGTCCATGCAGGCAACAGTAGAACGGTGCCACATACCCTGCCTCCATGCAGGCAACAGTAGAACGGTGCCACATACCCTGCCTCAAAAATTGCAGATCTGCTGTTTGTGCGGGATTTGCCGGCAGAGATGAGGGCCGTCAGGATTTCTTCGAGGGGGAGAGGTTAGTTATGTCTGTTGATGTGTTTCAACAGCAGAATGTTTGATTACAACCGTGATGAAAATTCACCCTGCTCGTCACCCTGGTGCCTGGGGTATAAAAAGGCAGGTCTTTTTTGGGACGGGTTAAGGTAGGTCTTAAAGACGCGCAGATAGAGGTCTGGATTATTTTCGCGGTCAATTTTTAGCCTGAAATCGGCCCAGCAGTCCTCGCGGATGATGGCGTAATCAGGTGCCGGTAACAGCCGCACCAGCCCTGTGTCCCAGAGGCACTGGTCTGCAAGATGGCTGTTTAATTCTTCCGGCCTGATTTTGTAGATCACACGCCAGATTCTTTTTTTGTCCCAGTGCCCCTCTGGTTCGTAGGCAAAACTCTCTTTTTTTGTCCTGCTCTTGTAATAAAAATTTAGCCCCCTGTGGGCAATCAACATGGGGATGGCCTGACCCTGTATTTCGCGGGTGATGGTTTCGTATGCTTTAAAATCTGGATCAAGTGATGCGGGATGAGAATAATCAAGACGAAAGGGGAACAGCCCCGTGATGCCCAACACAAGGACCGCAGCAGCGCTGTGTGGCACACGAGATGCGCTGTGTGCCACCCTTGTTGCCTGATGTTGCATAAAGGAGAGGGCGGTCATACAGACAAAGGGCAGCAGAATCGCGTAACGCTCGCCAATGCCGAATACCTCTGCCTCTCCGAGCGGTACGATGGCGGGCAGGGCAAGGGCGAGCAGCAAAAGGAGTTGTGATTTATTCTGCCCCCTGGTGGCAGTTATCACAGACCTGCACACCACCATCACGAGGGCTGCAACGATCTCGAGCTTGATGATGACAGGGAGGGCCGGTTGCTTAAAAAGTGTGATCAACCCCGGTTGATATGACTCTGACAAGAGGCGCATGAGGTCCAGCAAGGTCAGCCTGTCCTTGACAAGGTAAAAGTACAAAGACAGCAGAACAGCAGAGAGTACGGCGATTGCAAAGAAAAGAGGCCAGCGTATTTTTTGCCGCAAGTGCATTACAACCGCAACAGATCCAAATAAAATACCCAGAGGCCATGCGGCACGGTGCATAAAAAAACCAAGGACTATAAACGGGAAGACCAGATACCATTGTTGGCTTTTTTGCAGAGCAAAATAAAACCAGACAGGGATCAACGTGAGAAGCACAAACATCTTTGGGAATTCGATCGCCGTAAATAACAGGGAGGGCGAAAGGAGACACCAGCCAGAGAGGACAAGACCCTCAAGGGGCCTTTTGTTTTTAAGACCAAAGAACAATAACGAGAGTGTGGTGCACAGCAGGGCGGCAGAGCAGACAACCCTGTGGGCCGTCTCTGCCGTGAGCCCGCTTTTGATACACATCCCCTCTATCACATGAAGGGGCGAGCTATCGGGGATCTTGACCCTGCCTGTCTTTGCCCAGTGATCGGCCTGCAGGGCATAGTAATAGGCATCTGCCCCGCGCAGGTATGGATCATGCGAGAGTTGCCAGAACAAAAAAAAGGACGCAAGGCAGATGAGGGCGGTAAGGGCAATGAGCTGTGTCCTTTGCACTAACAACCCCCGCCGCACTCATACACGGTGTCTGTGGGCAGCACGATGTCTGTAAGTTCTGTGGATTTGATCGTGTAGGGATCGAGGGCCTTTAATTGTTGATCAAGGGTTTTTAAAAGCGCGTCCTGTGTTTTTCCGGTCACCGACGGGTTGGTTAAGTCGGCCACCATCAGATACCACGCAATCGGGTCGTCTTGAATCTTTAGGGTTCCCTTGCGTGAGGCAAAGATAAACGCGAGCAGACCCTGTTTTTCAGCGGGTGTCAGGGTGTTGTATTTTTTTATGGTCAAGAGGCTTTGAAAGATAATGGGCTGGGGTGTCTCGCCCTTTGCCTGCATGTACTCGGAGTGTCGCAGCGTGGTGGTGTATTTTTTTCCAAAGATGCGAACGGTTTCGCCCAAGACCTCCCAGTTGCCTTCGAGGACGCGCGCAGTGAGGTCGCCTGTGTCGAATGGTTCATCGTTAAAATCCTGATACATCACAAAGGTGCCATTGGAACGGAGCCTGAAGTTTTTATTAAAACAGGTCTGGGGACATGCCGCGTCACCGGATTCAACAGAGTGAATAAAACTTGACCATGTCCTGTTGACGAGCGGCTGCAGGCCCCCCGGGATCTTTAAAGGCGGTGCTGTCACAACCGGTAATATCATCGCGTTATTTTCTCCCAAGAGACGCATCTCGGATATCAGGACATCTTTATAACGATCGCCCTGTTGCAGGTCTGTTATGGTGAGTGTAAAACTTTTTGTGTTTTGCAGCGGCTTCGCAAACAGCACCTTCTGCACCCCTTGTGCGTCTTTTAAGATGATGTGACGCACCTGTCCTTCAGGGGTTTTGACCTCGGCCTTTGTCACACGGCCGTTTGCCAAAAAGTGTGTCTGTGATCTCTGATAGCCGTTCCACACCATCAGGCCCGAGAGGGTGACGGCCTGATCCAGTTTGATCGTGAGTGACTCTCCCTTGCCCGTGGTTTTTTTGCCATCGGTAGACCATGCAAAATCACTTTTGGAGTCAAACAGGTTTTCGGGCTGATACGCCCTCTGCGGGTCAAGGACAGAGGTTGCTGTGACCTTTGCCGGGACAAGTTGGGGCAGCTTGAGCGGGATGCGGCTGATGTGGTTTGGTCCGAGGATTGTATCTATCTCCTGTCCATGATTGTAAAAATGGATGGATTTGATCACCGGCCTTTTTTGTCCCTGCCCCCAGTCGTATTTGCCGAGTTTTAAAAAAAATGACCTGATCGTGACGTTCATGGGTGGGGCTACTGGATCGGCTGTGTTTCTTCCTGCAATCTGGATCACGTTGTGACCCTCTGTGCCGACGGGCAACAAAGTCCGCGGGTATACCTGAAAGACAGTTCCGTTTGTGGTCACGGTTTTGCCGTTAATGTAGGGGGTGAATTTTGTGAGTGAACTTACGGGTTCCACAAATGTGATCTCGATAAAATTGACCAGGATTTCGTTTTCGAACTGGATGTAGATCCCCTCATTCACCCCCGCATCGAGTGAATCAGGGGCCCAGCGGCCGTTGCAGTCGGGATCGAGGAGACAGGTGACAGGTGTGGAGTCTGGCGTACTGCTCGTCGCCGCGGCAGAGAGGACGATGCCTGTCTCCGAGGCGCGGCTGTACCACGGAACAAAAACCAACAAGGCAAGAATAAAAATTTTTTTCATGTGATGACCTCTGTTAAGTGATACTGGCACCTGCAGAAATTTTTAAACAGAATTTCATTTTTAAGAATATCTTCCTGCGGCCCCTGTTTTTGTCTGACAATGGTATTGGAGCGGAACAGACCGTCGTGACGATTAATAAATCGGTGGTCCTTTTGATCAACGAGATAACGGTGAGTGATTGTGGAAGAAGCATAAAGGCAGACCATCAGATGATCATTGGTGAGGTTACAGACAAACTGATAAGAGAGAGGCCCGGGATTATAAAATCTGAGGTCCTTGTAATTGTACAGGACGGTGGCGCCTGTTCCAAAGGGTTGGGAGCGGTGATCGTCGGGAAAGATATCAAAACTGTGGCGGTGGCGCTCGATCACCTCAAGATCAGAGTGCAGGGCCAGCCAGAACAGGGCATTGCTGATCTGGCAGAGTCCCCCTCCGATATCGCTTGATACTTTACCGCGACTTATTGTGAGTCCCTCGACATAACCCCTTTTTGCAACAGGGGGACCCACAATATGCCAGAACGAGAATATTTTTTTTGGCGGGATGATCACACCATCAAGCTGCAAAATAGCCTTTTGTAAATTTACCTTCTTGTTGTCAAACAGCGTCCTGTTGACGCCCGCAAGATTTCTGTAGATGGGGGTTGTAAGCTCTTTGACAGGAAAACACAGGGGGCGGCTGCAGCACTCCTTTGCAAAACGTGAGGTCATGCCCATGTTTTTGAGAGACCTGCACAGCCTTCTTGCCCTGTACGAAATTAAAAATCTGATGTGATGGGATGGGCCAAGCATGGCGGTTTGTCCAGATTTAATGTGAATGAATTTCAAAGTCGACAGAGCGCGGGTGCCTTCCTCGCAAAATGGAAGAATTCAACCGCGTTAAAGTCAAGTGAGGAACTTGTTTGACCACAAAATCAAAGTACGTCTTTGGATAGGGCTCGTCCTTAAGCGTGTAGTGCCACCACTCTTTTGTGTAATTAACAAAATGATGCCTTTCCATCATGGTTTTTAATTTCTGCCGGTTTGTGAGTTGAGCGGGTGAGATGGCGCTGCTTAAGGTGTGCGAGCGCGGGTCAAAACAGTCGAAACCTGTGCCCATGTCTATGCTCTGCGTGTCGAGGCGTTGATGACTGAGGGGCGCGCATTCCAGATAAGAGGAGGCCCCTTGATCCTGCGCCTGTCCTGCCGGCGGGGTCAGGCCTGTCAAAGGGATCAGGGTCAGGTCCACTGTACTCCCGCGGCTGTGGCCTGATTTTTGGGCAATATACCCGTCTTTAAACAGGTCTTTTTTTTCGACGTCGGGGTAGAATTGTTTTTTCATTGCGGTGTTTGTTAAATCTTTTGCCCAGCGCACAAAGTGATCAACGGCCCTTTGCGGGCGATAGCAGTCGTAAATTTTAAGGGAGAGGCCCTGTTTTTTTAGATCCTGCTGCACGGCCTTTAATGCGTGCGCAGCCCTGGTTGTGAGGTAGCATTTATTGGCCTCGTAGCCGTTGATCCTTTTACCAATAAAGTTGTCAGAAGAAAAATAGCGCGTCTCGACAATGATTGTTGGTTCGATGAGGGAGAGATCCGTAAAGCCCTGCGGGATGTCCTGATGATTTTCTTTGGCCGACAGCAAGGCGGGCAGACACAACAAAAAAACAAAAAGGGCTGCTTTGCGGGGGATCATGGCGGCAACTCTACAGGAGGCATAATCTCATGGCAAGCGGCAATGTTTTTTAAGGGAAATAAAAAATTGCAAAGAGGGTAACGGCCAAGCTATGTAGTGTCTGTCGGGAAAAGCCCTGTTTACGTCATTGCGAGGAGCGTTAGCGATAAAGCAATCTCCCGTAACCAATTGATATCCGGGAGATCGCCACGCTTCGCTCGCGATGACGATTCTCTTTTGTTGTTCAAATCGAGGGTTTCCCGACAGATTCTATGTAAGACAAAGTATTTATGACTTCTCAAATAGAACGATCCTACAAAGATCTTGTCGAGTTAAAATATCATCTCTACAACAGCCTTTTTTTAACACTGCCGCTTGATGCTATCCAGCAGGCAGGCACGCTGCTGCCCCTTTTGCAGGAGGCCTGTGTCCATGGTTTAAAGGACGGTGTGTCCCCCACGGATATCATCGACATCTTTCTTGAGCAGCATCGTCCCCGATTTACCGAGCCCGAACGGATTTCTTTTTTGTTCAAGGTCATTCAATATGTAGAGCGTCAGATCGTACTCATCGACGCCCTCGAAGACGCTGTTTACAACAGCATCCACAGGGTGGCGGGGGAACATTCGTGGAAACATCTGGTTGAGGGCGTTCACACCAAAGAGCTTTGCGAGCACGCGGGTTCTATTTTAAACGACATGGGCATACGGGTCGTCCTGACAGCACACCCCACGCAGTTTTATCCCGAGACTGTCCTGCAGATCATTGATGACCTGATGACGGCTGTTAATGATAACGCGGCGGGTGTTGTGCGCGACATATTACAGCAACTGGGCAGGACCCCTTTTTTTCAAAAGCATAAACCGTCTCCCTTTGATGAGGCCGTGCGCCTTGCCTCTTACCTCGAAAAAACATTTTATCCGGCCATCGGTGAGCTGCTCAATCGTATCGGCGAGGTCTACCCTGATGTGGTCAACAATAACCGCGGGTTGTTTCAACTTGGTTTCTGGCCCGGCGGTGATCGTGACGGCAATCCCAATGTGACGGTCGAGACCACCCTTAAAACAGCGGCACTTTTAAGAGGGACGCTGGTCAAGTGTTACCTTCAAGACGTCCGCAAACTCAAGCGGCGCTTGAGTTTTACGGGTGTATACGAAAAACTAACCGCTCTCGAACTGGCCCTGCACGAAGAGATCAGCAATGTGTGCGAGGGGCAGAGGGTGAGCCTTGATGATCTTTGCAACACATTAAACGAGGTCGAAACGCTGGTCATTAACCATCATCAGGGGCTTTATTTGCACAAAATCCTTTCGCTCAAAAGAAAAGTGCTCAACTTTGGTTTGTATTTTGCAAGCCTCGATATCCGACAGGACAGCCGCGTGATAGATGCGACGTTCGCAGCCGTGATGATGGCCTGTCCCCATCTTCTGCCGCCCCACACAAAAGAATTAAGTCGGCAGGAACAGGCCACCCTGCTGTTTAATCTGCGCGGCAATATTAATCCCGATAGTTTTAACGACCCCGTGATCAGGGACACCCTGCAGTCCTTTCAGGTGATCCGCAAAATCCAGTCAGAAAACGGTGAACAGGGCGCAAACCGTTATATCATCAGCAATTGCAGGGATGTATTGGATATTGCAAGGGTCTTTGCCCTGTTAAGGCTCTGTGGATGGAGCGATCAAAAACTGACTGTTGATATTGTCCCCCTGTTTGAGACCATCAACGATTTAAAGGCCGCCCCAGACACCATGAAGACGGTTTATCACATCAACGCCTATCGCGACCATCTTAAAGAACGCGGCAATCATCAGACTGTCATGCTTGGATTTTCCGATGGCACCAAGGACGGCGGTTATCTGATGGCAAACTGGTCCATCTACAGGGCCAGGGAGTCCATGACCGCTGTCTCACGCGAGGCGGGGATCAGCGCTGTTTTTTTTGACGGTCGCGGGGGGCCGCCGGCCCGCGGCGGTGGCAACACGCATTTGTTTTATGCTGCCATGGGTCCGTCGGTCGAAAACAAACAGATTCAATTAACCCTTCAGGGCCAGACCATCAGTTCGCACTATGGTATTCGCGAGGCCGCCATCCACAACCTCGAATTGCTGCTTACGGCAGGTGTCAAGAGCAGGCTCTTTGACTGCGCCGCAAACACCCTCACCCATGCGCAGCGTGAACTGATCAACATCATGGCAGAGTCCAGTTACCGCAAGTACATGCAGTTTAAAACTCACCCGCTCTTTGTGCCTTATCTTTTAGAGCGCAGCACGCTCAAGTTTTACGGCATGGTGAATATCAGCAGCCGCCCCACCAAGCGCGGCAAGGGCCAGGAGTTTAATTTTGAAGACCTGCGGGCGATCCCCTTTGTCGGGGCATGGAGCCAGTCAAAACAAAATGTCCCCGGTTACTTTGGGGTGGGGACCGCGCTCAAGGAGCAGGAGGATCTGGGAAACTGGGATGAGTGTGTTGTACTCTACCGCGAGTCGGCCCTGTTTAGGACCATCATTTCAAACAGCATGCAGAGTCTGTGCAAGACCAATCTCGATCTCACGCGCTCCATGGAACGCGATCCCAGATTTGGCGGGTTCTGGAAAATTATTTTTGATGAATACAAACTCACAAAATCCATGGTGCTTAAAATCGCCGGTCAAAAAGAATTTTTAGAGGACAACCCGCGCAGCCGCCTGAGTGTCAACCTGCGCGAAACGATTGTCCTGCCGCTTCTTGTGATTCAGCAGTACGCGCTCATCAAAATACAGCAGCAGGGTGATGTGACCCCTCCCGAATACAAAGAAAAATACGCGAAAATGGTGGCCCGTTCATTGTACGGCAATGTAAACGCAAGCAGAAATTCTGTGTAAACATAAGGGGCGCCACATCAATCCAAGAAAGGGTCAAACTTTTTGTGACCCTTTTTCTGCATTACACGGCAGAGGGCCCCACAAGTTCACTCAATTTCTGGTCCACAAGGTCTAAAACAAATGGTGGAAAAGAGCCTTCGCGAATAATTTGTGCAAGTATTGTCATGATCTCTTCCACACCCATGCGGTGGCCCTCGCGATCTATGGCCTCACGACCTAGGGCCAGTGTGGCAAAAGACTGCGGATTTATTTTAGATGCCATCACAATCTCCTGACCCATCTGGTAGTGGCCGCCAAACGGACAGTTTTTTTGGCCATGGGCAACAGACGATCCAGTGCTTTTGCGGCTCCGGGCATGATCACGCTGATTCAGACATCGGGCGATGAGCTCAACTTTAACTGCCACCTCCACGTCCTGATCACAGACGGGGTGATCAACTCTGCCGATCCTCGCAAAATCACTTTTCAACGTTGTCCATACTAACGCGGCCCACGCCGCAACCAAACGGGACTTCACAAAATCGAAGTTATG
>JADGCS010000101.1 GCA_015228875.1 Deltaproteobacteria bacterium | reverse complement strand
GCTCAATCACACGGCTTTTGCACTCACTTTTTACGCTTCGTGCCGCCATTACTGACGACAACGCAAAACTCGTTTCCGGCTGGTGGCTGGCCTTTGCCGGATGGGATTGATGACCCATTGGGTTCCGTTGATGGGTTTCGGGTTTCGATTAACCTTCCCCCCATCCTGAATTTATCATGGCGCAACAGCTGTCAGCTTTTTTTGTCTGGCTGAGTGCTGACTGCTGAGTGCTGAAAGCAATTCATCAAAGTTGTATAACTTCGATTTTGTGAAGTCCCGTTTGGTTGCGGCGTGGGCCGCGCTGGATTACATTTTCAACATCCCTCAAGTCAGTATCAACAAGGGCAGATAACAGTTCATTGCCGCTGTCAACCGCAGGAAGATTTCCGAGTTCTGCCTGCTCGTAAAGGTATCTGAACAGATACGAGCCACCCCTCTCCCTGAGCGATGTCCCGCAGGTAAAACACACATCGCTCACTTCGCTTAAATAACTCGAGACCCTCGCAGGATTTTCAAGGCCGGATGAAGTCATATACCCGTCTTGATCGTTGCTGCATCCAATTCGTCGTCGTGACCTCCGTCATCCAATTCGTCTTCGGGTTCAGCGGGTTATTTGATATTTTACATTTTAATCTCTTTGGACTAGTAACACATCCCATGAAACAAAAAGCTATTCTTATCGGCATTGCCGGCGGTACTGGGTCGGGCAAGACCTCTCTTGCCCAGGTGATCACGCAGGACTTTAACAAAGAAGACGTCGCTGTCATCGAAATGGATTCTTATTACCACGATCAATCCCACATCCCTTTCGAACAGCGCACGAAGACCAACTACGACCACCCCAAGGCCATGGATTTTGCCCTGCTCAAAAGCCATCTTAAAGATTTGTTGGAATTAAAACCCATTGCAGTCCCTGTTTATGACTACGTGCAACACACACGATCGGAAAAGACAATTCATTTTCAGGGGCAGCATATCATTGTGCTCGATGGTATCATGGCCCTGCACGACGAAGAGCTTCGCAACATGATGGACATTAAACTTTATGTCGAGGCACCAGACGACATCCGCATCTTAAGACGCCTTAAAAGAGACATCAGGGAACGTGGCCGTGACTTTGACTCGGTGGTCACCCAGTACTACGAAACCGTGCGCCCGATGCACATCCAGTTTATCGAACCCACAAGGCTTAAAGCCGACATCATCGTCCCCGAAGGTCCCCGCAACATCGTCGCGATCGATATTTTAAGAACAAAAATTAAAGAGGTGTTAAGGCATAAGTAAAGATAGCTGGTAACAGCTAAAAAAATCTCTGGCTACCTGAAAGACAGGATAGCCCAAAAGGGAACACGTATGAAAACAAACACACAGAACTCGCTTGATTGGTTTTTTGCAACTTTACTCTGCGCCCTTTGTCTTGGGCTACTTCATTGCAGTAGTACCAGTTCAACCACCGATACAGACGATCAGGAGCAGGAAGAAGAAGAAACAACTGCAAATGAAAGCGACTTTACCCCCGCATCAGGCACAGCCAGTGACGGCGATCAGGGGGCTTATGGGCCGTGGAATCTCAGACTGATGATTGCAACATCCACAGATGGTTCAACATGGACACGGCTGGGATTTCTCACCGACCAGGGCGATGTCCCCTGTGTCATTGCCAAGGATGGAAAGCTCTGGGTCTTTTATGTGATCTGGCGCGACGCAGACAGCACAGAGGGCATCTACAACACAACTGTCGCCGCCTACTCAGAGGATTTAACAAACTGGACCTTCAAGCGGCTTAATTTCACCGGCAGTTTCCCGGCAGGTTTCACGACAAATCCTGTAGATCCCAGTGTTGTGCTGGATCAGGACGGATCCACCTACCGCATGTATTTTACGCTGGGCGGCGAGGGAGTAGACGCAGAACGTGGCACATTTTCGGCAACATCAACAGACCTTGTTAACTGGACGTATGAGGGCGAGCGCTATGTCCCGGATGATGATGATGCCTTGGACCCCAATGTGCTGTGGGTAGGCGATCATTACGAATATTTTGCCGGTGGGCTCCCCGAAAACGAGGGCAACCATCATGCCACATCAACGGATGGTCTCACCTTTACAGCGGACGATCACATTTTGGTAATGACCAATGTCAGCGGGCAGGACATCCCTGTCTTGTTTGCCAATGGTCTTAAAGTTGGCGATACTTACAAATATTACGGCTTTCTCAACCAGGCCGTGGGAGAAGAACCACAACCCGACATCCGTTCTTTTACTTTTAATTCGAGCGATGACACATGGACCATCGATTCGAGTGCGGTACTCAGTGTTGATGAATCATCAGGCGAGGAATCCACATTTGTAAAAGACCCCGGCGTGAGCGCACATCCCGATGGCGAATCATCAGGTTATGTGCTTATTTATGTGACTGCCATACCCTGATAAACGCCGCGCCGTCGGGCAACTCACCAATGCTCCGCATAATGCGGATGCTCGTTTAAATAGCGCCCCTCTATGTATCTGATCAGGTTATAGACCCTCTCCGGAGACCTGATTCTGCTGGACATCTGTGAGACTGTTTTTTTTGTTTTTTTATCCTCCAATAGTCTCAAGATACCTATTTTAAGATCTTCCCTGTCAAAACGACTGTAATTAAATCTCATGCCCACCCCCCTGTTCACCACCCAGTCTGCAGTGTTAAACTGATGCCCGGCTATGGGAAAGACAATCTGTGGTTTTGCGTCGTACAGGGCCTCATGCACCGTGTTCCATCCGCCATGAGAAATCACAAGATCGGCCTGCGAGATAATCCGCCGCTGTGGGACAAAGCTGTCACAGATGACACAGTTATCACCCGCGTGACCCATGTCTCGTTTTTTAAATCTTGATCCGATAAAAAAAACAGCCTGAATGTTTTTGCTTTTTAGTTCAGCAAAGACCGCGGCGACCTTGTTAAAAAAAATCAGCGCCTCATCGTGGCGACTCTCCTCCGTCCCAAGTGAAATAAAGACCTTGGCGGCATCTTTGCTCATCAGGTCAAAGACAGGGTGGTGCGTCTCTCCCCCGGCATCAGGATCAATCATCGGCCCGGCAATAAAACAGTTATCAGGCAGATCGCGCCTCAGGCATGGGACATCCGGCTCAGTCAAAATAATGTTGGCGAAGTCCGATTGTATAAATTTAACGGAGGGCAGTTTTTTTAAACCGATCTGCGCACGTACAGAATGGATACGCCCCCAGTAGCGGGACATCTCCTCATTAAACCCGCCACGGTCGTTTTTTTTGTCGATGAAGGGGGTCTGTGACTCCCCTGTTTCAAGATAGGGGTTTGGAATCACATTGACAAGAGGGACACCAGCCATCTCGGCGCCCATTTTGCCGACGTGAAAAAGCTGACTCGCAAAAACCATGTCCGGTCTGTACGCATTAAAGACACGCCCCGTTTCGATGGTGAGTTCGGGGTATTCTCTGGAAAACTGCCCACCGCTGTTGATCGTGTGTTTTCCATTAAAAAGATACTGGATCTCAAAGCCCTCTCTTTTGACAAGATCGTGAGTGACCTCTTGCCACACCGGCATTACAAAAAAAATATGGTGCCCGTCATTTCTTAATATCTTGGCAAGCGCGATCAGCGGGACCGCGTGGCCAACTGACAGGGTGTTGCAAAAGGCGATGTTGAGTTTCATAAGAAGGCCTTAAACAGGAAAGACAGAAAACGAATACAGCACAAGGCGATCGACATTTGGAGAGGGCGGGCCCATCTCCATGTTGATGTAAAACTGTGTGTTCCCGTATAAATAAATTGGAACACCCTTGATCACGGCCTTGGCCACATTTTTTCTGCAGGGCGTGCCGCAGTCAAAATAATTTGAGGCATTTTGTGCCCCCGCCTCTCTTGCCGCCCACTTGCAATACCGTGTAACTGCGACAGGAACAAGGGGAATATAAAGACTTTGCGGGAGTCTCACATCAAGGTCACATCCCTGTACCGTGTTAACAAGCTCCACCCTTTTAAAATTTTTTTTGATATAGGTATTGATCCACTTGTTCGCATCGACACGCACACCTCTCATATGCGTCCTATCCTCGGGTCTTGTTTTATTTGGATGAAAGGGCAGCAAAAAACCGGGGTCACGTTTTTGTCCCGTCAACATGTGCCCGAGGACTGGCCTAAAACCACCAGTCCCCTTGAGAGACTCAAAAAAACCAAGGTCATTAAAAACAATCTCAAGGTCCAGTTGACTTTTATTTTTTGCCAGCGCAAGCAGGTGCCCTGTGAGTTTGTGTAACACCGCAAGTTCGGGTTCCGTCACAATCGGCGTTAAAAATGTGAGTCCCCTGCCCGTTGCCTCACACAGAGCCACCACCGCATCAACCCCCCTTTTTGAAGGAAGTCTGCGTCCGCAGAACTCCTCGCCAAAGTAGATACGGGTGTACTCAGCCGATAGCGGGGTCTCTTTGTCAGGATGTTTGAGCTCCTCTATGAATATTGCTTTTTCCAACCACATCTCCATAACCCGCATAAAGCGGAAAATACTGCGTGGGCGGACACCATGCAAAAATTGATGCCGAAACGCGTAGAAAAAACCTTCCAAGGTTCCAAGGTATCCATGTACTATCAAAGCTCCCGCGCGAGAAAACAGCCTGACTCAATGGCACACGGCCTTGAGTAGACGTTATAAAACTCCGTCTTGACCCTGTTTACAAACTCCTGCTTGGATAGGGACACTGCAAGGCCCTCAATACCACGTATCAGCCTGACAAGCCTTGCCGTCGCAAGTGGTTCCCCTGCCCGTGCCGGAACCTTCATGCACGTCACACCAAGCCTTGCATAATCCCAGATTGCACAGAGTTTGCAGCCTTCGTTGATCACACCCAGCGGCCTGCCTGATGGTTCTATTTTAAATTGATTTTCAATCGAGCTACAGCGAGTCAACGAAGATAGACTGTTGTTATGCAGATAATTGCAGAGGCCGTCAAAATTGGGACAGAAGGCATTGACCTCCATAAAGACCTCGGTCTCGATACCGTTTGATTTTTTAATGATCCCTGCAATCTCGTGTGTAAAAATCTTTCGGGATAAAACAACACGACGGGCACCGTATTTTTTGTAAAGGCTGATCACATTTGTATTTAACGATAGCGCCCCCGTCCCCATGTGAATCACAAAACGCCCTCCGTACTCATGATAAAGGAGCAGCAATAATGCAAAGTCCGAAATAATAAGACCATCAACGGGGATTGTGCATAATGCATCCAGCAAGCGTCTGACCTCGCCGTACTGTGCGGCGGTAAACATTTCGTTGAGTGTAACAGACACCCTGACACCCAACCCCTTTGCAACGCGGGTGAGTTCCTTAAGTGCGTTAACCCCCCCGAGATTGGCCCCTGGCATCTCCCGACGATTGAGGATTCTCAAAAAAGGTGACCGGATAGCACGGTCCTGCACACCGCAAAAGACCTCATCTACACCGCTCTGTGCAACGATTTTAAGTCCCTCTATCGAATTGATACCGCATGTGATCAGCATAATCATCCAAAGAAAAACGGCGGACATCCAGTTTGATTAATTTAACTGTATCCGGTATGTCCCTCATGCCTTTTATGATTTTTTAAAGAAATGAACACCTAAAAAAATGATCCGGCCCATCAAAAAAAGCGGCGGCACAGCCCATGTATTGATCTCGAGAAACTGTGTCAATGACTGCATCTTCTGCGCCACCGCCTCAAAGCGGGAAGCGGGTAAATACCTCAGCCATGAAGAGGTGATCCGCTTTATACGCCGGTGCGCGGAAAAAGGTATTGACCACCTTGTGTTTTCGGGCATTGCAGAGCCCACACTCGACCCGCATTTCGAAGAATACCTTAGCCTCGCACACACACTCAAGTTTCGCACAACAACTCTCTTTACAAACGGGTACGGCCTGACAAGACAAAAGGCCCAAGGATGGCGTGGGCAGGGACTTAATCAAGTCCTGATCTCCATGCACGGCATAAAAAAAGGGCATGACCTTAACGTACAGCGCAAAGGTTCTTTTGCCGAGGCCATGCGCGCCTTAAAGATATACAGCGCGGTTGGCTACAACGTGAATATCAACACATGTCTTACAAAAAACAACATCCATGAGATTGCGGGCCTCCGAAGACTCATCAGCCCCTACCCCGTAAAATCCCACACTCTCTCCTTTCCGGAGTGGAACGGGGCCATGCAGGGTTATGAGAAACAACTCCTCAGTTACGAGGCAGTGGCAAAGGCAGCTGACGGGTTGATCCCCGCAGACTCAAAAAATCTGACATTCGAAAACATCCCCTACTGTCTGGTAAAAAACAGGATCCGCGAAATGGACAGGCTTGAGCCCATTCAATACCTCGATGGCAACGGCGAAAAAATCGTGGTCCCCAATAAAAACAAGGAATACCCAAAAGAATGTCTCGAGGGCCGTTGTGTTCTTTGTGCCATCTGCCCGGGCTTTGAGAGAGATTACATAAAAATTCGCGGTTGGGGCGAAATTAAAAGCATCGTAAACCTGTTTTTAAAATCACCGCAGTCAAAGGATGCGTCGCTCTGCGCCCATTGCCCACAAAGGCCTGCAGGGCATCACCATGCCGACCGCCACAACACAACACAGCCCCTCAACCAGCCGCAACAAAAACGCCTCACAGTCATCATGAAACCCACATCACGATGCAACGGGCGTTGTCTTTATTGCGCAAGCTATAAAGAGCACACACCGCCGGACATGACACAGAAGGGCATGGCTAAAATCAATGATGCCCTGCTCTCGTATGTTCAACACAAGGGCATCAACCACCTTCATTTTATCTGGCACGGCGGGGAGCCTCTCCTCATGGACAGGGGATTTTACCACAAGGCCCTTCTGTACCCTTGGGCCAGCCATCACATTACAACCAGCCACGGCGTCCAGACCAATCTTTTGTGCCTTGATAAAAACTGGATTTCTTTTTTAAAGAAGCACCATTTTAACGTGGGGTCCTCTGTTGATCCTGTGGGCACGGCCCGCGACATTAACAAAAAAACGCCGCATTACCCGCTGTGGATGGAAAAATTTATACTCGCCTGTAACAACAATCTCGATGTCGGCATTGTCTTTACAGTCACGGCCGAGCACCTGGATCAAGTGGTCCCCATTTATACCTTCTTTAAGAACATGCAGCAGATCTCAAAAAAACGGACGGGCATAAAAATCAATCCTGTTTACCACTCGGGCAGGGCCAGTCGTTCACGTGCTGCGTCTCTGCTGGTTAAACCGCGGGACTACGGGCTGTTTCTGGCCGCCCTTTTTAAAATCTGGGATAAGGACGAGCGGCCCTTTCCGATCTCCCCGTTTAACGAGTGGCTTGGCCTAAGCCGTCCCGCGTGCGAATCAAGCAGCAGTTGCCACGAGCAGTACATCGCCGTTGATGCGAAGGGTGATGTTTACCACTGCGGCCGTTTTCTTGATCAGGGTGCCCTGCTTGGCAATCTGTTCAAGGGGCCAATCCATTCAATTCTAAACAACAGCACATTTAAAATAAAACTCTCTGCACGACACGACGCGCTTTTAAAAAATAAATGTCGCGGCTGCAGGCTTTGGCCTTACTGCCATGGCGGGTGTCCCTATTTCGCGGATATCTACACAGGTGATCTCACCAAGGCATCTCCCCAGTGTGAAACAATCAGGGTTTTTTTTAAAAAGACTCACCTGTGTCACCAACCCATCAAAAGGAGAAATCACAAATGACGGATTTTCCAGCCCACACACTCGTCAACGTCCCAGACCATGTTTTTCTTAAAGGCCGGTGTCAGGTGATCGTCAGGATAGACAAGACCTCACCCATAAAAAAAATAACAACCCATTACAAAAAAAGACTGCACTGTTTTCAAGCGAGCCATGAAATTTTAAAACACACGGCCTCCCTTGAATCCCTCGCAGATTACAAGATACGTATCACCCTAAAGGCAAGCGGGCTTGCTGCCATCACAGACCACGAGGAATTGCTCAGGCAAACACGTCCTGTCTTTCTTGTCCCCCTTGATAAAAACACCATCAAGTGCATCAACTTTGCCACCGGTCTCAATTTTCCTGTTCACATTGTGGCAGAGACCTCATCGGACAAAAACAGGGTGCTTAAAAAAGTCCTCGAATTTTATCTTCATAATCCCCTGCTCACCGTCCCCATCGAACCCCTGCACACACTGATCCAAACCACGGCAAGGGGCGCCGGTTTTAACCTGTGGGACACCGAGCTCGAAAATTGGAAATCAGATTTTTTTGTCAGCGACCGCCTTCGTGTCTCTCTATCGGGGCGCTGGCTTGATCAAAAAAAATCTTACGGAGACACAACAGACACATGGAAAAAAATAACAGCTTCAAAGCTCTATCAGCATCACGCAAATTATAAGCAGAACCTCTTTAAACAAAAAAGCCCGTGCGTGTTTTGTCCGCACCTTGCCCCCTGCGGGGCCTACCTGCGCGCCCTTAAACCTGACAAACCCTGTGAACATTGGAAAGAAACTTTTAAAAAACTTGAGGCAGAGGGCCTTAAGGCAAAAAAACTGATCAAAAAATATGAAGCCCAAGAGACATTATAAAGAATACTCCATCGTCTTTATCCCGACATGGTCCTGTGACAACACCTGCTCCCACTGTTTTGAAAAAATCGGGTTGGGACAGATCAGCCCTGATGCGTGGGATAGCCTCTGGAGGCGCCTCTTGGACTTTGTCAAACTCCATCACACAAAGAAACTTAAACTCTACTGGCAGGGGGGGGAAATACTCACACTGGACCACAAGCAAGTTGCTGGGGAACTCGGCAAACTCAAGGCATTCTTTAAAGACAAAGACTGCGCCATTGAGCACCACTTTCAAACCAATCTGATTGCCTACCATGATGGCTGGGCGCCGATCATCGCCAAATACTTCAGGGGAAGTATCAGCACATCACTGGATTATCCCAATCTCTACAGGCATTCCCCGTCAATCAGTATAAAAAATTACAACAACCACTGGCTGCGCAAAAAAAGGGTGGCCGAAAAAGCAGGCCTCACTGTCAGCCTCATCTCGCTCCCCAATACCGAGACACTCAAGCACGGGGCCAAAAAATTCTATCACTACTACAGGGACGTGATCCAGATCAAAAACCTCCAGGTGAATTTTCCGTTTCCCGGGGTCAACGGCAGGGACCCACGCCCGATGAATCTCAAAAAATTCGGGGATTTTCTTGAAGACCTCTACCACATCTGGATCACTGAGGGCCGCACACTCAACTTGAGTCCCTTTGTCATGCTTGAGGAGACCCTTGCAGGGAATCACGAACGCGGCCTGCCCTGCATGTGGTCAAACAACTGCGCACACAGCCTGTTTGCCGTGGCCCCCGACGGAGAGACCGGCCAGTGCGACTGCTGGGTGTCAACGCTGCACGATTTTAGTTTTGGCAATCTGTTTCATGACCCCCTGTTAAAAATCCTCCACTCAAAAAAAAGAAACCGGTTCCTTAAACGCCCGGCCAAGATGATTGATGACCCCGAATGCAGCGTCTGTGACTATTGGAAGATCTGCCACGGGGGGTGTCCCATCAGGGCACAGACCTTTAACGGTGACATGTTTTCAAGAGACTATTACTGTCCCGTTTATAAAAGAATTTTTAATATGGTCATTAAACAGATGAGAATACAGAAAATTAACCTTTGAAAAAAAACACCCCTTGCCATATAATATTGTCTGCTAAACCTAGGAGCCTGTCGGACAACTCCTGTTTCGGAGGAGTCCTGAAAAATAATGTCCCGTGACAAAACATAAAGACATGATTTTTCAGGGTTTGAAATATTTTGCAAGCGGCAAAATTTTCAAACTTCCGGAGAAACAGGATTTGTCCGACAGGCTCCTAGCTAACGGGGGAGGGTATTTATGAAAAAACAAAAAAACAAAGCGGGCAGTCATCGTAAAATCTCCAGACGCGAATTTTTGCAGGACATGGGAAAATACTCCGCCGTAGCAGCCTTTGCGCTTTCTGGTGTCCTGAGTCTGACGGGGGGGTGCTCCAGTCTCACCGGTGATGACGATGAAACCGGCACCAACACAACAATGGCTACTGCCACCCTGCTCAGCCTCAACGGAGGTTCGTTTTCGGAATCACTCGGTGCCGACAAAGAGGTGGCCTACTATAAATTTACGCCCGATGATTATCTCGATGTCGTGGAACTCGAGATCACCTCTATCTCCGGCTCGGGCAAGGTGACCCTGCTCGACAACGGCGGCACCGAGGCCCACACCTTCACCCTCGACGAGGCCCACACCATCACATTCAGTGTTGATCCTTACACATACTATCTTAAATTCAATATGGACAGCGTCCTCAACATCGAGGCCACTCTCACACAAGGCAGTGCCAGCACATGGTCAAACAGCTACAGCGATACCTACAGCGACTCAAGCTACTCCGATTCTGCAGCATGGTCCAACTCTGCAAGCTGGTCCAACTCTGCAAGCTGGTCTAATGCTGGAAGCTGGTCCAACTCAAGCTGGACCGATTATGACGATTACTGGAGCAACAGCAGTCCCTGGGGCAACTGGACGGAGAGTTGGTAGTCCTCTTTGTCAAGGCACTCCCCTCGTTTTCACTTGCCGCGGCCATTTTTTCTGAGGCCCTCGAGCAATCTCTGCCCGTAAAAAATCGCCCCCGTTTTATTGCGCGTGACTACGGCCGCTCATTCTCCGAGGTCGATACAAGTTTTATCAGTGACCTCCTTATGTTTCGCCCCGACATCATCGGTTTTTCAAATTTTTTCTGGTCACTTAAAAAAAACATCACCCTCGCAGGGATCGCAAAGACGATCCTCCCCCAAACCAGGATCATCTTTGGAGGACCTCAGGTAGGACTGATTGACAACGCCATAAATTTGATGAAGCAACACCCCGCGATCGATTTTACCCTCTGCGGCGAGGGCGATATTACGTTCCCTTTGCTGTTAAAACAAATATCACGGAACAATAAAATGAAGAACCCCGCAGCAAGCTACGGGGTATCAATCCGAGAGATTTCTCACGTTGCGCCCCAAGGGGCAGGGAATCAAACCCCCATCTGGGGGTTGAACCAAATCCCCGGCCTTGTTTTTAGAGAGGGTGCCCGTTTTGTCTCCGGCCCTGCCGTATACTCCGTCACCGATCTTGCAGAGATCCCCACTGTCTATCACGATAAAAACAGCTTTGTGCTTCGCAACGCGAGTATCAATGAGCTGATGCCACTGCAGACATTGCGTGGCTGTAAAAACCATTGTTCGTATTGCCTGTACTGCATCGACAAGCTGCGCCTCTTCCCGTTAAAGAGGGTAGAAAATGAGATCAGATTCTTGTGCGCCCGCCGTTTTAACAACGTCAGGGTTTCAGACAGCCACTTTGGCGGTCCCAAGGCAAGGGCCATGGAGCTTTTAAGGATCATCAGACATTACAACAAGGGGACCTGCTTTTCCATCTACCCCGATCCGGATCATATTGACGCGGGTTACATCAGGGCGGCAAAATCCGCGGGCTGCCAGATCATCTCACTCGGACTGGAAACTCTGGATCCAGTTGTGGCCAGGCGTGTCAACAGAAAGACCAACGCCCACAAAATGGTCTCTGTCATAAATACCCTTCAGAAAAACAATGTCAATCCACAGGTCGATCTTGTCTTCGGTCTGCCTCAACAGCAATTTCACAGTTTTAAAAATGATGTCCTGTTCTTAAAAAAACACGGGGTCACCAATATACTCTTTTCACCCCTCATGATCTTTCCCGGAACGGCCCTCGATAAACAAAGTGTTCAAGAGAAAATGAACACACTACCCGCACCGCAAAATTACGCTTTCCCGTTAGAGATGGGGCTGGACGATTATGCAAAATGCCACCGCCTGATCCTGCTCTTTCAACTGACAAAAATTCTTTACCGGACAGAAAAATATATTCAAAGGACGCAAAAACAAGCGCCCTGCTGGTTAGAAGACGACAAAATCCTTGCAAGTCACACACTACTGGACATCAACGAGGACATGCATGCTGCGGCCTCAAGTATCAGGGCCAACATCAGGTCATCTATAAAAAAAATCAGCAAGCTGCTATGTCCTCCCCGATATGCCGCAAAACATAATGTCTTAAACGATGTGATCCGCTTTGATCTCATGGAGTGGGCCATGAAGCAAAGATTTAAAGAATGTGAAAGGGAACTCAAAAAAAACAACACGCCCCACGTCTGTGATGGCAAAGCCAATCTCAAGCCCTCGACCCTGCTCTTAGACAACGACGTCTGGCTGGATTCGTTTACCGCTGTACCAGAACTTTTTATCAAACACCCACTCAGTCGTCCGGACAGCACACATAAAAAAACTTACTGTGCCTTCTGTTGTCCTTCTGCGACAATCCATTTTTTGACACGACAGAAATTTGCATCGTTCAAACAATGCCGCCGTCGTGCCCACCCACGCTGTCATTACTGAGAAGGGTGATCATAAGCAAATCCCTTGAAGAATAGGACAGAATTCCCTACAGGGGAAAGGCGACGCGTTGATCTTTCAACCTCAACCAACTTAAAACCATATGAAAAAAACAAACCCCATCACCCTCTTGCTGATCATCCATTTTGTCTTTCTCTTAAACTGCAACGGCAGGGTCGCAAATGAAATCCACATCCTGCACTTTAACGATGTGGTCAACATCGAGAGCACACAGGGCGGAAAGATAGGCGGTGCGGCGCGGGCGGCTGCTGTGATCAAGCAATATAAGGGCAAAGACCCGCTTATTCTGTTTAGCGGCGATGCCTTTGGCGGGGCCGCCCTCTCCAATTATTACAAGGGTGCGCAGGTCGTGGACGTCTTTAACAGACTTGGGGTTGATTACGCGGTGTGCGGCAATCATGAGTTTGATTTTGAAATGACCGACACAGTGGCGCGGTTTAAAAAATCGCAGTTCACCTGGTTGTGCGCCAACATGCTGCTCCACGACTTAAGGCCCATCGAAGGCACAAGCCAATCGGCACTGATAGACCGGGGCGGCATCAAGGTCGGGTTGATCGGTGTCGCCGGGGACTGGCTTGAGTCCGTCGGTAGCTCGTCAAAAAAAATCAGGTATGTTGATCACATCAGCACGGCTCAAAGGCTTGCTCAAGACCTCAAAACCCAAGGGGCCAAGGTCATCATCGCACTCACACACATGCGTCTGGCCGATGATGAAATGCTTCTTAAAAAAGTCCCCGAGATCAACCTGATCCTCGGCGGGCATGATCACGAATTTATCGAAAAAAAACTGGGGGACCAACTGATCTGGAAGACGGGCATGAACTGGCAGTCAATGGGCATCATCACACTCACGATCGATGCCCCCAACCATGTCGGCATCACCGCCCGCAACATCCCCATTGATGAGACCTGGACGCCAGACCCTACTATGGCAGGTGTCGTGGCATCCTACACGCAAAAATTTGATCAAAGCCTCTCCACAATCATTGGCACAACCACCGAACCCCTCGACACGCTGCGCACCACCGTGCGCCGTAAAGAATCAAACTTTGGAAACTACGTGACCGATGTCTTTCGCAAGGTCACAAACGCGGACATCAGCATCATTAATGGCGGCGGTATTCGCAGCGGGATTGTAATCCCCAAAGGCCCCCTCACATTAAAGGATATTTATGACGAGTTGCCGTTTGATAACCGCATCGTCACCTTAGCCGTCACGGGCGAAGAACTCTACCAAATCATCGAACACGGTTTTAAAATGTACCCCGAGCAGTACGGCGCGTTTCCTCATGTATCGGGGATACGGATCATTGCCAACGCAACCAAGCCCGCCGGTCAGCGTGTCGAAACAATCCTGATCAATAACACCCCCGTCATCAAAGAAAAACAGTACACCCTCGCTACAAACAATTTTATCGCAAAGGGCGGCGACGGCTACCCATTCTTGAGTACAAAACCGCTCATCCTCGATGAAAACGCGGGCCCCCTCGATTTTAAGGCAGTCACGGATGATATTATTGCAAAGAAAGTGATCTCACCAAAGATTGAGGGAAGGATTGTGATTAAAGGTTCACAGGTGGAATAAAACAATCGCAACGACCGTCATGTTTTTTTTATTCGGGTCAGATTGATTCACTTGTTGAACTCCTGCAGGGAAAGTTTTCTAAATCAGTCATGGGTATTATAACCGACAGGCAAAAGGGTTTGTTTCCTGCACCAAAGCAGATAAAGATGGATTGCTCGTGTTCGGACGGTGCCGTCATGTGCAAACATGTTGCGGCTACACTGTATGGGGTTGGGGCGCAATTAGACAAACAGCCCGAACTCTTTTTTAAACTTCGCCATGTCGATCACCTCGAACTCATTGCCGCCGGGACAACAGAGATTACTACGGTTAAAAAACAAACCGGCAAGGTGCTTAAATCCGGGGATCTTTCAAAATTATTTGGGATCGAACTGGATTCGGACACCCCTATTGCACCCGCAAAACCTGTAAAAAAGAGGGTGTCATCCAAACGCATTGACTCCAAAAATAAATTGGCAAAAAAAAAGAAGGGTGTTGTTGTGAAGAAAAAAACACCTGTCAAAAAAAACCACCAAAAAAAAACGAGGCATTAAAGTTTTATGAAAACCCACATCCCCGTCACCCTTGTTACAGTGGCCTTAAGGGCAGCCAGCTGGTGGTGATTTTACACAAAAAAAGCATTGGCTTTGATAAAAAAGCTTACTCCGTCTGGGATGACTTCAAATATCTGTCTGAGATGACGACCTGAACTGGAATGGTTAAATGGGTGAAAATGGATGGACAAATGGGTGTCAATGTGTCATTATTAAACGGATGAAAATGGATGGAAAAATGGATGTCGCCCTAAACATATCAACAATCCAAATTACAGGTGAAATTTTAAAGACGATAGCCAAAATCGACGAGTTTAAGGGGGCATGGAAGGCTATCGGCCGCATTGCACCGGATCGACTTTACAGCCTGCGCCGTGTGGCAACCATTGAAAGCATAGGCTCATCGACACGTATTGAAGGTGCGAAATTGTCTGACCGAGAAGTAGATCAACTTCTCTCAAATTTTGAGATCAAAAAATTTTCCACGCGAGATGAGCAGGAAGTCGCCGGCTATGCTTTAGTCATGCATACGATCTTTGCTAATTTTGATGCAATCTTACTGACAGAAAATCACATCAAACAATTACACAGAGATTTGCTTAAATATTCCGACAAGGATGAACGACACCGAGGAGAGTACAAAACTTTGCCCAATCATGTTGAGGCCTTTGGCCCCGATGGAAAAAGTCTTGGCGTTGTATTCCAGACAGCAACACCTTTTGAGACACCAAAGCTGATGAGAGAATTGGTTGAGTGGACACTGACAAGTTTTTCTGAAAACAAAACGCACCCGCTCATAATCATTGCTGTCTTTGTTGTTACATTTCTTGCCATTCATCCTTTTCAAGACGGGAACGGGCGACTTTCCAGAATATTAACTACTCTTCTCTTACTTAGGGCAGGATATGTTTATGCTCCTTATAGTTCTTTGGAGAGCGTGGTTGAGCAGAGCAAAAAATCTTATTATCTTTCCTTAAGGCAAACGCAAATCACAATACGAACAGATTCACCAAACTGGCAGCCGTGGATTATATACTTTTTGAACGCACTCAAGGAACAAAAAGATCGGTTGGAAAAAAAGATTGAAAAGGAGCAGATTCTTGCAGGGGCATTGCCAGAGCTTTCAATTAAGATTCTCGAAATTGCACGTGAGCATGGAAAAGTCACGGTCGGTGAAGCTGTCAAAGTTACCGGTAGTAATAGAAATACCATTAAGGACCATATTAAAAATCTTGTGAAAAAAGGTTGTTTGGAAAAACATGGCGCGGGCCGCGGTGCGTGGTATTTATTAAAGAATTTTAATTACAAGTTACTAACTTGACTTTGACGCGATTGAGTTCCTCCGTTATGCAAGGAACGCACCCGCGCTCTGTCGACTTTGAAATTCCTATACATAAATTTATTCCCTTAAAACACCAAGTAATTTGGAGCCCATGTCCTGTAGACAACGACTTCTTTATTGTCGGAATCTCGCCAAAGGTTCTGGCAATCAGTTTGGCCCACTGGATCCTCTTTGGCGTGGA
>JADGCS010000100.1 GCA_015228875.1 Deltaproteobacteria bacterium | reverse complement strand
CTGTGCAGATTTTTAAAAAAATGGAGACAACGGGGCCTTCCCTTTTGGGTAGAAAGGGGTAGTATCCCAGATATCTGAGGTAACTTTTATCCAGAGGCGGACACAGTCCTCCAGAGGCGGACACAGTATGGAATTTGTTGAAATCAACGGCATCAATACCAGGCTTGAAACATTTCGATTGAAAGATCCTTATCAAGAAAAAATCATTTTATCTTCTGTACTCGAATCAGGCATTCGGGAGCCACTCCAATGCATCGTGACGGCAGAAAAACATTTTATCCTCATCGATGGATTTAAAAGATATCGGGCGGCCAGAAAACTGGCGCTTAAAACTATTCCCTGTGTTGAATTATCCACCGATGAAGCCGATGGGATTTTAAAACTCCTGCAGGCAGGCAACAGCAGGACCCTCAACATTTTGGAACAGGCTGCCCTGGTGGATGCCCTGTCATCGACGCACGGTCTTGAAACCGCAGAAATAGCCCGTCGTCTTGAGAAAAGCACTGCATGGGTCAGCACCCGTCTGGGCATTTTGTCTGAGATGAGCGAGTTTGTTAAGCAGGAAATCTTTGCCGGTCGTTTTCCTGCCAGATCCTATATGTATACTTTACGACAGTTTACGCGCGTACAAAAAATCAAAAAATCAGAGATTGATGATTTTGTTAAAGCTGTTGCCGGTAAACACCAGAGCACGCGTGATATCGACAAACTGGCCTATTGTTTTTTTTTTGGCGGACATGAAACAAAAGACCAGATCAAAACAGGCAATCTCTCCTGGACCATCGGGCAATTAAAGCACCGCGACAGCAACAGCGTTGGTGTTAATCCAAACGACATGAATGAATTGGAACAAAGGGTCATCAAAGATTTAAAAATCAGCCAAAAGTACATGAACCATATTTTGCACAGCATACAAGATGAGCGCCTCAAGACAGCATCATTTTTCAGGGAAGCCCTACTCCTGACCGAAGGGATTTTAAGCAGAGTCGGTGATTTTACACACACGCTTAAACTTTTTGTCGACACAAATCACCAGAAAGAAAGACATCATGATAAAAGAGGACAAAAGAAAAGCGGTTTATGCCCTGTTCCAAGAGGGCAAGAGCAAAAAAGAAATAGCGAGACTGCTCAAAATGGACAAAAAAACGGTCAGGCGGATTATCTTTTTTGAAGGGGAGCGCCCCTGTCAAAAACGTTGTGACAAGACCCTGATCGATGAAGACCTGCTCAAAAAAGTCCATGCAGAATGCAAAGGCTATGTTCAACGCGTTTACGAAAAGCTGACCGAAGATCATCAGATCAAGATTGGCTACTCCACCCTCACAAGACTCATCCAGGAAATGGAGATTTCAAAAAGTCTGAAAGGGCAAAGACGTTGCCATCAGGTCCCTGACGAGCCCGGGGTAGAGATGCAACACGACACATCCCCATACAAAATCAAACTGGCAGACAAGTTTACCAATGTAATCTGCAGTGGTCTTTACTATCGGTATTCCAAGATGCGTTACATCAGGTTTTACAAAAGTTTTAACCGCTTTAACATGAAATGTTTTATGCACGAGGCGTTGACCCATTTTGGTTACAGCGCAAAAAGATGCATTATAGACAACACCAACCTAGCGGTGTGGTACGGGACAGGTGCTGATGCTGTTTTTGTTCCTGAAATGGAATCTTTTGCCAAACACTATGGTTTTAAGTGGCGGGCACACGAAAAGGGGCACTCCAATCGCAAGGCGGGTAAAGAGAGGAATTTTTGGACAGTTGAAACAAATTTTTTTCCGGGACGCAAATTTACAAACATAACGGATTTAAACAGACAGGCCCTGGATTGGGCCATTAATCGCTATGGCAAAAGACCCTTGTCAAAAACCAGTCTCATCCCCGCTGATTTATTTGAAAACGAAAGGCCTTATCTGGAAAAGCTCCCACCGTATATTGAAAAACCTTTTTTGACTCACGAAAGGGAAATAGATCAATATGGCCGCATCACCTTTAAAACCAATTACTACTGGGTTCCGGGTAAACAGAGATTTAGGGTCACAGTGATCGAGTATGCGACTTCAATCAAAATACACAAAGACAGGGAACTTCTTATTGAGTATGACCTGCCGGAAGAAGATATCAAGTACAAAATAATTACCCCTGACGGGATCAACACCAATCCCTATGAACCGACGAAAGAACGTGTGCATAGTGATGAAGAAGATACCCTGTTGCGCAAAATGAGTCCAGAGGTTGGGGCGTATCTCGACTATATCAAGTCACGTGAAAGCAATGTCAGAAACAGGCACAAGTTTATCCGTGAGATTTATATTTTATCAAAAAAAATGGCGTTACCCTTGTTTATCAAAACGATTGAAAGGGGACTTGATTACCATGTGGTTTGTCTGGGCAGTCTGGAACGAATCGCGATTCAACTTTTAAAACAGGATGGGTGCGTATCTGCGGATGAGTATGAAATAAAAACAGAGACTGGTGATGATTTTCAGAAACGTGAAACTTATCTTTTGGGACGGTTTTCGAGTGAGGTTGACTTGCAAACGTATCACGAACTGCAGGGCAAGTCTGATGATGATGATGATGATGATGATGATGATGAAAGGGATGATAATGCATAAAACAACAATCGATGAAGAATTAAAAAGGCAGCTCAAGTTTTTGAGGTTTAAATATCTTTTTGAAAACTGGGATCATATTTTAAAGCAGGCTCAAAAAGACAACCCCTCCTATTTTCTCTTTTTAAAAAACATCATATCCGGTGAGTATGCTCATCGTCGAGATAGTTTAAAAATCTCACGAATCAAACGGGCCAACATCAAAGAGGTGTTTATCATGGAGACCTATCCCTTTGAAAAACAACCACAGCTCAAAAAAAAGATGATTTTAAATCTGTACGATTCTTTGGAGTTCATGCAAAAAAGGCAGGAACTCATCTTTATAGGCCCTACAGGATGTGGCAAGACAGGGCTTGCCACGAGTTTTTTAACCCACGCCATCGACCACGATTACAGCTGTTATTTTATAGACTTTAAAGACCTCATCGATCAGCTCTATCGTTCGGTAGCAGATCACACGGACGGTCGTGTCATCAAAAGGTTTGCGGCTTATGATTGCCTCCTCATTGATGAGTTGGGATACGTATCGATTACAAAGGAACAGGCCGGATTATTTTTTGATCTGATGAGAAAACGCCAAAAAAGCAGGACAACCCTTATCACTACCCAGCTTGGTTTTGCAGAATGGAATAATTTTTTACAAAACACTCACCTTACAGCTGCCCTGATAGACAGACTCACTGTACATTGCACGATGTTCAATCTTAACAAGTGCACAAGCCTTCGTCCCAAAAACATCACCCAGGCCAGTACAGACAAAGAGATAAAATCTTTGCCAGAGAAAACAAAGTGATCACACAGCAAACAGATTATCGTGTTTGATAAAGAACTCTGAAACAGAACCGTGACAAAGCTACGCTCTTTCTATCTTTGGGGGGAAATAAAAATGGCTCTCAGAGAACTGTAAATTTTAGTCATTACTAAAACCTAACAACATGCTGTGTAAGGGGCCGGGTTTGAAAGGTCCCTTTTATCTGAGTATAAAGGGTCCCTTTTATGTGAGCGGCATAGGGGTGGTCTGTAACCAAATTCCATTTAAATGTCTCATGGCACGAGACAACCCCGCTCTGGCCCCCAATAGCCATTAGTCATTAAGATAAGCAAAAAGAGCCTCAGTCATATTATTGAGATCTTCTGGATCTAATTCTCCAATTTTCTCTTGTAAGCGAGCTTTGTTTACTTGGCGAATACCTGGCATGACTACAAAGGATTGTTTGAGATCTGATGTTTTGATTTTTAAACGAAGTGGCCATATTTCAGGAGGCTTCGTTGAAATAGGGAGCATGGCTACTGTTGGTAAATGGAGATTTTGTTCTGTATTTGAAACGATAAGCCCTGGTCTTGTCTTGCCGAATTCAGGAGGGTGTGAGGGTTCGAGATTAACCCAATACAATGTGCCTCTTTTCATTATTTAGTTTTTCCTTTTTGTTGGAGCTGTTGATAAGTCGGCATCTTCCCATTCATCAAGCCATGCGGCTTCATCAGGATTATTTTTGAGGAAAGAACGATACTTTTGAGCGGCTTCGATCATTTTGTTGCGCTGTATTGCCTGTTCCAAAAGCTGGCGAACAAATGCCGACAAACTTGCGCCCTTAGGTTTAATTTGATACAACTGTTTGAGTAGCACACCCTCTAGTTTTAAAGTAGTTGCTGTCATACTAATATTGTATGATAAGTAGCATTGTATTTCAATATATAATTTAAAAACAATTATATGTTCAACTACTTATAATAATATTTTGGAGCCATAACGTTAAAGCTCATCGGCGCCGCTTGTCGGCGTTCGGTGTAGCGCCTTGTTAGGCTGTATTTCCATTTTAATCGTAAAACCATGCTTCTCATACATTCTAAAATTCAGCCTTTCGTATAAGTGTTTGGCAGGTGTGGCTGATAATTTAATCATCCTAAATAATTTGATCAGGCCATTTTCTAAACCCACAAGGCAGTTCTGCTTTTGTGTCCCAGAATTTAAATCAGTTCGCATGATATTGACCTTCGTCATTTTTTTCAACTCGGCCAAGCTTGGACCCAAAACCTCACCAGCTTACATTCCAATTCCCGGAGTCGCCCTCTTTGGCGCAGGAGCCCGAATAATCGCCCGAGGCACCGCGGCCCCTGAGTGTTCCATTCATCGAGGCATGGAGCGTGCAGTTTTCCCAAACACCCTCGTAGTTTTCGAACCGCATTCCTCCGTTAACGCTGGCCTGCAGCACTCCGTCTTTAGAGACGGATCCCGAGATAGTGGCTCTTCCATAGTCTGTAGTGACCGTGCCAGAAACACCACCACCCGCTGGAATGAGCGTCATGGTGACGCCGCCAGAATAAGAGCCGCTGAAAGATCCGCTTGCCGTCACAGGTTTGGAGAGTTCTTTTTGAGCTTCTTCGATCGCTGTATTAACGACCGTCTCCTGGATCTTGTTCTGCACGGCCTGTGCGGCTTGCGCATCGACTGATGTGATTGACTGTTGGATGTTCTGCTGGGCCTCCTCGTATATATTGGAGATCTTGCCTAAGGCCTCTTTGACGGCGGGATCTTGAAGTGGCAAACCCGCTACAGGGGCCATGATGTTTTCCTTGGACTGTATTTCCTGCGATTGAGCGGGAGGGAGCAGGGTCTTTGCAAAGTCTTTGATGAAATTGTCGGCCACACCCGAAAAGACATTATTGCCCCAATCCTTGAGCGTGCCGCCAAAGACCTCCTTGCCAGCCTCTTTGAGTCCTTGCATACTCAATTCAAACTTTTTCGTTGTGAAAGACGAGATACTCTCGGGCACCTCCTTCAAGTTGCCCCAAACCTTTTGCCCCGTTTTTTCGGCAAGCTCTCCCATGATGCCCGCCACCTTTTTCTCGGCCTGCTCCAAGATATTCTGTTTTGCCTCGTTGGCCACGATTTGTTTAGTATTTGAATAAATGATTTGAAGCTCCGCCTCGTTGAGTTTTTTGGCAGCCGTGTTGAGGAGCTTGTTGGAACTCTCCTTCAAAACATCGGTCTGCATCTTGATGGACACCTTCTCCAACTCCTGCGCGCCCTTTTTAGCGACCTGTTTACCAAGCTCCTGCGTCCCTGTGAGCAGTTGACTCCCCTTGACCACCGCCTTGGAGCCACCTGTAAATGAAAACGCAACATCAATCGTTCCCTCAAGCAGTTCCTCACTTGTGGATTGCGTGTTGGCCAGAGCAAGCATACCCTTGCCAAAACCTGTTGCCATGCCGGTTGTCATTTCGGCCAGCTTGCCGGCACCCCAGCTCGTGTAGCCATCACCAAAAACGGTGCTCACCATGCCTGCCGTTGTACTGCCCACACCCTTTTCGGTGCTGTCGAGATATTCGCGCGCGGTCTTTAAAACAGTCGAGCCCATCTTCCCTTCGTCCCAGCTCTTATACATTTGGACCATGTTGCCACCCGAGATGTCTTTAAAATCCTTGAACGAGTTGCCATAGTAAAGATTGGCCCCCACATCCATGCTTACCCCCACAGCCATGTTCACGCTGTCCACCGCCATCCCCACGCCCTTTTGTGCGGTCTGAAAAGCCGATTTCGTACACTGCCACGGGCTCGTCACACAGCTCGAGGCCGCACCAAACGTGGCCTCGCCCGCCCCTTTAATTTTTTGAGTGAGTCCTCCCGCTGCCTGACTGAGCCAATCCGTCACACCGGCGTGTGCTGTGGCTAACAAAAACGTGGGAATGAGGCCTGAAACCGGAATGAGCGTCGCGAGTTCGCGCGGTTTTTTGACGCGGCTCAGATCGTTGAGTGCCGTTTCGCTGAATTTACCAAGCCAGATCGCATAGGTGTTATAAAAATCCTTTGTCTCCCCAGTCACCTCACCTCTCACAGGTGTTTTCTCAACCATTTTAAGGATCTCGTGGCTTGTGTCCTTCACATATTCGAGACTGCCGCGAGTGAAGGCATAATCTGCGGCCAACAAAAACCTAAAGCCCAAGGCAATATCGAGTTCAATCTTGATTGCTTTTTGAAAAGGGCCCTGAACATCTTTTAAAAAATTGTCGAGGTTTGCTTCGTAGTTGCTGATGGCCTTTATGAATTTTTGAGACGAGAACTTTTGTTTGTTGTTTTGAACATAACTCACGAGCCCCACAAGACGCCCCGGAAAATAAGTGAGCTCATGGCTCAAGTCTTTGACCATGAGTTGTGATTGATAATAGTACGAGTACCAAAAGAGGGCCTCGGCAGATTTGCTGTTTGTCTTTGTTTCCTCCAACGCCTTCAAGAGCCCCTTCTGGTTGGCTTGTCTGGCCGTGGTCTTGATCACAGCGTTGGTGTACCTTTGAACGGTATCGAGGACATAAACTTTAAGCTGTCCCTGATCGGGGTCCTTTTCATCGAGCCCTTCAGATAAAAATCCAAGCAAACCAAGCACAAGCTCACGATACTTCGGCATCTCTTGTATCGTTTCGTCAAAGAGGACCTGAGCCTCTATCATCATTTCAATCATCTCGGTCACACGCGCGTTGCGGAGTTGCCGGTATTTTTTGAGTGTGGGGTTGTCAACCGCTTCACTAAGCGTGTACAAGGGTCCTGCACTCATGATTGTCTGAAGGTCCTCCGGATCGGCCTGCAAACTAAGTCCTGCAACCGTCTCTTTGTACTCAAAATTGGGTTGGGGGATTGATGGGGCACTACAAGCCATCACAGAGAGCACTAATAATAGAAGAATAATTTTTTTCACACAAAACTCCTTGATAGGTTTTTGGCAAACACCACTCATTTATATTTCTTATTCAATTCCGTCAGTTTCACCTCCCACTTATTATAAACAAGACTCCTTTGCGAGAGGAGCCTTTTCCATTCCTCCAACTCAGTCTTGCTCCCCTTCATCAATGCAACTTCGAGGGTCTCAACGGCCTTGATGTGGAGATCAATCACCTCGAGATACTGTCGATTGAGTCCACTCACCTCGTTAGTAACCGGCTCGATGGCCTTCATCGCCTTTTTGAACTCACGCAACTTGGGCAGGACCCTGCTACGAATCGCCTCAAGCATCGCTTGGTCAGTTTGGTAATTATCTCCTGAAACAGCGGCCAAGGCATCAATAGCCTCGGCTTCGAGATTAAAGGGCACCAGCACAACATTCAAATACCATTTAAGTTCTTTTTTGGCCGGATCATCAACGGATGTACAGGATGTGTAGAGAAGAAGGATAATGATAAAAACAAAACTAAAAATTTTAAATCTTAACATGGCGGTCCCTCCTCTAAAAAGATGCTCTGGGGGCCTTGTTAACCCACCCCCAGTCTTTGGTCCAGAACTTAGGTGAGTGCCGTAACGCGCGAAGACCGCAGGCCTGTTCGCTTGTTAAAAAAAAATTAAAACTCCCCCAGCCTCCTCTTGCTCAGAGGGGGTTTTTAGAGGTGGTCATATTTTATTGATGAGAAGGTACGTCAATTTATAACCGATACGCACTCTTGACGTCTGTAAATATCTTGATCCCAGCTATTTCTTTTATCATCTCAAAATGCTTGTCTAAAGAATAGATTGCACAGTGACCCTGCTTCGCATTTTGAGCAATGATGAGATCGGGGATGCCAATGCCATTAATGCCTGATTTTATACAATGTGTCTGAAAATCAATTATTTCATTCCAATCAACACTTAAAGAGGCAAGGGCAACTTTTTTTAACAAACCCACCAGTCTCTTCTGCCTCTTTACAATCAGCAAGGGAAGCAACTCAGCAAGAATGATTTCATTTGTGACGATCAAATCATCGTCGATCAATCGGTCAAGGGGCGATGATTTGGCCCCCCCACCAAAATAATTGATCCACACGGACGTATCGACCAGAACCCTCACAAGCGCCCCCTGATTTTATCGAGATCAATATCCAGTTTAATCTTGCCTTTAAACTTTTTTAGCCCGGCAATCTGGGCCTTTTTGATGAGTTCTTGCAAGGCAACAATAATCACCCTTGTTTTGGTATGAAGATTGGTTGCACTCATGGCGTCCTGTAATAACTTTGCAGGCAAATCCAGCGTTGTTCTCATAGAACCACCTCCTGATAATATGCACTATCATAGCATTTTATGCATATAAAAACGAGTCATTTTTTTACAGCAAAACGACCCAATGGAGGGCAATCGACGAAGATTGACTTGCCCTATGGTTATCGGCTTTGTCCAGACCAATTTAAAGAATGATGATTGTTTATTTTTTTAACCTGTCCACAAGATCAACATAGGCTTGCATGGCCTCTTTTTTGCTCATCCCTTTTTTATTTTCCCAGGCCTCGTATTTTGCCTTTTTTACAAAATCAAGTATGCCGGGCTTTTGACCGGTGACGTCGCCTTCGTTGCCTTGCTTAAAAAGGGCATAGAGTTCGAGCAGGACATTGTTATCCGGTCTTTTGGATAATGTTAAGACATCTTTTTGCGCTGTTTTAAATTGGGTTTGGAGATTCATGTTACATGCCTGGACTGACCCCCTGAAATTGGACAAAAAATAGCGAGTAGTTTACAACCTCGTAGTCGAGAGGAGTAAACAATGAATTCAAGAAGAAAATTCACCAACGAGTTTAAGCGCAATGTTGTCGAAGAGGTGCAGAGCGGCACGGTTGTCTTGGCTGAGGCATTGAGAAAATACGAAATCAATTCAGGCCGGTACTATTATTGGAAGGCTCAATATGACAGAGGAAAGTTTAATAATGAGCCAACGGCTGAGGGTGCTCAGCTTAACAAGATTGCTGAGTTAGAACGCAAAGTTGGTCAGCAGGCAATGGAGATTGACCTTTTAAAAAAAGTCCGAGAGGCTCAAGCTCGTCGGATAAGCGCGATGCCATCCAGTGTTGTCATCACGGGACCATCCAAGAGAGGTGCAAGATGATAGAACTCAGTCGCAGCACCTATTATTATCACAAGAAGGAACAGCGGGCAGACCAAGCCGAGGAAATGCTGTTAAAGGCCATTCGTAAGATCATAGAGGAGTTTCCGCGATACGGCTACCGCCGCGTCACGAAACAGCTTTGCCGTGATGGGACGGGGGTCAACCATAAGCGAATTTACCGACTGATGAAAAAACACAGGCTTCTATGCAAGCAGCGGCGTAAGTTCAAGGTTTATACAACCGATAGCAATCACGATTATCCCATTTATCCGAATCTCGTGGGAGACCTGGCTATCACGCGTATTAACCAAGTTTGGGTTGCCGATTTGACCTACATCAGAATCAAGACCTGTTTTGTTTATTTGGCTGTGATTCTGGATGCCTTCTCCCGTAAAGTTATCGGGTATGCACTGTCACGGCGAATTGATAGGGAGTTGTCGTTGGCAGCACTCAGGATGGCAATAGCCAATCGCAAACCTCCAGAAGGTTGTATGCATCACTCGGATCGTGGCGTACAATATGCATGCCACGACTATACAAAAAGAACTCAGAGCAAACAAGTTTCAGATCAGCATGTCGCGCAAAGGCAACCCTTATGATAACGCTATAGCAGAGAGTTTCATGAAGACACTGAAATATGACGAGGTTTATTTGTCGGAATATGAGGATTTTGAAGACGTTGTGGAAAACATTTTCGTTTTTATCGAAGATGTCTACAATGAAAAACGATTACACTCATCGATTGGCTATATGCCGCCAAATGAGTTTGAGAAAGGGCTAGATGGTAGCCCTTGTCAAAAGAAGGCCGGTTGATTAGGAGCTTATCCACAAAATGAGCACTTATTCACAAAGAAAGAAAAAAGAAGCAAAAAAGAAAGAAAGGACTACGGCTACTACTCTCTATGATTTGTCCAGCTCAGAGGGGGTCAGTCCAACGACTATTCTACCTAGGCCTAGGTCACCCATTATATCGTTCTCATTCTCAAATTGTACTATCTCTTCCACTGGGTCTTGTTGCACTTTGCATAGATTCTTTTTTATAAAAACCTCAGCTTCTCTTGCCTGAACTTTCCACTCAGCATGAATCTCTTTCCATTCGCTATGCAGCTTTGATTCAAATTCAATAATAGGTCTTATAAGCAGTTTAACTATACTTGATTTACGTGATCCAGGCTCTAAAACACAATTTGTCCAAAGAGGCGCTGGCTCTGTATAGTTATGAAGTGAGACCCTAAATTTATTTCTGATGGCAGTTGAGATTACTGGCAACACAACACTAGCAACAAGGGCTTTTGGTGTTTGAGTGTACTCTGACAAATGACATACCAATTCGTAGAGGTCCTTTGGCATCATAGAACCGTCAATGTCTGTGGGATACCCCCAGGCATCCATGGGTATTATTTCAGGCCAAGAAAAATCTTCAGATTCGGGAAAATCGGTGGGATCGGCAGCATATCTTGAGCACATGTCTATGACCTGCTTCTCCAACTCATCCAGTGGAAAGCCACATTTCTCAGCATGTGGTTTTAAAAGGTCGGTGATCAAATCAGGGGAGTATTTGTTCCTATTAAATTTTCCAATGAGACTCGCAAATGAATTATTGCGATTCCCTTCTTTGAGTTCTTTTAAGGCACGGCGCATCCATTCTGGATTTTTGAGTTTGCCTTGATAAGTTGATTTGTTAGAAACCTTACAGTGGCCCTTAAGGTGTTTTTTTTGATCTTCGATCAATTGAAGCAAAAAAGGTGGTGCATCAACAATAAAGTCTTCAATCTTATCCAAGGGCACAATCCATTCATAAGTGCCACCAGAGTGATGGTTGCTTCCACCTGCAACGATATAGCCACCTTCACCTTTAATATCGATACCAGAATACCCACCTAGATTAGTGCAGTTGCCGATTAGAACTCCAACAGGTGTTTTAAGCAAATAGTGGAAGCCACCACCACCAGTTTTAACCTGTGGAGCAATCGCTAAGGGGCCATATGTTTTTTCCATCTTTTTTAAAGACTCGTCACCTCCATGGCGGGGGTCCAAATCTAAGACGAAAAATCCAGATTTTGTACCTGTGACAATGCCAATATTGGCATCGGGATATTCTTTCCACCATCTGTTTATTGTTTCTAGATCAGTAGTTGCATCTTTCAGTCCTCTAGGAACTAAGGCCCCCAGAGGATGTTTGCCTTGAGATGTACAGTCTTTCTTGCCGCAACTACATTTGCCGTCTTTGGTTATGGAGTGGACAGGAAATACTGACCAGCCTTTTTGGGCATAATTTAATGCGGATTGTAATTTTGTTTTCATATTTTTTTCTTTGCCTCCTCAGACCAAAGCTTAAGTCTTTGGTCGTTGGAGGCTGTTTTTTATTGGTGGGAAATTTCTTGCTCACAATGAGCACCACCAACATTTTTTTATTGAGAAAGATTAATGAAAAATAAATATTAGATCATATCGAGTGGGATTGATTTTTGACGATATTTTTTGAGATGGCAAAAACAGAGAATGTTGTAACCCAATAATATTACTGCTGGAAACCGCAAAATAATTAGAAAACATTTTCCATGCTGAAGGACTTTTTGGGGCTGTTATTTTTTTTAGGCATGATTTTTTTTCTGACGTTTTCGAAGATATGCTTTGCCAGTTCTGTTTAATCTCATCATTAAAACCTCTTCTGTAAAGACAGGATGATCACTAAATCTGTTGTCAACCAACTCCAACAAATCCATGATAGCACGAACGGCTTCGTTCTGTTTATATCCGCCATAAAAAACCAGATACAAAACAAGGTATAAAAGATGTTTGTTAGAAAAATCATTATTGCTTGGCCCCTTTAGTTTTTTAAAATTTTTTGTCACATGGGCATAATACTCTGCGGCTAATTTTCCTGTAGAAAGACGCTCAATGATATAACAAGCAGCTTTGGAATCTATACCACATATGTCTGCATGATTTGTGAGGACTATCATGCTGTTTGATAATGCAATAAATTTTTTCAGCATAATGGAGTGATCTTTTGCCGTCAGTTCGAAATGTTTTGGGGGGCATTTGGCTTTGTTTTTTCCTTTTGTGTTTGCTTTTTTTAAAAAAAATTCGTGCTGATAAGCAGCAACCAATTTATCAATTAAGTCCAGAACAACGTTCTCATTGATGACTTTATTCTTTTCGTTCGGCACTTCCTTAAAAAAACGACTGAGGTTATCAGGTAGATCACACATTTTCTCACCAAGAGCATTTTCTGCCTGGTCTTCTCTTTGGCCACATATACTTTTTAATTTGCTATAGAAATTTTTACTTTTTTCCTCGCTATCTTTGTTAAAACCAAAATAGAATCGAACGATGTCAAAATTGGTTACAGCGTATCTTTTGTATTTATTTAGGATCTTTTTGTAGTCTTCTTCTTTTCTGGCTATTTCAAATATTTTTTTCCAATTAAGAGACCGTTTGGTTTGTTTTATAGTCATAGTGAGGACTCTAGTTTTTTATATCAAAAACAAATGCCAGTTTGTCTTGGATTGTGGTTATGACAACATCAATATCCAAATTTTCAAGTCTGTTCTTTGTGATAAAAATGTTCCAAAGCGGCTTGATTCTTTTTATAAAGGAATCATCAAATTTGTTTTTGAGTGATGCTGTCTGACTACTTCTTTTTTCAAAGACGTGCTTGATGGAGTTTTGCAACACATCATAATTATCAATCTGTCCAAGCAGCTTCCAAATGTCGTATATGTCTCGCATGCGTGTGGTCTCGTCGGACTTTGAAACAAGTGATTCGATTTTTTCGGCTATGATGGATTCTTTGCCGTAAACTAAAACAGAGATTTCTTCACCTTCTATCAAATGAATTTCTGGTTTAAAGATAAAAGATTGTGGTGGTGGAACAGGGGTATCAGAAAATCCAACATCAATTCTTAATCGTTCCTGAAGCTTTTTTTCTCCAATAGAGGCTTTGGCCAAGAATCTAACACCCTCGTAAACATCACCCGTCATAATATCTGAGCTGTTGTCGAAAAGATATTCGATGCCATCTTCCAGATTGATAGAACAAATTTTGTTTAGCACATTTACAATATCATCTCGGGGGATCTTTTGAACAACAAAATCAAGATCTCGTGTTGTTCGAGAATAGGGGGCCCAACGCTTAATCATTAAAAATCCCCCTTTAAGCACAAACCGATCGGCATATTCACTGTTTGAGAGCCTTGCCAGAAACCGCTCCATCAAAAACAAGTAGAGGATCTCAAAATAAATCCTCCCCGTTTGTTTGGCTATTTTTCTCAGTCTGTTGTTAATATCTTTGTAATCCATTTTTAATGTTTGGTAACGGCGTTGTACTGCTCACAGAGGATTTGCTGAACAGCAGTATCAACCAGATTTTTAATACGAAACTTTTTGGCATAAGTCATAAACTTTTTCATATCTAATTTCTTCTCGGCTAGGGCCTCTGATAAGGCCTGATAAGCAACTTCGAGGGTAACGATATGTTTGTATCTAAAACAGTCGATGATTGTGCGTTCGAAGTTGGTGATTTTAAAACCATCTTTTTGATCAACGCCTATAGATTGTTTTTTGTCGTGGCTTCTGACAATAAAATATTTGTCACTCGCTCTAAACCTTGTTGTGCTTTTGATGATGACATAGACGTAGTGGGCAATCTCATCGGTGAGATCATGGTAATTGAGGGCCGATATCAATCCAATGATACCCTTACCTTTGGTGGCTGCGTTGGCATATCTGAATTCGTAATAGGTATCGTCAGCAGATTCATCATGACCATGTATGGAGTAAACCCCATGATGAATTTTTTCGATAAACCCCTTTGATTGATAGTAAGCCAACATGGCATTAGAAACCCCAGCCTTGTGCGCCTCTCTGGCATTAAAAAGCCTCTTGCCTATCTTTTGCTGAATTTTTTTTGTTGTCAGGGTTGCCATACCTAAAGAATAACACGTTATTGTATTATTGGCAAATGATAATAATTAATAAGTGCCAGTAATAAAGATTAGATGAGATCCGCACCCCCGATGGCCACTTTAAAAAAACATCATCAAAAAATAGGTAAAAAGTGGCCTAAAGCATGCTAGAAGGCACGGAAAAAAAACAAGGCAGGCCCAGATACCTATTTGACAATAATAATGCCTTGCAGATGCGAGGACAGGCCAAAATACCATGTTCGTGGGCAAAAAAATGGGGTGTGCAAGGCCGAATTGAGTGAATTTCTGAGATTGCCAATAAAACCACCCTAATCGAGGGGGGCAAACTTGGAGACTGATGTACATATTGGGGGCTGTGTTTCCCTCACCGTCAAACAACTTTGTGTGACACGCTTCTCAGCGGCGATTTTGGTATGTTTTAGGATTGGGGGATAATTTTCTGCCCAAAAAAAATTTTTCTAATATTTCGCAGATAGCAGACAAAATTATTTACAGTCCCTCATGTTTTTTTATTAATTTTATATTTTGTTCTTCTGTATCACTTACCAATCCATTGTAATTCACATCAGGTTTATACCAACTCTTTGCCTCAAAATAATTCTTATACTTTTTTGACTTGGGAGTATCGCTAAACACAAATCCGTGTCTGGCATAAATTTCATTTCTGGCATATCCAAGCTGGACTATAGTTAGATATTCCAGATCCTCTTCAGTGAGGAGTCTTTCGCTACTATGGGGCAGAACATCACCATCGTTCCCATAGACTGGTGGCAACAAAAGTTTTTCCTGCTTTTTAATAATTTCGATATTGTACTTCTCGATGTCACTTATATTGCCATCGTAGTAGGGGTTGGCATGGTACCAACTTTTTGCTTCAAAATAATCTTTATACCTTTTTGACTTGGGTTTATCGGTAAATACATATCCATGACGAGCAAATATTTCATTACGGGCAAAAGCAAGTTGATCCTGTGTAAACATTGATAGATCATCGTAATCAATATACTCCTTATCGCTGTTTGGTAATAAATAATCCTGATCGCTGGACGGCAGAGTGTTTGTAGTAGTTTGGTAAGAGTTATTACCTCCATCACGTTCATCGCCTTCTAAATCATTATCTCCATTATCGTTGTGTTTATTTTCTCCCTCATTTAACATTGGAACAATATCTGCCTTTGTAAAATACATGAGTTGTTTCTCATTACCATCAGGTCCGGCAGTCAATTTATCCTCATTAATCTTAACCATTATGGTTTGATCTTTTTGTAACTCCGCTAAGGGTGTCATTTTGTACAGAACTTCATTATCTGTCTTATAAACGACAGACAGGCTCCCTTCCATGGTGGTTTGCCCAAAATTTGCAGTGACTCTGGGGTACTGTATTTCGATGGTAAAGGCACTAAATGTGTCTACCATTTTGGTGATTAATTCTACTGGTGCTTTCGAAAAATTAGGGTCAAGGTTTCTCATGGCTGATTTCCAAGCATAAGCATCAAATCTGTATGTGCCATTTCTATATGTGCTATTTTGGGTCCTGATTGTCTCGGTTTTATGATGTTGGTTATAGATAAACAATCCTAACAATATAAGAAGATAAACTGCAATAATGAGAACAATAGCTACGATCCATTTTTTTCGTGGTTTTACGATTTGTTGATTATCAGAGTCTGATTTTTCGGCTACAACATCAATAAATTCTCTGCACCATTTACACTTTATAGCTTTTACTTGAATTGTTTCACCACAATAGGGACATGATTTTATATTTTCATTCATTGCAAAACCCTTTTGTGACCTAAGCTAATTTGATTAATATCATTAGTGCTTCTCGGCATCAAGATTTCCACACAACAGTAAATCACCTATCAATAATATATTTGCAGCACTAAATTTGGTAATGCCGTACTCTGCTTTGCAATGCTGGCAACTGATCACCTTTAGTGATGCAGAAGATGCACTAACCCTTATCTCGCCAGAACAAGTAGCACATCTTAATCCATAATCAATCAGACTAAGTTTCTTAATTTGAGGTAATTCATTTGTTATGTGCCGTAAATCATTATTAAGAGGAATGGACTGAGGCAAATCCAGGGCCGCAGACACCGCGGCAACACTACTCTCAGTAGGAGTCACAACAGTTTCTGAATAATTGTTATTGGCCTCACTATCTGATATTTGGAAACTCGCCCATCGATGGCGGACATCTGTTGTTATTTGCAAACGAACTTCAAACTCTTGATTTAAGCTTTGATCAATTCCAATGTTTTGTTCGCAG